>JAHJLN010000289.1 GCA_018821715.1 Pseudomonadota bacterium | reverse complement strand
TCGGGGTTGCCTTTTTCTGGTCAAGTCCGAATGCGGTGTGAAGGGTTCTTACGGCAAGTTCAGCATATTTTGCCAGGATTACGCAGGAGATCCTGATTTCAGATGTGCTGATCAGCCGGATATTGATATTTTCAGATGCCAGGGCCTGGAACATTGTGGCTGCCACGCCGGAATGACTTTTCATCCCAAGGCCGATAACCGATACCTTGGCAATTTCCTGGGCCGTGAGAATATCAGTCGCACCAATTTCCTTGGCAACTTTTTCCGAAATTTCTTTGGCCCGCTCAAAGTCATCTTTGGTTACGGTAAACGTCAGGTCGGTGTCGCCGCCGGAGCGGGTGTTCTGAATAATCATATCCACACATATTTCCGCCTCGGCAAGGGGGGTGAATATTTTTGCCGAAATGCCGGGCTGGTCCGGAACTCGTTTTAATGTGATTCTTGCCTCATTCATATCACAGGTAATACCGGAGACAACCACACTTTCCATATCTGAACTCTCGTTGACGACCATTGTTCCTTCCTCCTCATTGAATGATGACCTTACGTGCACGGGCACATTATATTTTTTTGCAAACTCAACCGAACGGATCTGAAGAACCTTGGCACCCAAAATGGCCATCTCAAGCATTTCTTCATAGGATATCTTGCTGATTTTTCTTGCACTGCTGCAGATTCTGGGGTCTGTGGTATATACGCCATCCACATCTGTGAAGATTTCACAGACATCGGCTTTCAGGGACGATGCAATGGCAACGGCGGATGTATCGGATCCGCCCCGGCCAAGGGTTGTGATGTCACCGTCTTCATCTGCACCCTGGAATCCTGCAACCACCGCAATATATCCATCTTCAAGGGCAAATTGTATTTTTTTACAGTCAATATCCAGTATTCTTGCCTTGCCCGATATTTTATCCGTTCGAATGCCTGCCTGGAAACCAAGAAAAGATTTTGCATTGTATCCTCTTGATTTGAGGATCATGGCAAGCAGGGCAGCAGTGGTCTGTTCACCCGTGGCAAGCAGTACGTCAAGCTCTCTTTTGTCCGGTGTCTTTGCAGCCTTTTTTGCAAGACTGATAAGGCTGTCGGTAACACCTGACATGGCAGAGAGCACAACAACTACCTTGTCGCCTTCATCGTACGCTTTCTGGACCCTGTCGGCAACCGTATTGATACGTTCAATGTCGGCAACCGAGGTTCCGCCGTATTTTTGTACTCTTAATGCCATAATAACTCCGTTATTCGTAAAAAATTAGTATTTATAAAACTAGTTTGCTTAGCAGATTTGATCCGTGTTGTCCAGAGGCAAAAACAGATATTATTCTGTTATACTGGTCATCAAATTCAAAATTGATCCGGATATCAAACTCAAAGGAAATATCATTTAAAATCCGGGGCCATTCAACAACAATAATATGGGTATCGTCCACAAGATCATCAAATCCGATATATTCCAGTTCATCAAAAGATCCCAGCCGGTAAAGGTCGAGATGGCACAAGGTGAACAGCCGCGTCGGATATTCATTAATGATGTTGAATGTGGGGCTTGTGACATAATATTTATCCGAAACCCCCAGTCCCTTTGCAAGTCCCTGGACAAATGTTGTCTTGCCGGCACCCAGCTCACCGTTTAAGGCAATGCAGGTTGCTTTTGAAATCAGTTTGCCCAGGGCGTTTCCCAGTTCAAATGTCTGATCTGAAGTTTTTGATTCTATGGATTTCATAATAGATACTGATGAATGGTTTTTGGAATCATTTGAATCATGTCTGTGGCAACAAAGCCGAAAGCTCCCATATCACAGGAAAGAATGTCTGCACAAAGCCCATGGATATACACCCCTGCAAGGCTTGCATTTTCAGGTGTAAACCCCTGGGCACAAAAGCCTGCAATCATGCCGGTCAGCACATCGCCCATCCCGCCGGACGCCATGCCGGGATTGCCGGTGGGACAAATATAGGATCTGCCGTTGGGAAGACTGACAACGGTCTGGGCGCCTTTTAAAATCAGGATGCAGTCATGGGTTTTGGCAAAACTGGATGCAATGCCGATCCTGTCTGCCTGGACATCCGAGGTTGTCATCCCGCAAAGCCCGGCCATTTCACCTGGGTGGGGGGTCAGGATGGCGGGTGCTTTTTTCTTTTTCAGGATCTTTGAATTTCCTGCAATACAATTGATGGCATCTGCATCAATAATCATCGGCACCCGGGTTTGCAGGATCAGGTTTTCAACTAATTTTTTTGTACCCTTTCGGGTGCCCAGGCCCGGACCCATAGCAAGGGCCTGCTTTCCTGTTAATAAGGATTGAATTTCATCAAAACAAGTGTCTGATAAACATCCCTTGTCTTTTTCAGGCAGCGGATGGGTCATGGGTTCAATGACCAGGGATTCAATGCTGGTGTTCAGGCTTTTTGCAACCCCTAAAGTGACCAGCCCTGTTCCGCACCGCATGGCTGCATTGGCGCAAAGCGCGGCTGCCCCGGTTTTGCCGGCAGACCCGGCAATCACCAGCACATGGCCGAAACTGCCTTTATGGCTTTGAAATTCTCTTGGCGTAAAACAGGCGGTAATGTCATTTTTTTCAATTAAAAAAAGGGCAATGTTTTTTTCTTGGGCAATAAAGTCGGGGATGCCGATATCAATGACCGAAAGCTCACCGGTAAACGTATTCCCCGGAAAGAGAATGTGGCCTGCTTTGGCAAAGGCAAAGGTGGCGGTGGCATCTGCTTTTACCGCTACCCCCAGGGGCTGACCTGTATCTGAGTCAAGACCCGAGGGGATATCAATGGAAAAAACAGGTTTTAAAGAAGCATTCATCAATTCAATGGCATCCTTGAAAATTCCTTTGACATCTGAATTAAGACCGGTTCCCAAAATGGCATCAATGAACAGATCATGATGGCGCATCTGATTTTTTTGTTTCTCAAAGGCATCGGCATCCGGGATTTCAATAATGGAACTTGTGCGGGACCGGTCACATAGTTTCTGGGCAAAATCCATGTTGAGTTTTGCATCACCTTTTACCTTGTTTTTTAACGATAGCAAAAACACTGTGACGTCAAATTTTTTTTCCATCAAATATCTTGCCATGACAAATCCGTCTCCGCCATTATTCCCACGGCCGGCCATCACGGCAATCTTTTGGGGTCTGATATCTTTAAATTTTTTCAACAGAAAATCAACCGCCCCTCTTCCGGCGTTTTCCATTAAAACACATCCGGGAATACCAAAGGATTCTATGGTTGTTTTATCCATTTCCTGCATTTGATCTGCTGTGACTAAAATCATGTTCTTCCTTTCTTGACTGGATGCTGAAAATGACATCAGTATGGAAGTTTAATAATAAATCTGGTGCTTTTTTCCGGCGTTGACGCTACCGTCATTTCACCTTTATGATCTTTGACAATAATAAAATAGGAGACAGATAGACCCAGACCAGTGCCGTCTCCAACCGGCTTGGTCGTGTAAAACGGTTCAAACAGCCTTTTTCTGGTTTCCTCGTCCATTCCCGGGCCATTGTCCTCGATTTCAATACAGGCAAAACCGGGTTCTTTATAAATCCGAAGGATAAATCGGGGTGCAAATGAAGGACTTCTTGTTTCAAACATGGCCTGTGCCCCGTTTTTTAAAATGTTTAAAAAAACCTGCTGGAGTTTGTTTTTATCACACAGCACCGGGGGGGTGGCAGCATCAAATTCTTCAATGATGTTGATAAGTTTGAAATCATATTGTTTTTTAAGGTTGTAATCGCTTTTTGCAAGTTCAACGGTTTTTCTCAATACCGTTGAAAGATCTTGGGTTTCAAGGATGGAATCACTTTTCCTGGCAAAGCCCAGCATGTTTTTAACAATTTTTGCTGCCCTGTTTCCGGTCTCATTGATCAGGTCCAGCTTGTGAAGAATATCCCTTTTTTCCATATATGCCCGGATATCCTTCATTGTAATCCCCACCTCCCGGGCTGCTGTTTCATTGGCGGGAATATCCTTGGAAATCCTGTTGTAAATGACTTGCGCATTCTGCATCATGCCGGCAAGGGGATTATTGATTTCATGGGCCATTCCTGCTGCAAGTCCGCCAATGGAAAGCATTTTTTCAGACTGTATCATCATTTCTTCAAGTCTTACCTGGTCCGTGATGTCATCCATGCGGATGACAACTCCGTTAACACTATTGGTGACCAGAGGATAAATAATAATATCTTCGTATCGGGTTTGGGTGTCTGTAAAATATTCCTGTTTTAACTGGGTCTTGATTTTGTTGAATTCAATGCTTTCTTTTATCTGATCCATATTTCGGGAGAGTCTCGGGAAGATATCCACAAGGTTTTTTCCTATGGCATCCGCAGCTTTGACAGTGGTTTCAAGTTCTGCCTGGAAATTCCACTGGGTGACAATCCCTTCTTTATCCACCCCAACCAGTACGGATGGCATGGAGTTAATGATATTGTAAAGATAATTTTTAAGCATATCCAGTTCGTCAAGGGAGTGTTTTCTTTCTATGGCAAGGGCAATCTGGTTGGAAGCAGAGATGAGAATATCAAGGTCCTTGGGGCCAAAATAATTCGGGTTATCATAGCTTTGCACGGCAATTACGCCAAAGGGTATTTCCCTTTTAAGCAGGGGCACCCCTATCCAGACTTTGGGCGTGGTTCCTATAATACTTCCCTTGGCTGCCCTTTTTTTTAATTGCGCTTCATTTAAAATCAGGGGGTTCTTTTTTTTAAGCACCTCCCCTGTTAAAGAATTGGTTTCAGTATAAGAATCCTCGTATTGCGAATATTTATCATATTGATCCACAAAAAACGGAATGGATATTTTATTGGTATCTTTTTTATAAAGGGCAATATAAAAGTTGGGCAATCCCATGAGCTTGTCTAAGGAGGTATAGATGGACAGGTACAACTCGTTTAGATCCGTGTTGATGGTGACGGCATTGGAAATCTCAAAAAGGGTGCGGGTCAGTTTTTCGGAGAATGTTTTTTTAGCAGCTTTTTTTTCAAGTTCCATCACCCGCTTTTCAAGTTGTTCATAGGAAAGTTTTTTATCCATTGCACGTCCTTAAAGATTGAATGTAAACGCAACCCCGTTATAACGACCATAGACTGTGTGCGCTTAAAGACATCACGTCAGTCTTACATAATTTTTATTTAAATTAAAAGCCAATTGTTATGGGAAGAGCAAGAAACTCAAAGGATTTCACGATAGTTTACCATTTGGCAAAATGCTCTTCAACCACACCGCCGACACAGGAAAGATGGAGAATGATTTTTCCCATTGTTTGTATAGATCCTTCAAATGAACCACAGGGTTGTATGAAACGGCTCTTGATAATACCAAGGTTGTCATTTGCCCTTCTGATGCCTTCGGGTTTGAATTTTAGATTGATAAGATCGTCTTTGGTCTTGATCTGCCATGAATTTTCAGGATTGCTTGGGTCATAGGTAAAGATGATATCTCCTGTTTTAAAGGGTGTCCCGTTAATCCAGACCGTATTTTCCAGTAACCCGTTTTCATATACACCGGATGAAAAATTAAACCCAACCCGGGTCCCGTCATCGGCAAAACCGGCACCGCATGCCCAGTTCCAGGATGTCTTCCGTGGATAGAATCCATGGGTCCAGTCAAAGACGGCAAAAGTATTTTCAGATGCAAGGTCAAAGCATTTTTTATGGAGTGTGATCTGTCCCCTGGCTTTGAGTCCTGCAATTTTGGTGGTAAATGCAGACCGATTGTCTTTCATGAGCATTAAAAAATTCATGGGAGAAATGCCGCCATCGGGTTCAATGACATCAAGATCAGCTGAAAGGGATCTGCCCGGCCGGTAAAACCGGGCATGGATTTTCTTTTTGCCTTTATTTTTATCATGGGTAAGGATCAACCGGTTCCAGAGACCTTTATAGCTGCAGACGCCGGTTTCCGGGTTTTGATCATAGCGGACCTGCCCCAGGGGGACAAAAACCTGTGAATGTTGAATCATCTTTTTTTGCTGCCGGTCAAATCCAAAGGCAAAGGCACTGGCAATGTATCCAAGGTGGATCACTGCGCACCCGAAAATAATATCCGGGTGAATAATTCCCATGTAACACCAGCGTTTTTCTCTGAACCGTTTAAAAGAGAGGCAATCATCCTGTAAATTCAACAGCCCTCTGGTGTCAGGATGATTAAACTCGCCGGACCATGCACCGTGGGGGATGGCAGATGGTTTATCCCATTGGTTTGTTTTATTCATTCCACCATGACCTCTTTATACCTGAAACAGGTGACAAGGTGATCATTGACCATGCCCACAGCCTGCATGTGGGCATAAATAATGGTTGAACCGACAAATTTAAACCCCCGCTGCTTGAGATCCTTTGAAAATACGTCGGACTCCCTGGTTGTTGCCGGGATCTGGTCTAAAGCGGTGTAATGATTTATTTTTGGTTTCCCCTCCATAAAGCGCCAGGAATAAGCGTCAAAAGACCCGAATTCTTCTTTTATCTGAATAAAGGCCCGGGCATTTGTCACGGCTGCAGTAACCTTGAGCCGGTTACGGATAATGCCGGGATCCAGAAGGAGTTTTTCAATTTTTTTAGGCGTGAACCGTGCCACTTTTTCAACATCAAAATCAGCAAAGGCTTTTTTGTACCCCGGCCTTCTTTTTAGAATCGTCAACCATGAAAGTCCTGCCTGTGCGCCTTCCAAAAGGATGAATTCAAAGAGTTTTTTGTCGTCATGAACCGGCACCCCCCATTCTTCATCATGGTATTTGATATAGGTCGGATCGTTTGTTTCCCAGCCGCATCGTTCCATTGTTTGTCTTCCTTTGATGTTATTGTCGGTAACCTTTTTATTTTTAACAGTTTCTATTTTATTTTAAATTTTTTTCATGGTCCTGTTCCAGCTCAACGAGCATTACCATTGTTCTATAAATATTAACCAGGATTTCAAAAAAACTTTCTTCATATGTTGTAATGGTTGATATAAAATTAAAAGCAATTATCGATATATCAGCTTCGTTATAGGTAATGAAATTTTGGATTGGAACATCAATGAAGTCCAGCACTTTGGGGTCAAGAGGATTTTTGTGCAGGAAGTCATCTTTAGAATTATAGTTAGACATATCGTCAGATATAATTTGGGATTCTTTTCTGGAAATATTGATGGGAGCAAGTGATTCTTTGGGAATGATTATTGATTCAGATCTTTGTATTTTTCCTGAACAAATTTTAAAAACATATCCTACGAGATTTTTATTTTTATCCGTTCTGGTAATAAAAACAGCTTCATAATCCTTTAGTAGAAATAAAGACAGATGTTCGAAGATAGAACCCGATTTGACAAACTCTTTTAAAGAGGAAATCAGAGAATCTGAGTAGCGTAAAAGGTCACGCAGCCTTAAATCATATGTTTTTCTCAAAGAGATGTCTTGAAACCACACTAGAACCTTTTGAGTTTTTTCTCCGTAGCTCATACCTGCAGTTTTTGCTTTGATTTCATACCATTTTTGTGAAATATTCGAATAGGTTTCCACAGAAGGAATAGAAGGACTTAGTGTATCTCTGAATACCATTTCAATAATCGCATCAAGTGCTTTTCGGTCAATAAAACCACTTATATTATTTATTGAGTGTTTTTTAAAGAGGTCCCGTGTTTTACCTGTAGAAAGAAGTATATTCCCTTGTATATCCATTATGAAAACCGGATCTTCCGTTTGAGCAGGCAATTCCACTAAAGCACTGATATGTCTTTGTCGGTACTTGACATTTGATCTGGCTATTATTTGAACAAAAAGGGGGACAACAAACGGAACAATAGAGTAATTACCCGTAAAAAAACATATAATGAAACCGATTATTGCGGCATTGACATAGATCGTAAAATTGCCCACCTCTTTGGCGGCATATTCCATGTAAGTCTTGAAGTTTAGATTAATTTTTAAATTCAACATATATAGGCTCAATTACCGAAAGTATGGTGGAAAATAAATCGATTTTAATATTTTATCACAAACAGCAGCATTTTGAAATCATTCTAATTTTATTAATTTCAGGTCATCAGAAAAAAAGCCTTATGCCTATCCTTATTGCAGAAAAAAGTTGCTACTCTTATATTTTTTTGATAGCCGTCAAGTGTTATTGAATAAGTTATTCTTGCATGTTACTCAGAAAAAAATTGGGGAACCCCTTGGCCGAAACAAAATTGAGTATACAGATCATGACAAAAACACACCGGAAAATAACGACAACAATTCCTACAAACTTGATTGCACCATGTGGAATGAATTGCCGCCTCTGTTGGGGATACATTCGAGAAAAGAATAAATGTCCAGGTTGCCTTAGGATCGATAGCCAGAAAAGTCAAAAATCAAAATGCCGTACTACATGTAAAATCAGAAACTGCGAACAAACCTCCAAAGGTAAAACTAAGTATTGTTCCAATCGTTGTGATAGTTTTCCTTGCACCAGGTTGAAACAATTAGATAAACGATACAGAACCAAATATGGAATGAGCATGATCGACAATCTCAAAATGATAAATGAGTTTGGGATCAGACATTTCATTCGGAATGAAAAAGAGAAATGGATTTGTCCCGAATGTGGTGAAATGATTTGTGTTCATAAACCAACATGCCTTTCTTGTGGGTATCAATGGCATTAAGAAACAGTCCAATAATTTCTGAAAGTCATTCCCCGATTTTCAATTATTTCGTGACCGGTTATGCCATCTATAGCCGCGAGTAAATTGAAGCTGTGAAAAATGAAAGAAAATCGTTATATGGATTTATAAAGAGGAGCTATCGCATTTAAGGTAAGCAATAATCATTTTGACCACTTCATCCACAAATATAGTCCGCGGGATGAACTGATCATCGGGATGGGCTGCGTACCGGTGGGTTAAACTCTCAACTGTCTGGACGATGACAAAACAGGTATGATCGAGGCAGTTTGATCGAACTTCAGGATATAAACGGATAAGACCGGCTACAGTTTTGGCAGCATGTTGTTCGGCCTCAAGTAATGCCTGGTGAACTCGCTCGGGCAGTGGCGTCTCCTCAAGCAGAATATGTTGCAATCGTGGTTGCCTGGCGTGCATCTCCATCATTCCGGCGACATAATCGTGCAGAGCTTCGCACAAACTATGCTGCTCTACCTCCAGGTGTCCCACCCACTCGTGCTGTCATAACCAATATCCAAAATGCGAGTTGACATAAAATGAGTATTTGCTCATAATTATAATTAGCTGTCAATATGATTTTAGAAAAGATTTTATCATTTAGCTTGGGAAGCGTTCTTCCGGCAGAATTGACCACAAAACGATTTAACAGATTATATGCTATAAAAATGATAAAAAAAGAATACAGATTGGAAGACTATATCATCGCTGAATATGATCGGTTTATGTATACGTGGGAAATGAATATGGCTCTTGGTGAACATCGTGTTGGAAATAGCTTTATTATTAGCAATATATTAATAATGGAGCCATGAAAAAGAGGGTTGTTTGAAACTGGAGTATCATGAACGACTAAGAAAATTGCCGATCTGGAACAAGAGTCAATATTATTGTTTTAGCCCCAGTCTGCTGGATGTCAGCACAGGACAATCCCTCTCCAATTATTTCAATCAGCAGCACGTCAATATAGACAATGTAACTATAGGGCCCGGCAAAATAATTGAACCCGGCATTTTCCGTTTGGGGAGATATAAAATCATTGTCGAGGATAATGGTATTATTTCATGGCAGATTTATGATGGAGGAAACTAAAATGGATCACAAGACAATGCTTTTAATAATTTGTCTGGTTTTCAGTACTCTTTTTTTTATCCCTTCTTTCCTGGCTTATGCCGATGATGATCATAAAGAAAAGAAATGGCGCGCCCTGTTAGCGAATGGTGAGAAAAAAGATGATGATAATGGCAAGCATCAAAAAAGAAAACGGGAGCGTCACCAAAATAGTGATAATCGCCATAACGATATAAAACCGGTAAACAATTCGGTTTACCAGGCCGAGTGCGGGGCCTGTCACTTTGCATATCAGCCGGTTTTCCTGCCGGAATCCTCCTGGATGAGTCTCCTGTCAAGCCTTGATGACCATTTTGGAGAATCGGTTGAACTGGATGCTGATTCTCAAAAAATCGTTACAGATTATCTAAAGTCCAACAGCGCTGACCACAGCACGACAAAACGGGCGGGCAAAATCATTCAGGGAGCTGGGAATCAGGCTCCTTTAAGAATTACCCAAACGCCATATATCATAAAACAACACCATGATATCTCCCCGAATGTATTGAAACGAAAATCCATAGGTTCATTATCAAATTGTATTGCCTGTCACACTACAGCTGAAGACGGGATTTATGATGATGACATAGTAAAAATTCCCCAATAGGATGCGTATATCAGGATTAGGTTTCATTTAAAGGATTAAAAAAATGAGCAGGATATCGTTTGAGAATTTGAAAGGTCTCACCCAGGATGAGGTATTAAAGAGGCAGGAACAAGATGGCTTTAACGAATTGCCGACCCAGGGAAAACGAAAAGGTCTGGATATCCTGATTGGGGTCTTGAGAGAACCCATGTTCCTGTTGTTGATCGCTTGCGGGGCCTTGTATCTGCTGTCTGGTGAATTTCAGGAAGCATTGATGCTGCTTGGCTTTGTTTTTGTTATTATCGGCATCACCTTTTATCAGGAACGAAAAACCGAAAGAGCGCTTGAAGCACTCAAGGATCTGTCCAGCCCTCGTGCATACGTCATCCGTGATGGGGAAAAAATACGCATCCCCGGGCGGGAAGTGGTCGGTGATGATGTTATCCTGCTCTCGGAAGGCGACCGTGTTCCCGCAGACTGTGTTCTGGTTCATGCTGTCAATTTTTCCATTGATGAATCTCTTTTAACCGGTGAATCCGTTCCCGTTAGAAAAGTATCCACCCAAGACGCATCCATTGCGATGGGGAAACCAGGAGGGGATGATCTTCCCTTTGCTTTTTCAGGAACTCTGGTGGTGTCCGGCCAGGCAGCAGGGATTATCAGGGCAACCGGAATCCGAACCGAATTGGGGAAAATCGGCAAAGCCCTTCAATCCCTTGAAGAAGAACGAACCCCGCTTCAGATCCAGACCGGCGAAGTCGTCCGCACCTTTGCACTCGTTGGCGGTATTCTCTGCATACTGGTGGTTGTGGTGTACTGGCTGACCCGCGGCAATCTGCTGGAAGGATTTCTTGCCGGATTATCTCTGGCCATGGCTATCCTTCCCGAGGAGTTCCCGGTTGTTCTCACGGTTTTTCTGGCGCTTGGTGCCTGGCGGATCTCAAAATTCCGGGTGTTGACCCGGCGGGTTCCCGCAGTGGAAACGCTTGGTTCGGCAACCGTGCTCTGTGTTGATAAAACAGGGACACTGACCCTTAATCAAATGACCGTATCCGATATTGTGGCAGGCGACCAGGTGTTTCAGATTGAGAAAACAAATAAAGCAATTCCGGAAGAATTCCACGAAGTGGTCGAGTACAGCATTCTTGCAAGCCCGGTCGACCCCTTTGACCCCATGGAAAAGGCCATGAAAGAACTGGGTGAACGCACCCTTTCACAGACAGAGCATCTTCACTCGTCATGGACGCTCCAGCGTGAATATCCCTTAAGCAAAGAACTGCTTGCCATGTCCCGGGTCTGGACGTCGGCTTCGGGTGAAGATCTTGTCATCGCAGCCAAGGGCGCACCTGAAGCCATTGCGGATCTTTGTCATTTTGATGCATTGAAATTAAAATGGCTTGAAGAAAAAATCGATATGCTCAGTAATCAGGGGAAACGGGTTATCGGAGTGGCGTGTACCCGGCATCGGAAAATGAATCTGCCCGAGCAGCAACATGATTTTCAGTTTAAATTCATCGGATTAATTGGCCTTGAAGACCCTGTCCGCTCCAATGTAAAAGGGGCGATTGAAGAATGTTACACCGCCGGCATCCGTACGATCATGATCACCGGGGACTATCCAGGCACCGCCATGAGCATTGCCCGGCAGATCGGTCTTTTAAATCCAAATCAGCATATTACCGGTACTGAACTGGAAACATTAACCGATGAACAACTGGCAGAGCGCATAAAAGACGTCAACATCTTTGCCCGCATGGTGCCGGAACAGAAGCTGCGCATTGTCCAGGCACTTAAAATAAACAAAGAAATCGTTGCCATGACGGGGGATGGTGTGAATGATGCGCCCGCCCTGAAAGCCGCACATATCGGGGTGGCAATGGGGGGCCGCGGCACGGATGTCGCCCGTGAGGCAGCATCACTGGTGCTTCTTGATGATGATTTTAATTCCATCGTGATTGCCGTGCGTATGGGTCGACGTATTTATGACAATCTTAAAAAGGCGATGATGTTCATCCTTTCGGTTCATATTCCCATTGCAGGACTTTCATTGATACCCGTACTGCTGAAATGGCCCTTGATTTTATTTCCGGTGCATATTGTTTTTCTTGAGCTGATTATTGATCCCGCATGTACACTGATTTTTGAAGCAGACAAAGATGACGGCGGAGTCATGAAACGAAAACCGCGCAGCTTTGATGCCAGGCTCTTCGAAGGGTCAACCCTTCTGAAGTGCTTTTTTCAAGGGGGCTTGACCCTGGTAGTTACCATTGCCATTTATCTTTTCATACGCAATGATCATTCTGCTGAGACGGCTCGGGCACTGGCATTTCTGACGCTTGTGGTCTGTAACCTTGGAATGATTCTATCGAATCGTTCCCTGACAAAATCAAGCATCAGCATGCTGAAAGAAAAGAATGCGGCATTCAAATGGGTCATGACAGGAACAATCACAGTAATGTGCCTTGTGCTTACAATACCCTTTCTCAAAGGCCTGTACCGTTTCGGATCGGTTTCCTTGAATGATTTGCTTCTGGCGCTGGCAGGTGGTCTTGTGGCGATCCTTCTCATGGAACTTTTGAAGGTGATTCCTTTGTTCAACAAGGAAAACCAATTCATCAGGAATGCATAAGAAAGTAAAAAAATAACAACCATGTTTGGAACCATTTTAATTTCACTTTGCACCTTCATGCATGTTTATGTTTTCTGGAGAGCTGCTTCCATACCATTTGTGGAACAGCACATATCCAGAAGGATATTTATCGGTACAGGCCTGACCCTGTGGACCATTTTTTTCTTGGGTCGTATTATTGGGCATTCCAGCACAGGAATCCTTGCAGGTGTTCTTGAATTCTTAGGAATGAACTGGATGGCTGTTTTATTCCTGACGTTTCTTTTGCTTCTTTTAATAGACCTCATCACCTTTTTTGGCATTCTCATGCCCCGGCTATCGGCTTCACTGCGAGGATTTGCCGTGTTAATCGGAATGATGCTCTCGGTGATTGCACTCTTTCAGGGCCTGCGACCGCCAATGGTGGAAAAATACGAAGTAACCCTTCCCGGTTTGCCCGCTGCGCTGGATGGAACTGTGATTGTGGCTTTGTCGGATATGCATCTGGGTTCACAGCTGGGCAAGATCTGGCTGGCAGATCGGATTGCCCAGGTACAGGAACAGAAGCCCGATCTTGTATTGTTGCTGGGTGATATCTTTGAAGGACATGGGCCTCCTGAAGATCAATTGATTGCCCCCTTTAAGCAACTCTCCGCACCTTATGGGCTCTGGGCGGTTTCCGGCAATCATGAATTTTACGGGGGAAGTAAAATGAACCTGTTTGAAGCAGCAGGGTTTACGTTGCTGAACAATACATGGGCTGAAGTGAGACCGGGTCTTGTCCTGGCAGGCGTGGAGGATCTTACGACCAGAAGTCGAAACAGCCAAAACAACGATCCCATCTCGCAGGCTCTCGTAGGTCGCCCTCCCGGGGCCACAATTCTTCTTTCCCATACGCCGTGGCAGGCTGAAAAGGCAGCTGGAGAAGGGGTAGGATTGATGCTTAGCGGGCATACCCACGGCGGACAGATATGGCCATTCGGTTATCTGGTTCAAAAGCGATATCCCCTTCTGGAGGGACGTTACGAAGTGGATGGTATGACTGCTATCATTTGCAGAGGAACGGGAACATGGGGGCCGCGAATGCGGCTCTGGCGGCCCGGCCAGATTCTGCGCGTGACATTGCGAGGACAAGGGGTGGCAAGCCTTCAGTTATTGGACGCGAATAAAACAGACTGTAATTGTAGATTTTATTTGCATTAGATGAAAGGTTAAGATAGTGTAAATTTGTTTGGATACGCAAACCGCTTTATTATGTTTTGAGTGCTCAAAAATAACGCTCTCATTAGGAAGTATGATCAGTTCTCGCCGGCCTTGGCTTGACATACCAGTTGAACAGCAATGTGTTTAGCTTACTATGGATATTAGCACGAAATCTACAGCTCCAGAACAAACGAACTCTAAACATGTATTACTATTCCTGACTTGACTTAAAAAAAGAGCACTCAGAATGCAGGCATAAATTCTAATTAAGGAGGTAACAGGATGAAAAAATGGATAATTCTTATCGTTATGTTGGTATTGATGGGGTTGCCCTTTGCTACGGTACACGCTGGTAGTAGTCCCGGACCAGCACCAAACTCGGGTGATGGTATACCTGATGGTAGTGGATTTCCTTCACCACCGTCGCCCGGTCCAAAAGGCAAATAAAAATTATATTTCACTTCATTCTACGAAAGTTGCCCTATCGTGATGTGTCCACCCTCTCAGGGATGATGTTAAGAGAGGGTGGAATCAATTCGATGATTCTGAAAAAAAAGAAACCTTAGAGTATTATTTTAGACAACTTTGTTCTTTTGAAGTCATCTTGAGATGGTTAAAAAGCGCCCAATATGTTTATCATTATGGGGTAAACGTCTCAATTTGAAGGAGGTTGGCTTCTTTTGCCAGTCGTGAGGGCGACTCAAAATCCGACCGGTGGGTACTTGCACTCATTAAACTCGCTTAATATTTTTAAGAATATCCTATGCTTCTGGTTGAATCAAAATTTTTATCAGTTATAGTTAGTTTGACAACGCATGCTTGTGGTGGAAAAAAATGATTCTAAAAGGATTTGAACTTACCCTTGAAAAAGAAATGAAACGATTGAATTTCAGCAGCAAAAATAAAAGGAGGGGGATTAGAGAATGAACCGATCTTCTTCCGGGATTCTTTTTTTACTTTCCGTTTCAGTGGGCGTGGCAATGATCGGGCTTGGCATTATCTGGCCGCTCATACCGGTTTATGCTGTGGAACTCGGTGCAGGGGGATTTTTAGTCGGGCTTATCATTGCAAGCTTTAATGTTTCCCGGGTTCTGTTCAGTCCATTTATGGGACGGCTTTCCGACAGGTGGGGAAGAAAAAAGTTTATTGTTGCAGGTCTTTTTGTCTATGCCGCTATTTCGATTTTCTACGTAATACCGGATACTGCTGAAATGCTTATTATCATTCGATTTTTCCACGGACTGGCATCCGTTCTTGTGGTCCCCATTGCCATGGCCCTTGCAGCGGATATTGCCCCAAAACAAAAACTTGGGTTGTATATGGGAACCCTGAATATGGCGGTAATGATCGGCCTTGGGATCGGGCCTGCCCTGGGCGGAACCATCCGGGATCATTTCGGCATGGATGCGACGTTTTATACCATGGGCGCACTGGCATTTTTTACGTGTATACTGGTCATGGTATTTATCCCCCCTGATGCGCAACGCCATGGAGCCAATGGAAACAAGAGCCGGTTCTCGATTAAGAAAATGTTCACCCATCGAGTGGTCCTGGGTATTTTTATCATGAGATTTTTTGCTGCCTCAGGGCAGGGAGCTGTGTATACATTTTTACCAATTCTTGCCTTGCAGCTTAAACTGACAAGCTCCCAGGTGGGGATCATTTTAACAGCCAACATTTTTCTTATTGCATTTCTACAGCGTTCCTGCGGCAGGCTTGCGGATCGGGTCAATCCAAAATATCTTGTGATTATCGGCACCTTTGCATCGGGTATGACCGTATTTGGAATGCCGTTTGTTGATGGGTTTATGATGATCCTTTTACTGAACATTTTTATGGGAATGGCAAACGGCATCTCATTGCCAGGAGGACTTGTCATCACCGGCCTTCTGGGGCGGACCATGGGGATGGCATCTTTGATGAGCATTACAGATGCTGCCTGGAGCCTGGGCATGATTGTATCTCCCATACTTTCCGGAATTATTCTTGATGTTTTTGGCCTTTCTTATATTTTTATCATCGGCAGTCTTTTGATATTAACAGGCGGTATTGCCGTGACCTTTTTTCTTTGGAATTATAAACCTGACCAGGTTTTCTAATCGTTGACCGGCACCTGAGGTCTGATGTCAACCGGCTTGTTATTTTTCTGCAGATTTACTATGATGACCCCGGCTTCATTACACAGACCTGTTTAAAAGGTGCTCAATATGGATGATCGGAAAGTAAACCGCAAGCTTGCCGCCATTTTTTCAGCGGATGTCAAAGATTACAGCCGGCTCATGGCGGAGAATGAGGTTGATACCGTAACGTCCATTAAAGCATGCAGAGAACTGCTTTTCCAAAAAATTTCAACCCATGATGGCCGGGTTGTAGATTCTCCCGGCGATAATATCTTATCCGAGTTTTCAAGCGTTACCAATGCAGTGGCATGTGCCGTCGAGATTCAGAAGGTATTAATGGAGCGGAATAAGGACCTTACGGATGATCGAAAAATGGAATTCAGAATTGGCATCAACCTGGGAGATATTATCGAGGATGATGAACGAATCTATGGAGACGGGATTAATATTGCCGCACGGCTTGAAGGGATTGCTCAAGGCGGCGGCATCTGTATTTCAGGCTCTGCCTGGGACCAGGTAAAAAACAGGCTGCCGCTGGGGTATGAATTTTTGGGAAACAAGGAACTGAAAAATATTTCCGGGCCTGTACCTGTGTATCGCGTTTTGAGTGACCCTTTGTCAGCAGGAAGTCTCAAATACAGACACAAAAAAGATGACCCAGCCTATAAACGAAGAAAACACAGGATTGTGGGAGTGATTTTGATCCTGCTGCTGGTTGGCGGGGGTATCCTTTTTAAGAAGAACACCCTTTTTACACCTGCTGAGCACCGAAAAATGATCCGGCAGAAGTTAATGGATTTAAGAATTCCGGACAAACCGTCCATTGCCGTGCTGCCCTTTGTTAACATGAGCAAAGACAAAGAACAGGAATACTTTTCCGACGGGCTGACAGAAGATTTGATCACAGATCTGTCAAGGATTTCAGGATTGTTTGTAATCGCCCGCAATTCTGTGTTTTTCTACAAGAACAAAAAGGTAACCATTGATAAAATCGGCCGCGATCTGGGGGTGAAATATGTTCTTGAAGGCAGTGTCAGAAAAGTGGGTGACCGTGTCCGTATCACGGCTCAGCTGATTGATTCAAAAACAGAAGGTCATGTCTGGGCTGAGCGGTATGATCGTGATTTGAAAGATATTTTCTCCCTTCAGGACGAGGTGCGTGAAAAAATCATCACTGCCCTGGCTGTCCGGATGACCAGTGATGATAAAAAGCGGATCATGATGAAAGGCACCCGTAATCTTGAAGCCTATGATTACTATCTCAAGGCAAATGGATTATGCAGCTCAACAGATCTTGGAAAACTGGCCGAGGGCCGAGAACTGCTCCAAAACGCCATCCGTCTGGATCCTAAGTTTGCCAAAGCTTATGCCGCAATGGGAAAGACCTTTTTTACACAATGGATTTTCGGGCCGGACAAGGACCCGGCAATTTTAAACAAGGTTTTTGAGTGGGGTCAGAAGGCAATTGAAATCAATCCGGATGAACCGGCCGGTTACAGTCAGCTGGCCCATTATTATCTTTGGACCAAGCAGCATGACCTGGGTATAGATGAAATAAAAAAAGCCCTTGCCCTTGATCCGAACAATCCGGACTGGCTGGCGTCTTATGGAGAGCTGCTCACCCATTCAAACCAGCCCGGGCCTGGAATTGACCTTTTTATAAAAGCCATCCGCCTGGATCCAAAATATCCTGTCTGGTATATGTTTGGTCTGGGCCATGCCTATTTTCTGACCCGGGATTATGACCAGGCCATCTTTTCACTTGAGAAAGCAGCAGTGCAGGATCCGGGTTTCTGGCCCTCCTATCTGATGCTGGCGGCCGCTTATGATGCCAAAGGGATGAAAGAAGACTCCCAAAAAGCGGTCAAAAGAGCGCTGGAAGAAAACAAAAATCTTGCGAGTGAAAAGTGGGAACAGCTGGTGCCGTATAAAGATCCGGCTGCCGGAAAACAGATGATGGATGTGTTAAAAAAGATCCAAATTTATCCATAGGCCATCTGATGTCCAATAAGTGGCTTTGAGATTTCATTTGTCAATGACCTTGTGGATGGCTTGAATCAGATGTTCTTTATTATAGGGCTTTTGAATAAACGCATCCACTTTATATTTTGATAAAAGGGTGTCATGATGTTCTTCCGGCAATCCTGAGCACAGGATGACAGGCAGGTCAGGCCGGATTTTTTTGATTTGAGCGGCAAGAACATCACCGGTCATTTCCGGCATGGTCAAATCCGTGATCACCACATCAAACCGGTCCGGCGTTTGATTAAGCGCCTCCAGTGCCTGCTTTCCAGTGGTTTTATAAATAATGTCATAGCCTGAATTTTTCAATACCTTCTGGATCCCTTCGGCAATATTCACATCGTCATCCACAAAAAGGATACCGGCAGTCCCCGGAGGGATGGGGTCGGGTTCTGTCTGTTTTATCCCGGGGATTTCCTGGAGAAAATAGGGGATAAAAACTTTGAAGATGCTTCCCTGATCTGGCCGGCTGCTGACAATGACGGCACCATCATGGTTTTTCACAATGCCGTGGCTGACGGAAAGTCCAAGGCCCGTTCCTTCCCCGGTTTTCTTGGTTGTAAAATACGGGTCAAAAATTTTCCGGATATTTTCCGCTGATATCCCGCATCCTGTATCGCTGATGGTAATTTCCACATACTTTCCAGGAGCGATGTGATCAATGGACCGGCATTGCTTGCCGCTCAGGTTCACAAGATCAAGCGAAATTTTCAGAATCCCTCCCCGGGATTTCATGGCATGGGCGGCATTGGTGCACAGGTTCATCAATACCTGGTGCATCTGGGACGGATCGGCAAAAACCGTGCAGTGTGTGAACTTTGTCTGTTCTATGATCTTGATTGTTGACGGCAATGAAGGCCTGAGCATCTTTACAAGATCCCGGACAACATGCTCCAGCAGGACAGGTTCTTTCGCAGGGTCGGTTTTGCGGCTGAATGTCATTATCTGGCTGACCAGGTCCCTGGCTTGATAGGCAGAATGTAAAATCTGGGTCAGACTGTTTTTTACATATCCGTCATCCGGAAAATGCCGCATCTCCAGTAACTGGGTATAGGCGATAATGCTGGTCAAAATGTTGTTAAAGTCATGGGCGATTCCACTGGACAGGGCACCCAATGCCTCCATTTTCTGTGCCTGCATAAGTTGTCCTTCCAGCATTTTTTTTTCCTGTTCATGATTTTTGCGTTCTGTTATATCCCTGATACTGTTACGAAGCCCCAGGTATTCACCGCTGATGCCGTAAATCGGCTGGAATGACATGGATACCCAGCGAATTTCTCCGTTTTTTCTGAAAATTCGAAACGGCAGATCATTGCCGCTTGCTTTTTCTGACAATCCTTTTTTCAGGTGATCGATTACTTCTGGTTGATCTTCAGGCCATACGATTTTTTTTATCCGTTCATCCAGGCTCAACCCGGTATATTCTGCCATGGTGAATCCTGTCAGCCGTTCCATGGATGGATTGGTCCACAGCACCCGGCCTTTTGGGTCCAGCCATGTTTCCCAGTCGGTTGCATAATCTGCAATGGCCCTGAAACGTTGTTCACTCTTTTTTAATTCTTCCTGGACACGTCGATGCTGGGTAATTTCCTTTTTCAGATCGGCTGTGCGCTGCTCAACCAGTTCCTCCAGGCTGTCGCGGTATTTTGTCAGCTCCTGTTCTATCTGCTGGTATTCGCTGATGTCAATGACCACGGTGCGGTATTGCTCCGGGGCTTTATCCTTGTTTGAAACAGCAGAGCTTTCCAGGTTTACATAAAAGCAGGTGCCATCCTTTTTTTGTATGCGCAGTTTGCACCGCTGCGGCATTCCGGATTCTTTGAGCTTTCGGCAATGGACAAAGTAAATATCCTGGTCTTCGGGAAGGATGCAGGTTGAAAAGGGTTGATTTACCAGTGCTGATCTTTCTGTTGACAGCATATCTGCAAAGGTCAGGTTGACCTTTTGGATACGTCCTTTTCTGCTGACGGTAAGGTACCCCACTGGTGCAAAATCATACAGCCGGGCATAGCTTTCCCGGGATTCCATAAGGGCCTGCTGGGAAAGCTGCAGTTCTTCATTCTGCAGTTCCAGCTCGATCTGGTAGGTTGACAGTTCATGAATTAATTGAAGCGGATTTTCAACAGCATCTGGCGGCTGGATAAACGCGTTGTCCTTCATCAGATCTTCAGCCTGTCTGCGTAACCGGTTAAATTTTTCCTGGGCGATTTTGTTCCGGGTCATTGGTACACCTTTCACAGGAGTATTTATCCTTTATGGATTTTTGGCGGTTTTTGTATCGTCTCTTTCAATCATGACGATATGGTTGATTGTATTTCTTTCATCCCTGAGCGCTGCTGCAATAAGCCGGATTTGTATTGTTTTGCCTGCTTTTGTTTGACGGTCTGTTTCAAGGCTGCCAACTAATTCGCCGGCAAAGGCTGTTTTCATGACTGCTAGAGCGTCTTTAATTTTATCATCCGGCACCATATTGCAGATATTCATTTTTAATGCTTCTGCTTGGGTATAACCATATAATTTTTGGGCCCCCTTATTCCAGAAGGTAATATTACCGTCTTTATCCAGAATGAGGATGGCATCTGCTGAATCCATGACCACGGACAGGCGCTGGGTGGTCAGACGAAACTTCTTGAATTCAGTAATATCTTCAAAGGTAACGACCACACCGTCAATGACATTGTGCATGGTGCGGTAAGGCGTGATTCTTGTTCTGAAAAATTTACTGTCCCGGCTCTGGACTTCACATTCCTGGGTGATCAGATCCTTGAGAACCTGCCGTGCATGATCAACGATCTCAAATGCCTTTAATTCAGTAGTAAAATGACTGACAGGCCGGCCGATATCCGCAGCAGTCAGGGGGACCAGCCGGGTGACCATGTCGGTGAACCGCCGGATATTCAGGTCAATATCCAGAAAAATCGTTCCAATGTGCGTGGAGTTCAGCAGATTTTTCATGTCGTCATTGGCATCTGACAATTCATCTATCCGGCTCTGGAGTTCTGCATTAACGGTTGCCGATTCCTCGTTAAGGGATTGCAGCTCCTCTTTTGACGTCTCAAGTTCTTCGTTGGTGGACTGCAGTTCCTCGTTGGTGGACTGCAGTTCTTCATTCGTGGATTTGAGTTCTTCATTGGCGGTTTCCAGCTCTTCAATGGTGGTCTGCAGATTTTCTCTGGTATACTGGAGTTCCTGTTCAAGCCGGGTGATACTTTCGTTTTTTCTGGGTATTCTTGTCTTTGCCGGGCCTTTGGCTTTTACGGCATCGTTAAAAACAACCATGAGCATGCCGCGGATGGCACCATATTCAAGGACAGGTTTTACCGTCAATGTCACCTTGATAAAACCGCTGTTTTCTTTGATATCGATTTGGGTATGGGTCACTTCCTGTTTAAGGGTGGCGGCTTTGCGGATGGCCGCTGCCAGCGGCACCTTCAGACCGGGCCTTGCCATTTCCAGGATATTGTTGCAGACCTTGCCCGGGGCAGGTTCCAGATACCTGCCGGTACGGCCGTGGATGTACACGATATTTAATTTTTCATCAATGACGGCGCAGGGGGGGGTGTCACTCTGCTGCAGAATGGTTTCCACCAGCAGAAAGCTGTTGATTTCTTCAACCCGTCTGACAGTTTCTGTGGTCTTTGTTTCCAGGGGGTTTTCAAGGGATGCGGACACCGGGAAATTCAATACTGGATGGGCAGTTGACAGGCTGGGCCGGCGGTTGAAGATTTTCCATTTCCTATCGGACAGGTTAAACAGGCCTGAGTCCTGCCCAATGGACTCAGATGATCCTAAGAATAAGATGCCACCCGGTTTCAGGCTGTAATGAAACACAGGGAAAAGGTTTTTCTGCAGCTCCTGGCTCAGGTAAATCAGAAGATTCCGGCAGCTGAGCAGATCCAGTTTGGTAAAGGGCGGGTCCTTGGTCAGGTTTTGCGGTGCAAATACCAGCATTTCCCGGATGGATTTTTTGACCCTGAAATGGTTGTCCTCTCTGGTGAAAAAGCGGTTTAACCGTTCCGGATCGACATCGGCCGAGATACTGACGGGATACAGACCTGATCTTGCAATGGCAATGGCATCCTCATCCAGATCAGTGGCAAATATCTGGACAACAAAATGCCGGCCCAGCTTCTCCATGCATTCGTGTAAAACAATGGCAATGGAATAGGCTTCTTCACCTGTGCTGCATCCGGCGACCCAGATTCTGACACCACTCTCTTCGGGTTTATCACAAAGCAGTCCGGGTAAAAATTTATCCTTGAGGCTGTCAAATGCTGCAGGATCCCTGAAAAAACTTGTCACCCCGATGAGGAGATCCTTGAACAGAACATGGATTTCACGCTTGCTTTTGCCAAGATAGGTGACATAGTCCTGAATTTTATCGATCTGGTGCACATGCATCCGTCTTTCGATCCGACGGATAATGGTATTTTTCTTGTAAAGGGAGAAGTCATGGTTGGTGTGGGTCCGAAGAAGAATGTAAATTTTGAGCAATGCTTTTTGAAAGTTGTCTTCATCTGAACTGATTTTGCCTTTTAATTCAATAATGGCATGCCGGGTATATTTTATCAGTGCCTCCGGCATCTTGTCCACGGGCAGGATATAATCTGCAAGCCCTGTCGCAATCGCACTTCGGGGCATCCCCGCATATTTGGCAGAAGCCTCATCCTGGACCATCACCATGCCCAGTTCACCTTTGATCTGTTTTACGCCTAAACTGCCGTCACTGCCGGTTCCGGACAGAACAATGGCGATGGCATTGGCCCCCTGGTCCTGGGCAAGGGATCTGAAAAAATTGTCAATGGGAAGGTTAAAACCCCTGGGCTGGGGCAGATCCATGAGAAGCAGGACTCCGTTAATAATTGACACATCCTTGTTGGGGGGAATGGCATACACTGTGTCGGGTTGAATTTTCATCCCATCTTCTATCGGACAGACCTTCATGGCTGTTTTTTTTTGAAGCAGCTCCGGCAAAAGACTGATATGGGTGGGGTCCAGGTGCGATATCAGGACAAAGGCCATGCCGCTGTCCCGGGGCATGGACGTGAAAAACGATTCAAACGCCTCCAGGCCGCCGGCAGAAGCTCCCATTCCGACAATGGGACATCCAGGGGTTGAAACAGATTTTTGGGTGGTTTTTTTGTCTGGTTCCCTCTTTTTTTGTGCCATTTGGATGGCTCCTTTTTATTGCTTTGTCGGATGTTTTTTTGGATAAATCCATTGGAATGGATTCAATTAATTCAGAACTCTACCATTTATTTTGACACAAACAAATATTTTTTTTAAAGTACTGGGAGTCGTGTTCCGGTCCGGGATTAATAATCCACTTTCTTTCTCAAGTCTTTAATCCTGCCTTGTTTTGTTTTGCTGTCCAGGCGTTTTTTAACGGCTGTTTTTTTGGGTTTTGTCTCTTTTCGTTTCTTTTTTTTTACCAGAACACTTTTTACGATCTGCTGCAACCGATTCATGGCGTCTTCCCTATTTTTTTCCTGGCTTCGAAACCGCTGGGCCTTGATCACCAGTATCCCTGTTTTTGAAATCCGCTGGTCATTAAGCGCCTGTAATTTGTTTTTAACCTCATCCGGCAGGCTGGACTGGTGAATATCAAACCGCAGGTGAACTGCAGTGGAAACTTTGTTGACATTCTGCCCGCCTGCCCCCTGGGCCCGGATGGCCTGGAACTGAATTTCAGATTCCGGAATACTTATGGCGTCGGTTATGATTAACATTGTGGACCCAACCTTGATCAAATAAATGGCACTGTGTTCATAGCTGTAAAATTTTTTATATCATGCCATGGTGACAAATGCCATTTACATTGTCTTAAAAAGAATTATTTTTAGTATATGAATCCGACGGTTTAATCTCAAATTACCCTTAAACCAAAAAAAGGGGGAACACCATGTATAATAAAACTCAACTGTGCGAAAAAATAAGATCCATATACCCGGATATCGGGGACTGCGGGATCGACATAAATGTGAACTATGACAAAGATAACAAGGCCTGGGCTGTAAACCTGAAAAAAGGTAACCATCAATTAAAAACCTATCTTGATCCGGAAGATGCAAATATCTGTATGGAGGGAAAACAGTGCATCGGGCTTGGGTTGCAAATATCCCAGCTTAAGGACAATATAAAGAATCTGACATATTCATAAAAGGAAATACAACACATGGAATCAAAAATAATATGTCCCCATTGCAATGGGAAAAAAACCATTGAAGGAAATTGTGAATGCAATATGGAGTGGCGCGGCAGTGATGGCGATGAGGGCTGGGAAGACTGTAAATGTGAGCCGGACCAAAAATGCCCCTCTTGCAACGGAACAGGTTTTATCCAATCATATTAAACCTGCCATGGTGCTTTAAAAAACCACAAGGTTTTTTTAAAACGCCGTCAATCAAAAGACAGCACCACCTGAAAGTGAGGTTGATGTATGACCTATGCCACGCCAATTTCTGATGGGAAGGAATCTATAGAATTTGATAATCGGTTTGTCCGGGAGCTGCCCCAGGATCCTGAGACCGCCAATACACGGCGACAGGTTCTGGGAGCCTGTTATTCAAGGGTAAATCCGACACAGGTGTCTTCTCCGAAATTGGTTGCGTATTCGCGTGAAGTTGCAGCCCTTGTGGGATTTTCCAAGGCATTTTGTGAATCAGAAGCGTTTACCCGGGTATTTGCAGGAAATCTGCTGATGCCGGGTATGGAACCCTATGCCGCCTGTTACGGGGGACACCAGTTCGGAAACTGGGCAGGTCAGCTCGGAGATGGACGGGCGATCAATTTAGGGGAGATAGTAAACCAACACGCCCAGCGCTGGGTATTGCAGCTCAAGGGAGCGGGCCCGACACCCTATTCCAGGACAGCGGACGGGCTGGCAGTGCTGCGGTCCTCCATCCGGGAGTTTTTATGCAGTGAAGCCATGTTTCACTTAGGGGTTCCCACTACCCGCGCCTTAAGTCTTGTTTTAACAGGAGAAGATGTTGAGCGGGACATGTTTTATGACGGTCACCCAAAACTGGAACCCGGTGCTGTCGTCTGCCGGGTCTCCCCGTCTTTTACCCGGTTCGGAAATTTTGAGATTTTTGCTTCCCGTGGTGAGATCAAGGTGCTCAAACAACTGGCAGACTATACCATTCGAACAGACTTTCCCCATTTGGGAGAGCCGTCGCAGAAAGTGTATGTGAAATGGTTTGAGGAAATCTGCAGGAGAACGGCTGACATGATTCTTCACTGGATGCGGGTGGGATTTGTTCACGGGGTGATGAACACGGATAACCTGTCGATTTTAGGCCTGACCATTGATTACGGACCTTATGGGTGGCTGGAAGATTACACGCCCGGATGGACACCCAATACAACCGATGCCGGGACAAAGCGGTATTGTTTTGGAAACCAGCCCCAGATCGCCCAGTGGAACCTTGTGAAACTTGCCAATGCCCTGTACCCGATCATTGGAACCGCAGCCCCGTTACAGGCAGCAGTGGATTTTTTCGGGCATTACTATCAAAAGGGTTTCCAGACCATGATGGCCGACAAACTCGGGTTGACTGCCTTTGTGCCCGGAATTAATGAACGCCTGGTCAAAGAGCTCCTGGAAATTTTGTCCCTGGTGGAAACGGACATGACTATTTTTTTTCGCAGACTTGCCCTGCTTGACACCCAGGGCAGGCAGGCAGACGATATGGAGTTAACAGCAGCAAGGGCGGTTTTAATGGATGCATATTATGCCCCTGAAAAAATTACCAATGGGTACTGGGAACGATTCAACGCCTGGCTTGAAACCTATATTCTTCGCATCAAAAAAGACAATCTGCAGCCAGAAAAAAGACGGGAGAAAATGGATGCGGTCAATCCCAAATATGTGTTGAGAAATTATCTGGCCCAGCTTTCAATTGACAAGGCAGAGCAGGGCGATTTTTCAATGATCCGGGACCTTCAGGATCTTTTTCGCCATCCCTATGATGAGCAGCCGGACAAGGAAAAATTTGCAGAAAAACGTCCGGACTGGGCCCGCAGCAAACCCGGTTGTTCCATGTTGTCCTGCAGCTCATGACATGTCCCTCCTGCCGGGTATTTTTTGGGTGATGATTGTTTGTCCCTATGATGTTAACTAATTGGTATTATTGTTAAAAAAAATTTTCCCCCATCATCTTGACAGGAAAATTTTAATATTTAATTTACACTCAAATAAAGACGAATTTGTGGGAAAAAGAGATCTGGCAGAACGACATATGGATCAATTTTCACCCCGTGTTGGGTCTGCCTGAAATATCTAAAATTTCCGCAATATCAAAGCAACCCTTATATCAAAGGAGGACATTATGTTTACAAGGCTAAGTGATATTGACAGGTTGTTTGGGACCATGAACCTGCTGAGAAACAGGTTGGACAACCTGTACAGTGATTTTGACAGATCCGACAGTTTTAGGTGGGCAATACAGGGAAGCGTGCCGAGAACAAATCTTTATGAAGATGGTGAAGGATTTGAAATCAGAGCCGAGGTTCCAGGGCTTGCCAAAGAAGATCTCAAGGTCAACATCCAGGGCAACTATCTTGAAATCTCAGGTACCCGCAGCTCCGATGCACCAAAAGGGTATAGAATCCATAAAACCGAAAGAGGGGCTGATTCTTTTTCAAGAAGTTTGACATTGCCGACAGATGTGGATGCCACCAAAGTTGAGGCCACTTTGAAAAACGGTATCCTTTATTTGACACTGCCAAAGGCAGAAGCTGTAAAACCCAAGAAAATCACCATCGGCTGAAAAATAATGAATAAATCATAACAAATTTTTATACTGGAGGTTTGTCATGAGCGAAAAAACTGACATCGTAAAAGCGCCGGAAAAAAACATTGAAAAAACAGGCACCCTCTACGAAGTGGCGCCAATTGTAGATATCTTTGAAAATGAAGATGAAATCCTGCTCCATGCCGATATGCCGGGTGTGGTAAAACAGGATATCAGTGTTAACATTGATAATGGAACTCTCTCTCTTTCAGGGGTAAGAAAACTGAAAACCCAGGGGAAGGCCACGTGGGAGGAATTTGGAAATGTGGAATATGTAAGAAATTTTTCCGTTCCTCCGACCATTGATGTGGAAAGGGTGGAGGCTGAACTGAAAGACGGGGTATTGCTCCTTCATCTCCCAAAATCAGAGGCAGCCAAACCCCGGCAGATTGAGATAAAAACAGCCTGACCGGATGTCTGCAAGGATTGAAATTTCCCGGGGAGCTGCAATGCTCCCCGGGAAATTGGACTACTTTTTACTTGGAAATGGAGAAATACAACCGCAACCACAAACAAGATTGGCCTCTACCGCTCTTTTTTCCGGTTTCTGTTGCTTGGTTTTTTCAACCTTTTTCTTTTTTTCCTTTTTAGCAGCTTCCATATATATCACCTCCTTTTGTGTTGAATTGACTCTATTTGTCATGCATCATCGCTAATTTCCGGGCATGGCAAAAAAGCGCAGGGTAAAAATAAGACCACGTCATAGTTTTAGTGCAGCTTTGGCAATATCCTGTTTAAGCCATTCCGATGTTTTAAAATGGAGCGTTAGACCCCGGGCATCTCTGAAAAATCGTTCAACAGAGTAATCCTGGCAGTAGCCATGGCCGCCCATCACCTGTATCGCCTTGTTGGCAACCTCAATCGCCACTTCAGATGCATACAGTTTTGCTTTAAATCCATTTAAGGCCATAGTGCTTGGGATGGCATCTGCTGCTGCGGCACAGGTATTCAGATAAGCCTCTATTGTTTCACATCCAAGAATCATGTCTGAAATCAGGAACTGAACTCCTTGATGAACTCCAATGGGTTGGCCTGCAATGGTTCTTTCTCTCGCGTGTCTAACCGCTTTGTCCAAACTGGCTTTTGCTATCCCTGAAGAAATGGCTGCAGCCCCATAAAATCCCCATCCAATGAGCGATTGGCCAATAACCTTGAGCCCCTCACCTTCAGCACCAATAAGATTTTTTGCAGGAACCCGGCAGTCGTTTAAAAACATTTCTCTTGAAGCGGTACTTCTCAATCCCATTTTTTCTTCAGCCTGGCCAAAGGAAAGGCCTGGTGTGTTTTTTACAATCAGAAGCGTACTCATCCCGTCCAGACCTTTTTCAGGGTCTGTCCTCACCAGAACCAGGTAAGCAGTTGCTTCGCCACCAGAGGTGATAAAGAATTTGGAACCGTTTACAATATAAGCATCACCATCTTTTATTGCCCGGGTGGAAATAGCACCGGCATTACTGCCGGCAGTCTGTTCATGGACGGCGACGGCCCCAAGCGCTTTACACCTTGACAAATACGGCAGCCACTCTTTTTTCAAGTCATCACTGCCTGATATTTCGATTGCCTTTGCCAGGACCACGTGGGAGGTATATATGAGAGCAGTCGAGGCACAGACTTTGGCAAGCTCCTGCACAACTGATGCAAAAAGCCCCCTTCCTTCACCCATCCCGCCTTCTTTTTCGGAAATGACTAAAGCGGGTAATTCAACTTCCCCTATTGCGCGAATGGCCTCCCAGGGAAAGGTTCCCTTTCGGTCACATTCCGATGCCTGAGGAACAATCTGTTCTTTTGCTATTTTCTTGGTAAGTCCAATGATCTCGGCTTGTTGATTGTAGTGCCTGCCTTTTTCTTTCATTTTGATTTCCTTTGTTGTTAATTATTTAAGCAAATACTGAAATATTAAATCAAAAAAAATTATTCTTCTTCGGTTAATTCCTCCATTCGAGACCTCACTTCAAGGAGTTCTCTTTGCAATTCTTTTTCCCAGTTTTTGAGAAGCGTTAGTTTGTTTTCGGCTGCATCTAACTCACCTTCACGAATCCTGCCGGTTCCTTTGCATCCGCAGGAGCAGACATTAGAAAGCAGATCCTGACATTGTTCTAAAGCCTCCTCGTTTATTTTGTAGGGTATCCAGTATCCCTTACGCTCACTGCGCACTAAACCGGCATGCCGAAGGATCTTAAGATGCTGCGAAACAGCGGAAGGAGAAATTTTAAGTGTTTCAGACAACTCGTTAACCCCTAATGGCCCATTCTTTTTTAAAAGATCAATAATTCGTATTCGATTGTCGACGCCAAGTACTTTGAACATTTCTGCTTGAGTAAGTATCATTTTTACACCATATTTAAGTTGTTCCTTAAATACTAAATCAAGCAAATAAAATTGTCAACCCTCTTTTTTGAAACTCCCCATATAACTTTGGAACCAGTAATCCTTTTAAATATCAGCAGACCCTTCCGGAAATATCGATGGTGTTTTGGCTTGAAATAAAAAAAAATAATCATTAGTATGAATTTTTTCCCCAAGGGCTGCACAGGCGAAAAGGAGGAACGGGTTTGGATTTTGATATCTGCTTTAAGATCATTGATAATATATCCCGGGTCATGGTGGGAAAGCTTGAATCCATTGAGCTGATGCTGGTAGCACTCCTGGCTGACGGGCATGTGCTTTTGGAAGATGTGCCCGGTGTGGGCAAAACCCTTTTGGCCAGATCCCTTGCCGCCTCTATCGGGGGATCCTATAAACGGATTCAGTTTACCCCGGACCTGTTGCCGTCTGATATTACCGGATTTAATATGTATCTTCACCATGAAGGCAGATTTCAATTCCGGCCCGGGCCTGTGATGGCAAATGTTCTTCTGGCCGATGAAATAAACCGGACCGTCCCGCGGACCCAGTCCAGCCTTCTGGAAAGCATGGAAGAACGGCAGGTGACGGTTGACGGCCAAACCTATCTTTTGCCGACTCCTTTTTTTGTCATTGCCACACAGAATCCTGTGGAGCTTGAAGGCACATTTCCCCTGCCCGAAGCCCAGCTGGATCGATTTCTGTTAAAAATAGACATCGGCTATCCGGATAAAAAAGAGGAAATGGATATCCTGAAACGGTTTCAGACCCATGATCCGTTTTCATCACTCAAGCCTGTGGCAACGCCGGAACAGGTTTTCATTCTTCAACAGCAAAGAAAAAAGGTTGTGGTGTCGGAACCTGTCCGGGATTATATCACCACCATTGTCCAGGCAACGCGACATCATGGGATGATCAAGTTCGGGGCAAGTCCCAGGGGGTCCATGGCGCTTATGCGGTCGGCACAGGCCAGGGCAGCGCTCAAGGGACGGGACTTCATCCTTCCCGATGATGTGAAGGCACTGGTTCGTCCGGTTCTGTCCCATCGGCTGATATTAAATGATAATGAACGGCTCAGGGGTGAAAAACCGGATCGGATCTTAAAGGACATTCTTGATCAAACCCCCATTCCGACCGGGACGGTAGGATAAAGGATGTCCCATGGCACCGGATCATAGCGTTTCAAACCACGAAACAACCATTTTTACATCGCGACCGATTCTTTTGATAACCCTTGTTTTTCTTTTTATTTCCCTTTTAACCCGTCAACCCCAGATGGCGATATTGATTTTACTGGTTGTGGGTCTGATCGCCCTTACCAAAGTCTGGAGCCTTTTTGCCTTTTCAAAAATGAGTGTTGAATTAAAAATTAATCAAACCAGGGTTTTCCCGGGGGAAAGCATCCGGCTTGAGATTTTGGCAAAAAACAGTAAATTCCTGCCGGTATGGTTACAGGTAAATGCCCTGATGTCGTCATCCTGTTTTGTGTCGGACAAAAAGACCGGTGAGAGCAGTTTTCTTTTATGGTTTCAGAAAACAATATTTATATGGAATCTCAAAGCCCTGAACAGGGGATGCTATACCATGGGGCAGCATCGCATCATAGTTTCCGATCTTTTTGGTTTTTTCCCAAGACAGAAAACCCGGCAGGACCCGGTTGATGTCATTGTTTATCCGAAAATCATTCCCATCAGGCCGTTTTCCATGCCTGAGCACAATTTTTTCGGTTTTCCAGGTGCAAAAAGCCCGGTGCAGGACCCGGTGTATATTCTTGGTACAAGGGAATACCAGAGCTTTACACCGGTCAAGCTCATCCACTGGAACGCCAGCGCAAAGGTTGGCAAACTCCAGGAAAAAGTGTGCGAGCCCTCGGTCCAGGAAAAACTATTGATCGTGGTGGATGTGGACCTGTTTCATGCCCATGGGGCAAAACTCGAGTTTGAAAGAATGCTGGAAGCTGCAGCTTCCATGGCGGTTTATTTTGAAAGCCGGGGCAATGCTGTGGGATTTATGACCAATGCGGTTATCAAAGGCAAAACGTCTGATTTTATTCCCCTGAGCCGGAACCGTCAATCGCTTTCACTCATCCTTGAAACCATTGCCAGGATGGAGATGAGACCGGCCGGCAGGTTGTCTGATATTTTTCATCACCATATCAGTGTATTGTGGGGAATCAACTGTATTTTCTGCTCTTACAGCATTGATGATTCCATGTTAAAGATGAAACATTTTTATGCCCATAAAAGAATAGCAATAAAATATTTTGTCAGTACCATGGGTGAGTTGGAAAATAAGACCGACTTAATTTACGATACCATTCAACCCATAGATACAATCTGCATATAAAAAAGGAGTCTTTGTGACATGCAACACCCATAAATACCTTTTGCCGGCCTTTTGCGGCATGGAGTTGTGCTGGCTGTGCGCCTGGGCAAATTTTCTGGCCGTATCCACAACACAGATTTCCTTTCCCCTGGGGATTGCATGCGCCACATTTTTTTTAGCGCTGTTCCTGGGTGATTTTTTCACGGCAAAAGGCTGTCGCCGCATATGGGTAATCCTTGGCCATATCCTGGGGCCGGGCATAATGATAGGGGCGGCAGTGTCTGCAGCAACGGGCTGGGCATTCCTTTTTGCCGGCAGTCCTTACCAGTGGTATCAGGTATTCCTGATCGTCGTCATGGTTTGTCTTTTCTGGTATAAAGGCGCAAAATTATCCGCCCGGCAGCTGACCTATAAAACCGTGTGTAATTATTTTGACCTGGGGATTTCTCTTTTATTTTTACTGGTGATGATAAAGCTGTTGATCCACCTTAAGGCGGGAATTGTTATTCAAGAATCCTTAACACTGTATTCTATGGCAGGGGTCTTTCTTTTTGGCCTTTTGGCCATATTTTTTTCCCGGAACCCGTCAGACAGTAAAAAACAATATCTGGAAGGGTTCCGCATGTATGGTGCAGTGATCAGTGTTGCGATTGCTTTTCTTTTGTGTGCCATGGGGATAATTTTTGTTCTGCTCCCCTTTATGACCTTTTTTGCAGAATCCGGATTTCTGGTTTTAAAACAGGCGGCAGGTCCTTTGAGTCCCTATCTGATTGCTATCCTGAAATTTGTTTTTTCTGTGAAAAATCATCCGGAAGCAGGCCGGATATCCCTTCAGAACCCGGGGGGGTCAACCTCGAATTCGTCATTACTCCCGGTTCAGGCAGGCTGGACAGATCATCTTGTCATTAATTTTATCCTGGCAGTCTTTTTTCTAACGGTGCTCTTTATGATCAGCTATGGTGTTTATCGTCTGTTTAAATTTTTGATGTCAAAACAACCGTTGGCACCTGTTGACAAAGAAAAAGAAAAACTGTTTTTGCGGTTGATCCGCTGGCTTTTCTTTTTGTTTGCTTCCTCAAAATATGCAATCCTGGCGGTTACCAGGAAAACAGAGGATGCCGGGAAAGGATTTGCCAGGCTTATTTTCTGGGGCCACAAAAGCGGTATGCCCAAATTTTCCAACGAAACCCCGGCAGAATATGCAAAAAGACTTGAACACCGGTTCGTACCCCTGGAAAAAGAAAT
>JAHJLN010000288.1 GCA_018821715.1 Pseudomonadota bacterium | reverse complement strand
GTCCAGAGGCAAAATCGAGAAAGCCTGCCATATTTCCGGGGTATCTAGGTCCGGTCTCTATCACCTTCTGGAGAAACACCGGAAAAAATATTGAATTCCTACCAATCAAAAAAATCAAAATCCATTTTTCTTCGCTCATTAATCATATCTATGTCACTACTGGTTTAAGCATCTTAATCATCGTCACCAAAATAATGTTAAAATCATTGCAAAAAAAGCCAGGACGAGGTAGTCGCCACATCCTGGCTTTTGATAACGTATTGTCTAAGATATTATTATAGTTATTTATTCAAAAACTCCAAAACAAGATTTAAATGTTCGAAACTTAGAAACCGACTCCGCACTTTATTATAGTTCCACCAACAGATATGGGATTTTCAGGCAGAAAATCCTGTGTGCCCACATAACTTTTAGCCATGGTTCTAACATTAGCAAGAACCGACATGCTGGGACAAAAAGTAAGAGACACAATCCTTTTCTCGCCGTTTTTCAAGGTTTCTCCGGTTATGATATACCCAGCAGCACCTATCGACAGTGCTTGGGGACCAAAATTGGACGCAGCATGACCGTTAACCCGCGATACGCTGCCTGTTTCAGGGAGCGTGTAGAGTCGTATATCAACACATTGTGCCATGGACACATTTCCGCACGCGACCACCACACCGCCAACAGACAGAGGATTTTTAGGCAAATAATCCTCTCTAAGTACATACTTTGCCGCAATTTCTCTTACTCTTTCCAGAACTTCCCTATTAGGAGAAAAAGTAACAGTTGCCACTTTTTTTTCGACGCCATCATCATGACCAACGTTAAAATATCCGCTCGCGCCGGCTTCCAGTGCCATAGGGCCAAAGATACCAACGAAATGACCTTCCGTTCGGGTTGTACTTTCTTCTGACTTAAAGGTGTACAATCGTACATCGACATAATTTCCCATAATCCAAACTCCTTTTGATTTGTTTTTTAGACAATACGCTGTCTAATAATTCCGGGATATCAAGATCCAGACGCTATCACCTGTTTGAAAAACACCGGAAAAAACATTAAATCCCTAATGATCAAAAACCCAAAAATTCTCATGCTGCCGCTTTCATACAAATAAAATGGAAAACAGCGTTAAGAATTTACGTACTTAATTTGATTTCACCTGCCATAATAATGGGCCTGTTTGGAAAATCATCTTTAACGTTTGCCTGGACCCATTCGGCTGCCTTTTCTCTGGATGCTTTTGCCCCTGACTCGTCTTCAAATTTTGACATTGTTACAATCACGCCTTTGCCTGCAACAAATATTTCATAGCTGACAAATCCCGGCTGTGCTTTCAAAATGGGAAGAAATCCTTCCTGTATTTTCCCAATTATTTGATCAGTTCTGTTCGGATGTGTTTCATAACGCCTTACATTGATATACATAGTTAACTCCTATAAATTTTTCTGGTGACCTTTATTTAAGTCTCCAAATTTAAGTTGAAAAATAAATCCTGCTTTTAACCTTTCGCATCCACTTTTTTGATCAGGAAAAGTGGACAATATTAAAAAAATACCGACCGGTCATGACTCATAAGTAATTGATTTTATTAGATTTGTCAATATTTTTTCTTTTTTTTATCTCTTGTTTGGATATCTCAAAAAGTTATGGTGGATTTTATAAAAGATGTGGATTTAAATTGGGCCTGAAAAAACACAAAGAGAGCTTTGTGAATGCTCTTTATGAAACCACAAATCGTAAAAGAAAATTGTGGAGCGAGGAGGAATCTTTGAAGGAATTATTTTTTTAAAGAATTAATAAAAAAATTTAATTGAAGAATGCTGTTTTCCCAAATTTCAGGTTTTCTGCTGCCGGAATAGAGTGCCGCAGAACCATAAAGGCAGGTTACAATAAAGTTTCCTATAGCTTGTGGATTTATATTTTCTACTAATATGTTTTTTTCTCTTGCATCTTGTATCCAGGATGTTATCAAGTTTTCATAACTTTCAAATCCTTTCAGGATACAATTGGTCATGGATTCTGACTGACCGGATACTTCAATCAGCGAATTAACAAAAAAACAGCCGCCTTTAAAAACTTCAAAGCCAATATAATCGCGCATATGCCTTTCAATCAGAACTTGTGTCCTTTTTAATGGATCGGAAATGCTTCTAAGGTTATTAAATAAAACATACCTCCAGATAACCACAGCTTTGTCATAGACTGCATACCAGATACTCTCTTTACTGTCGAAGTGTGCATAAAGACCACCTTTTGTAAGCCCGGTTACTTTTAGAATATCATTTACAGACGTGTTAAAATAACCCTTTACAGCAAATAATGGTAAAGATTTTGTAATAATGATAGCCCGTGTCAGATCACCCTTTTTTTGTTTTGCCATGCTTTTGCCTCATCATTTTACACCTTATTTCGTTCACACAAAAAGTTTTTCCACTCTTTGAAGACAGATCTCGATTATTAAAAACCGACCGGTCTTATTTTTTAAATAGCTGAATTTATTAGGTTTGTCAACTTTTTTACACTGACGTATTAAAAAAGGAATTCATGATATGGATACATCCCGGTCTGAACCCTGGATATATTTTTTAAGTTCCTTAATCATTTTTTGCACGTGGATATTCAACGGCGGGATCATCTTGAAAATCTTTTGCTCCTGCACTTCATTTCCAGACTGTTCTATGGCAAAGGCAATTTTTGACACTTTTTGGGCGCCAACGCTTTTGGCAGCGGTTTTAATGGAATGGGCCAGGCGGGTTATATGGGGGTAGTCTTTTTTTGACACAGCTTGATTCAGCTGTGTCAGCTTTAAGGGAAGGTATTTCACAATAGCATTGCAGCTGGTTAATAAGAGTTCGGTATCGTTGTCTACCAATGACAATGCATAGTCGAGGTCTATAATTTTTTTTGAGGGGGACGGATTCTTATAAGGTTGTTTTTCCTGTTTACTTAACAACTTTGAAATGACCATGATTAATTCTTTGCTGTGAACAGGTTTTGACAGATATTCATCCATACCTGCCTCAAGAAACCGTTCCCTGTCTCCTTTCAGCGCATGAGCGGTTAATGCAATAATCGGAATGGAGGCCTTGAACGGATCTTCAAGGCTTCTAATTTTTAATGTGGCTTCAAGGCCGTCCATTACGGGCATTTGAACATCCATAAGAATCAGATCATACTCTTTTTCCTGAACAGCCAGGAGTGCTTCTTCTCCATTGACCACAATGGTCACACGAAATCCGTGTTTTTCAAGGATAGGGGTAATCACTTCCTGGTTGACCTCAAAATCTTCGGCCAAAAGGATATGATACGTTTTTGAGGATGTATTGCCTATCCGGTTTATCCGGGGCTCAGGCTCAGTTGATGCCAGGTATTCAAGTTCTTTTATCTGCTCTGGTGTCGCAAGGGCCAACCGGATGGTAAAAAAGAAGGTGCTGCCTTTTTCGACTTCACTTTCCACCCAGATATCGCCCCCCATAAGGGTCACCAGTTTTTTGCAGATGGCAAGCCCAAGACCTGTACCGCCATATGTTCTTGACAGGGAACTTTCCAGTTGGGTAAATTCTTCAAAAATATGGTCGAACTTGTCCTGTGGAATTCCAAATCCTGTGTCTGATACTGAAAAAAGGATATCAATGGTTTCCCGGCCCGGAGAATCCAATGTGTTCTTCTTTGCACCACGGTTCTGTTTGGCCTTGATCTGTATGGTTCCCTTTTTGGTGAATTTTATGGCATTATTGATCAGGTTGACCATGATCTGGCGCAGTCTTGACGTATCGCCATTCAAATAAACCGACACCTCTTTGATGCTGTACGACAGGGTCACCGCCTGCTCATCCACTTTGTTTGACAACATACTCACCACATCCCTGATCAATTTATCAAGATCAAAGGGACGATTTTCAAAATCAATCTTTTTTGCTTCAATGACAGAAATATCCAGGATGTCGTCAATCAGTGCCAGTAAATGTTCTGATGATTGATAAACCACTTCAAGATACTTTTTTTGTTCTTTGTTCAAAGAAGTTTTTAATACCATATCCGTCATACCGATTACCGCATTCATAGGTGTTCTGATTTCATGACTCATGGTTGTAAGAAATTGACTTTTCGCACGGTTGGCTTCTTTGGCGAGTTCAGATGCTTTTTTGAGCGCATCCTCTGCCTGTTTTCGTTTGGTTATATCTTCACTTGATCCCAAAATATAAAGCAGTTTTCCGTTTGAATCCATCACAGCACGGGCGCTCAGGGAGGTCCACATGATGGAGTTGTCTTTTCTACGGCACAGCACCTCAAATCCGGATACGGTTCTGTCTCTTTCAAGAATCTTGATGAATTTTTTGCGTTCTTCAGGATATACATAAAGTTTTTCCACATTATCCACCAGAGCGAGCATTTCTTCCGGGGAGTCATACCCGTTAATTCTGGCCATGGCCGGGTTGGCGCTTAATAGCTTATTATCCGGTGTTGACTGAAATATTCCTTCCACCGAGTTTTCAAAGATATCTTTGTATTTTGCCTGGGATTCAAAAAGTTCTTTTTGAATTTTATTTCTGTCCAGTGATTCTTTTTCAAGCAATGCCAGGGTGTGGGACTGCTCTTTGTTTTTTTGAAAGATCTCGTGGGTTCTTTCTTTTACTTTTAGTTCAAGGGTTTTTGTATGCTCCTTTTCCATAATACTTGACTTGTGAAGCTCAGCTACCATGGTATTGAATGTCTGGGTTAAAAGGCCCATCTCATCTTTTGTTGTCTGGCTCAGGTGGACTGTCAAATCCCCCTCTTTTACCCTTATGGCGCCAAGAATCAATCTGTTTAATGGAATGATCAACTGCCTGCTTAAAAAAAGAACAATAATGATCACACAAATAACCAGGAATGCAATGGTCACCCCTTTAAACCGGTAATTCATTTTTTTAACAACCGAATCAATGGCATTGCGGGTTTCTTTTACAGACGAAAGAATAAAGGATTCCGGGATTACAATGCATAGATACCATCCGGTTGACGGCATGATCTGGGATGAGATCAGGATAGGATTATTGTTGAGTTCAATCCGGCTGGTCTGCTTATTCTCAGAGAATATCAGATCTTTTATGGCCCTTACCTGATCATATTCGGAATCCATCAGGCTTTGTTCAAGAACATCTCCATATCCTACACTCTTTTCTCTCCGGCTGAGCCCGAACATGTCGAGATAATCAGTGGGGAAGGCCACAATCCTGCTTTTGGCATCCACAATAAATGAAAACATTCCATTCATCCTGCCGGGTTCTCCTGCCAGTGTGTTTTTTTTAAGGATTTCCTCGATAATCTTATTCAGGGTAACATCTATTCCGGCAACACCCAGGAACTCTCCATCTTTTGAGTAGATAGGCGTTACCGCCGTTGTCATAAATCCCTGACCGGCTTCATCCTGATATATTTGAGTCCATTTGGTTTTACGTTCCCTGTTATTTTCAGGCCTGGCTATCTGGTACCAGATACCGTTTTTAAGATTGCTTTCCTGTACAGGTTTTAATTTTTCAACAAAGTGAAGATTGGGATAGTAGAAGGTAAAACTGGATTCAGTAACGATATAGACGGCTGCAGATTCAGGGCTGCTTTCCTTGACCTTGACCAGAAGCGGACCAATGTTGGACAGCACATCCAACTCTTTTTCAATTGCCGAGGATATCTTAGCATCCCCCCAATAAAGAATTTCAATAGTTTCAGTGGCTGGGTTTGAAAAAAAATTATTCTCAGGATAAAAGGACAGATGGTGTCGGATATTTTTTTGATTGGCAAATCCTTGTTTTTGGTCAAACAGGATGGCTGCCTGCTGAGCAATGACAGCAGATGAAAGCGCCACCTTGTTAAAGGTGTTCTCATGCCTCATGGCCTGTTCATCCATTATCCTGGACAACAGCAGTGTGGTTTTTTCTTTGATATTTTTTTCATTGATGGAAGCTGAATACTCTCCGAATTCAGTAACAAGGTTTGTCGCCAGAAAAATAAGCAAGCCCATGGAAAGGATAAAAACAGCTAAAACAAGAAGAATCAGCTTAAAACCAATCCTGGAAAAAAGCGTTTTAAGGTGGTAGGGAATAAAATGGAGCATTGATTGGAAACAGGGTTTAGTCTTCATTTTGTCTAACATCCCAAATCAGCCCCACTCGCCGGATTAACGAACCATAATCCCCCTGGCGGCGAGGCAGGATTCTGGTATGATTGATCCATTTGGATCAAAACCTGTTATTTTTAGTAATCAAAGTATGATATGAAGTCAAGAAATGATTGGGATACTGATACGACATAGGCAATTCTGGAAATAGGCTATTAAAATTTAGATGATTGGCCTTGATAGATGCAGAAAAATGAATAGGTTAAGCCATTAAAAGTTTAATTAAAGATTAAGGATACCATAGTGTTTGCTGAAAACATAACTTTCCCGGCCGCTCTTCTTGCAGGGCTGCTCTCTTTTTTTTCCCCTTGTATTCTGCCGCTGATACCGGCATATTTCTCTTTTATTACAGGTCTCTCCCTTGATGAGCTCACGGAAAACAAAAGACAAACCCGGCAAAAAGTTTTCTTGTCCACCCTTTTTTACGTGGCTGGTTTTTCCTTTATCTTTATTCTTTTGGGGGCGTCTGCATCCTTTTTAGGCTCTCTTGCATCCCAATATGCCTGGGTCGTAAGATATATGGGCGGCGGTATTATTCTTGTTTTCGGTCTTCACCTTTTAGGGATTATCAACATCAAGGGATTAAATTTTGAAAAAAGAATCCATGTCAGTGAAAAACCGCTGCATCTGATGGGCACCTTTGTTATCGGCATGGCCTTTGGTGCCGGCTGGACCCCCTGCATCGGCCCTCTGCTGGGATCCATTTTAATTGTTGCAGGAAACCAGGACACGGTTCTAAAAGGGGTCGGACTCCTGGCTGTTTATTCTTCAGGTCTTGCCGTCCCCTTTCTTATCCTATCCATTTTTATCAATTCCATTATGGAGATCATGAGACAGGCAAAAAAATTTATCAGAATACTCAACAAGGTTTCCGGTATCCTGCTGATCGTGATCGGCCTTTTACTTATATTTGACAAATTCAAACTTCTTGCAATCCTGTGACAAATCATCCAAAACAATTTGCCGGCTTTATCACCATTGCCACCTTTGGCAAGCTTTTGCTCAATATTACCCGAAGACTTGTCTATCCATTTGCACCGGAATTTGCACGGGGTCTTAATGTTGATCTATCCGCCATTACATCGGTTATTGCCGTCAATCAGGCCACATCGGTTCTGGGGGCGGTCGGGGCCAGCTTTGCCGACCGGTATGGGTACAGGATTTTAATGCTCTTGTCGCTGGGAATGCTGACCATTGGCACCTTTGCCGTGGGGTTGATCCCGACATATTCCATGCTGGTGATCTGCCTTTTTCTGGCAGGGCTTGCCAAAAGCATATTTGATCCCAGCCTTCAGGCCTTTATCGGCAATTTTGTGCCCTTTGAAAAAAGGGGAAAGATTATCGGAATCACAGAGCTTGCCTGGGCAGGCTCCACCCTGGTCGGCATCCCTGTCACCGGAATGGTCATTGAACGATTTTCCTGGCAAACGCCTTTTTTCATTATCAGCGGGTTTTGTCTTGTCTGCTTTTTTGTGACATTAAAAATCATGCCAAAAGATAGAAAGAACTTCCAACCTTCTGAAACCCGCACTCCCATACTGTCAAACTGGAAAACCGTAATTAAAGACCGAAAAGTTATCGGGATTTTATCCTTTGTCTTTTTCATGTCCCTTGCCAATGACAACCTTTTTGTAATTTACGGGGCCTGGCTGGAATCCTCTTATCATCTTACGCTCACGGCCATTGGGTTTGGAACGGTTTTCATCGGACTTTCAGAAATTCTGGGCGAAGGCTGCACTGTTTTTTTCTCTGACAGGATCGGATTAAAAAAATCGGTTTTTATCGGGGTATCCCTGTGCAGCGGGGCCTATTTTCTTTTGCCCCTTCTGGACATCGGTTTAGCCTATGTTCTGGCAGGGCTTTTCCTGGTCTTTTTTACTTTTGAATTTACCATTGTTACTTCCATGAGTTTATCAACAGAACTTGTACCGGAATTAAGAGCTTCCACCATGTCTGCATTTTTTGCCACAGCAGGAATCGGAAGGGTTGTGGGGGCTTTTCTCGGCGGTATCATCTGGTCAAAGTTCGGACTTTTACCCGTCTGCCTGATATCAGGAGGGTGTACGCTTGCTGCACTTTTTTCCATCTTTATGGGTTTTTTAAATCAAAAATCATAACAAAACCTTTCACTCTGCATGTGATTCACTTTTGCGTCATAACCCAGACCCCGTCCCAATCGTGTGGGTGATCTGTTTCATACTGCCGGCAGATACGGCTGTAGACCCTGGCCGCCGGGTCCCTGTCTGCAATGGATAAAAAAATCCTTTTTGCTTGTTCAAACCGTGCCTCATAATAGAGTGCAAGCCCTTGTTCAAAGGTCGTATAGGTCTTTAAACCGGCTGCATAGACCTCCTGGAACATGGGTTCATAGACCCTGATGGATTGTTTGCGCCCCTGGATCACAATCCTGCCTATTTCCCTGAAGGCAAATTGGGAACCTGCAAGGTTTCGAGTGGCATCAGACACTGCGGTATAGGTGCCGAACTGCTTGTTGACGGATTCAAGCCGGGCCGCCAGGTTCACGGCATCCCCGATCATGGTATAGTCAAACCGGGTATGGGAGCCCATGTTCCCCACCACAGCCGGACCGGTATTCATGCCGATACGCATAAAAATTTTTCTACCCACCTGTTGTCTGAACCCGGACTGCATTTGGTTCAGCCTTTCCTGGCAACGCAGGGCCGCCCTGACGCATTTGACAGCATGATCTTTTGTTTCAAGGGGCGCGTTCCAGAAGGCAATAATGGCATCCCCTTCATACTTGTCAATGGTGCCGCCCTCCTGGTGAATAATATCGGTCATGGCGGTCAGGTACTGGTTTAAAAACAGGGTCAGGGCTTCCGGCTCCAAGGTTTCTGAAAGGCTGGTAAAGGATTCCAGATCAGAAAAAAAGATCGACAATGTCCGGCGTTCTCCCCCCAGGCGCAACTGATCCGGGTGATGGATAAGCTGATCAATGACCTGGGCGCTCAGGTAATGGTTAAAGGCGGTTTTAATGAACCTGCGCTGTCGTCCTTCCACTGCATAATTGGTAAAAAGAACCAATAAAATGGTTAAGGCAAGGCTGGTTTCCATAAGGGCCACCGGCAGCCAGAATCCCATCCCATAGGCCGCAAGGCCGGCTGCCACAGGGGAGAGCAGATATCCCATGCCCATGCCGACAAGGGACCAGGCTCGGGTAAAAAAGGCAATCAGCATGCCGCAGGAAACTGCCAGGACCCCGGAAATAAAAAGAACCAAAAGAAAGGGAACCGCCTTGATAAAATCATTGGACAGCAGATTGTCCAAGAAGGTAGCGTGGATTTCCACCCCAGGACATTGGCTGTCAACAGGAGAGGCGTGAATGTCAAACAGGCCGGGAGCAGAAAACCCGAACATCACATACTTGTCCTTGAATGCTGCAATTTCTCCAGGCCACGGGGCCTTCCCCGATCGAAACCGGATCTCGGACTGAAGCACCCAGGCTGCAGAAAAAGTGGTATGGGTTCCGGAAGGTCCCCGGTATTTGAGAATGGTTCTGCCCTGACTGTCCACAGGAATGGCATGGCTGCCGATGACAAGCCCGTCCCTGGTCATGGCGGCTTCACTACCCGGATGGGCGGCCAAAAAGAGTCCCAGGCCCATGGCCGGCTGCGCTGTCTGATCAAACAAGCTGAAAACAGGTATCTTCCGATAAATGCCGTCCCTGTCCGGTGCCAGATTGACATTACACAGGATGGCGCTGTTCTCTGCAATTTTCTGGATGGGAAGGATGATCCTTGAAAACACCTGGACCTGATCCCGTGTCGTTTTAAGCCACGATGTCAGTCCCGGTATTCTGAACTCTTTGCTGGAAAGATTTCCGGGCCAGCGGGTCCGGGTACCGGAAGAATTGCTCAAGACCAGGGCATTGGTCACACGGCCGAACCGGATAAGTGCGTCCTTGAACATCATATCATCGGCCACGCCGTATGCAGAGGGCTCAGAAAAAATCACATCAAAAGCCAGGCTGCGGACCTGGTGCCTCTGGGCAAAATCCACCAGAATACTGTAAATCTCCCTTGGCCAGGGCCAGGTCAGACCCAGCTCTGTACCGGCCCAGTCCAGACTGTTCTGGTCCAGCAAAATCATCACGATATCGTCGGACGCCTTTTGAGGATCTGCAAGGACCGATACCCGCAAGTCCCATGTTTTGTTTTCAATGGTATCCAGCCAGCCGGCCCAGTGAAGCATCAAGGCAATACATGTGGAAACCAATCCGATCAAGCAGCCCCTGACGATTTTTTTCAGGCCCGGACTTCCCATTTTGAAGTTTAAATCCAGGAAATAGCTGTGTTAAATCTCAACAACCGGGGCCGGGGGTGCTGATACGGTGCAAAACTTCCCAGTACAGGCTCCAGCGCCTGAATTCTGTCTTCAGGCAGAGGATGGGTCCTGGCAAAATCCGAGGTACCGGGTTTCAACCGGGTCTGCATCTGGTTGAGCATCGCAATCAGCCCATGGGGTGAATACCCTACCCGGTTGAGGATTTCCACGGCCGCAAGATCTGCCTCTTTTTCCTGGATTCTGGAATACCCATTGACAATCAGGGTATTGGTAATATCTGAAATACTCTCTTCAAAGGTCTGGGTCAGGGCCGAAATTTCCTTTCCTCCTAACTGCTTGGCCCCTTCAAGGCCAAGGGTGGTGACCGCATGGGTGATTCGGGACTGTTTAATGGCCTGGAGGCCGTGTTTCCCCTGAATATGACCGATCTCATGGGCCAGAACCGCTGCCAGGGAATCTTCATCCTTGCAGCAGCGGATAAGCCCCCGTGTGACAAAGACAAATCCACCTGGAGCGGCAAAGGCATTGATCTCCTCTGAGTCCTGGATCTGAAACCGATATCCGGCAAAGGTGTCAGGCCTGTCCGATGCCGCAGCAAGGGTCTGTCCCATCACGTTGATATAGGTGTTGGCCAAAACAGAGTCAAAGGCCGGGTATTTCTGCAGCACCATAGCCCCGATGGTCCGGCCGATATAGTATTCCTGCTCTGGTGTAAAGCTTTCAAAAGTTTTTGCCACAGCCTGGCCGACCTTGATCAAAGACTGAGCCTGGGAGGAAGAGACCGGGCCGACATCCACACTCACCACATCCATCATCTTGTTCATCGCCTCCATGGTCTTGCAGCCGGCCAATAAAAATCCGGCTGCCGCACAATTTCCGGCGACAAACAAAAAATTTCTCCGGGTGGTCTCTTTCATAGTGCCCCTTCCCTGGGTATCAACTGACCCTTTAAGAGAAAATCTCGCATCTGATCCTCAGACACCCCACAGCCTTCCATTCGATCAATACCGATAAAATTCAGATGGGGGTTATCCGCCCGGAACCGGCCCTCCACATTTTCATTAAATCCTTTTCCTGCCAGGGCAAACTCATCACTGGTTGCTGTTTTTTCCACCGCTTGTTTCCCTGGATTTAACACCACCTTTTTAACGGTAAGGGCAGACCGGTGCATAAACCCCCGGGTACCTGTAGCCTCAACCCTGATGTCCAACCAGTCCTTCTTGTCTTCCAGGACAACGACCCGGTCCCCATAGGACAGGGTTTTCTTTATCATACTCAAAAATGACGGCGTTTTCCGGACATGACTTTGCCTTACTTGAACACTCATTGATTTGTCCATGATACAACTCCTTTCATACAGAGGTTAGACATGGATATTTCGCATGGTTGACAGTAAAAAAAATTTTCAAGAATACGTTTACTATAGACTTAGAATCCGTATAAATCAAGATTAT
>JAHJLN010000287.1 GCA_018821715.1 Pseudomonadota bacterium | reverse complement strand
CTTGTCCTAAATATATTTTATGTTTATGAATTTTAAAATTTTCATGGGTTTTTCTGAGTCCCATTAATAGCAATATCCATTCTGACATTCAAGGACTATTCTCAAATTATTTGCTTTGATTTTCATCCTTTTTTAAGTTCTGCATCAATTTCCCGCCATCATTGCCGCCACATCTTCTTCAGGTGTTGTAATGGGTTTGATGTCAAACTTTTCAATAAGGATTTTGGCAACGCCTGGTGACAGAAATCCCGGAAGCGTGGGTCCCAGACGAATGCCTTTAACACCCAGGGACAACAATGCCAGAAGAACCAGTACCGCCTTTTGTTCATACCAGGCAATATCAAATGAAATGGGCAGATCATTGATATTATCCAGGCCAAAAGCCTTTTGAAGTTCCATGGCAACAACGGCAAGAGAGTATGAATCATTGCATTGACCTGCATCAAGAACCCTGGGAATACCACCGATATCACCCAGATCAAGTTTTATGAATTTATATTTTGCACACCCTGCCGTCAGGATAACGGTATCTTTTGGCAGGGCCTTGGCCACCTGGGTATAGTAATCACGGGTTTTATGCCTGCCGTCACATCCTCCCATGACAATAAACCGTTTGATGGCACCTGACTTGACTGCTGCAATTACCTTATCGGCAAGGCTAAGGACCTGGTTGTGCCCAAACCCGCCGGTGATATGGCCGGTTTCAAGTTCTTCGGGCGGCGCACAGGTTTTCGCCATTTCAATCATGGCGGAAAAATCTTTTTTTCCCCCTTCCGGCCTGTCGGGGATATGGGGAACTCCATCAAACCCTACTGCACCTGTGGTAAAAAGCTTGTCCTTATAGTCAGCCTTTGTCGGCACAAGACAGTTGGAGGTAAACAGCACAGGTCCGTTGAATTTTGCCATATCTTCTTTCTGGAGCCACCAGGCGCTGCCGTAATTGCCAAAAAGATGGGCATATTGTTTCAATTTCGGATAGTAGTGGGCAGGAAGCATTTCACTATGGGTATAAACATCAATTCCCTGATCTTTGGTCTGTTCAAGCAGGTCTTCAAGATCTACCAGATCATGGCCTGTGATAAGAATGCCTGGATTTTTGCCCACACCGATATTCACCTTGGTTATCTGAGGATGTCCATAGGCTGTCGTGTTGGCTTCATCAAGAAGGGCCATGGTTTTCACACCCATTTGACCTGTTTTAATTACAAGGTTAAACAGATCTTCCTGTGATTTGCCGTCATCCACCAGGGCGGATAGCGCTTCCATTAAAAATTCAAACACTTCCCGGCACGACTTTGTGATCTGATACGCATGTTCAGCATATGCCGACATACCCTTGAGGCCGTATAGAATAAGGGCTTTTAAGCAGCGTTCATCCTCATTTTCTATTTCCAGCCAGCCTCCGGCACCACTATTGGCTTTTGCCAGAAGCACACTGTCATCTTCAGGTGCCCATGTGGCACATTCTGGAACCAGAGAAGAAAAATCCACATTGTTTTTTTGTTTATATGCTGCAAGGAACTGAACTTTCAGTTTTTCTCTGAAGTCAATGCCTTTTTTAATGAACCCAATAAAATCATCCCGGTCAAAATTAGCATTGGTAATGGTTGAAAAAAGTCCCTTGGCAATAAAAAAAGCCGCCTCATTATCATAGATCTCCAGTTTCTTAGCTTTATACCCCCAAACTGAAATACCTTTTAATCCCCAGATGAACAGGTCCTGAAGATTTGCAACCTCAGCAGACTTCCCGCACATTCCCTGCTGCATGGAGCACCCTTTGTTTTTCATGGTCTCCTGGCATTGATGGCAAAACATGGTATCCCCTCCTTTTATAAAATGTATAAAATTTTTAGTACTGATTCATTTTATTCGGTCAAGTTTATTTGAGTGTTTATATGGATGAAAATAAATATAAATTTCCCATATGTTACACCAACAAATTTAAGAAGTATATAAAAGGATACAGGATATATTTATTCTTTACCCTTCAAAGGTTTTTCTTAACCTTGACAAATAAAAACGACTCTTATATTTAGGGAAGTCGTGCCGACTTTACATATATGATTAATAACATAAAGGAGTCTTGAATGAACATTCTATTTTTTGGACCAAACGGAAGTGGTAAAGGAACCCAGGGCGCTATCCTGAAAGACAAATATAATATTGCACATATTGAATCCGGCGCTATTTTCCGTGAAAACATTAAAGGCGGAACCGATCTGGGTAAAAAAGCAAAAGAATATATTGATAAAGGTGATCTGGTTCCCGATGAAATTACCATCCCAATGGTTCTTGACAGAATAAAACAAGATGACTGCAAAAACGGCTGGCTTCTGGACGGCTTTCCAAGAAATAAAGTTCAGGCTGAAAAGCTTCATGCATCTTTGGAAGAAGCAGGTATTAAACTCAGTTATGTAATTGAAATGCTTCTTGACAGAAAGATAGCCAAAAACAGAATCATGGGCCGCCGCCTTTGCGAAAACGATAATAACCATCCGAACAATATTTTTATCGATGCCATCATGCCCAATGGAGACAAATGCAGGGTTTGTGACGGTGCGTTAACCAAACGGGATGATGACCAGGATGAGGTTGCCATTGATAAACGCCATTCCATCTATTATGATGCAGACACAGGAACTCTTGCTTCTTCTTATTATTTCAGAGATCTGGCCAAAAAAGATGCATCTATAAAATACATTACGCTTGCCGGTGAAAAAGATCTTAAATCCGTCACAAACGAACTGGTTTCCAAGCTATAAGACCTGTAAGCTTTTACTTTTGATTTAAAAGCCTTTTTGCCTTTGTTTTAGGTGGAAAGGCTTTATTTTTACCTTGCTTTTAAATCCTATATTTGTTACAAGATCCGGTTATAAATATCTTGATATTTAAATACACTATGAAAGGGGCGATGTTTTTTGAAGGAAATTACAGTTACGGTTATTGATAATGATGTTGAAAGAGCGTTAAGGATATTAAAGAAAAAAATCCAGAATGATGGCCTCTTCAAGCGTCTCAAAGTGAAAAAACATTTTGAGAAACCATGTCAGTATAGACGACGCAAAATGAGAGAAGCAATGAGAAGACAAAGAATTGCTGCCTCAAGATCACACAGAAAAAACAATTAACCGATTAAAATTCACCCGGTATAAATTATTTTGTTAAAGGATTTATACCGGGTTTTTTTATTTTAAAAAAAATGAAAAAAACAGCTTACCAGGAATGCCTTGATAAAATTTACAAACTGGGTCGTTTTGGTATCAAGCTTGAGCTTGACACGATTGT
>JAHJLN010000032.1 GCA_018821715.1 Pseudomonadota bacterium | reverse complement strand
TGAATTGATAAAAAATAAACAGACCTTGATTCTGGATGTAAGGACCCTTGGTGAATATACCCAAGGCCATATAAAAAATTCTTTTTTAATACCGGTCCAGGTATTAACAACAGAGCATATAAAAATTATGGATCATAAAGACAATCCCATACTGATATATTGCAGATCCGGAAACAGGTCTGTTACCGCATCAAACATCCTTACTAAAAACGGATTTAAAAAATTATATAACCTAAAAGGCGGAATTAAAGACTGGATTAAAAATGGACTTCCAATAGAAAAACAGCCATAATTTTTTTATATTTTTTTTACAGTTTCAAATCATATCTTAAGTTATCGAGTTTCTTTAATTATTTACTTCTCCAACGAAGTATTGTATGACGGAACGGTTATACAGGAATTTAATTGTTCTCATAAATATAAATGAGGTGAAGATTATGAAAAAAAGAATGCAGACGATTGACGGAAATACCGCTGCAACTCATGTTGCCTATGCCATGAGTGAGGTTGCAGCTATATATCCGATTACACCCTCAAGTCCGTTGGGTGAAATTGCAGACACATGGGCATCAAAAGGCAGAAAAAATATATTCGGCCAGGTGTTGAATATTAAACAAATGCAGTCTGAAGCAGGGGCGGCCGGTGCGGTTCATGGTTCTCTGGCTGCCGGAGCGCTTACGTCTACCTTTACAGCCTCCCAGGGGCTGCTGCTCAAAATTCCCAATATGTATAAAATTGCCGGTGAGCTTCTTCCCTGTGTTTTTCATGTGACCGCCCGTTCTATTTCAGCCCACGCTCTCTCTATTTTCGGCGATCATCAGGATGTAATGGCAGCCCGACAGACAGGCTTTGCCATGCTGGCCTCCAGTTCAGTCCAGGAAGCCCAGGATCTTGCCCTTGTTGCTCATCTTGCAACCATTGAAGGTCGCGTACCGTTCTTACATTTCTATGATGGGTTCAGAACCTCCCATGAAATCCAGAAAATAGAAATGATTGAATATGAAGACATGGCAGCATTGTTTAATTACGAGGCCTATAAAGCCTTTAAAAGCCGTGCCATAAACCCAGAACACCCGGATACCAGGGGAACAGCCCAGAACCCGGATGTCTATTTCCAGGGAAGGGAAGCAGCCAACTCTTTTTATCTGAAAATTCCGGGAATTGTAAAAGAATCCATGAAAAAGGTCAGCAATCTGACCGGCCGGGAATATAACCTGTTTGATTATGTGGGAGATCCGGAAGCCGACAGGGTGATTGTTGCCATGGGTTCAGGCTGTGAAGCCATTGAGGAATCAATCAATCAGCTCAATACCCAGGGCGAAAGGCTTGGGCTTGTAAAAGTTCGTCTTTACAGACCGTTTGATGCCGCAAGTTTTTTAAGGGCGGTACCGGCAACGGCTGAGACACTTACCATCCTTGACAGGACCAAGGAACCGGGTGCTCTTGGAGAACCGCTTTATACCGATGTTTGCACCGCATTCATGGAAAACGGCGAAGGACCAAAGATAGTTGGCGGCAGATATGGTTTGTCCTCCAAGGAATTTAACCCGAATATGATCAAGGCTGTTTTTGATAATATGAAATCTGTTCAGCCGAAAAATCATTTTACCGTGGGAATTGTTGATGATGTAACCCATACTTCCCTTGACGTAAAAACCGGTTTCAACCCGGCACCTGAAGGAACCATTGCCGCTAAATTCTGGGGCCTTGGCGCTGACGGAACTGTTGGTGCAAACCAGAGTGCCATTGCCATTATCGGTGATAACACCGATAAATATGCACAAGGGTACTTTGCCTATGATTCAAAAAAATCAGGTGGACTGACCGTATCCCATTTAAGATTCGGTGATGTGCCCATAAAATCAACCTATCAGATTGACAACTCTGATTTTGTGGCCTGTCATAAATCCAATTATGTGGAACTTTATGATGTCCTAAAAGGGTTAAAAGAGGGGGGAACTTTTCTTTTGAACTCACCCTGGTCCATTGAAGATATGGAAAAATTTATTCCAGGCGGTGTCAGAAAAACCATTTATAATAAAAAAATTAAATTTTATAATATTGATGC
>JAHJLN010000286.1 GCA_018821715.1 Pseudomonadota bacterium | reverse complement strand
TATCCAGATTTATTTTCATCAGTATCTACCCTGGAGTGAGGCCTTGCTTAAGGAAAATTATAAGGATTTATGTGATATCACGGCAGCCATAGAACAAAAAGATCCTGCTGCTGCGCGCAGGATTGCTCAAGAACATGTGTCCAAATTCAATGCATTGATGGAGAATAACCTTAAATGAATACCCTTCCGGCTGTTTTTAAAATTCAAAGATATTCCATCCATGATGGTCCCGGCATAAGAACCACGCTTTTTTTCCAGGGGTGCCCTCTATCCTGCTGCTGGTGCCATAACCCGGAAAGCCGGGAGATGCCGGGTAAAGTCAATGCAGATGATGTTGACAATGTTGTGAATACACTGATGGAAACCATTGAAAAAGATCTCATCTTTTATGATGATTCAGGCGGCGGTGTTACCTTTTCAGGTGGAGAGCCATTATCTCAGCCGCAATTGTTATTCAAGCTTTTGGATCAGTGCCGTAAAAAAGAGATTCATACCTGTGTAGATACATCAGGATATGCAGATGCCAAGGTGGTTTCAGCAGTTGCAGAAAAAGCGGATTTGATTCTTTACGACATAAAACTGATAGATGAGAAAACTCACAAAAAATATACCGGGAAAAGCGTTTCTTTAGTTCTTGAAAATTTAAAACAATTATCAAAACAAAGGGCCCATATCAAGCTGCGGTTCCCTTTGATTCCATTGATGACAGATACAGATGACAACATTAACGGGATAATTGATTTTGTAAAGGAAAATACACATTACAAGGAGATTCACATCCTGCCCTTTCATAAGGCAGGCGAGGGTAAATATGACACATTGAAACTGAACAATCCTATGGAAAAGATAAACGCCTCGTCCAAAAAGAGCGTGGCCAAGGCAAAAGAACAATTTGAGTCCAGAGGATTCAGTGTAATAATCGGGGGATGAAAAAATGAATTCAAGAATAGAAAGGTTAAGAAGTGCAACCCGTAAAAAAGAGGTAAGTCTTTCCCATGAAAGGGCCGATCTGGTCACTTCTTTTTACAAGACCTATGTGAGCATGGATGAACCCATCCCGGTTCAAAGAGCATTCTGCTTAAAATATATCCTTGAAAATAAAACAATATATATTGAAGACAACGAGTTGATTGTCGGGGAGCGCGGACCTGAACCCAAGGCGGTTCCCACATATCCTGAGATATGTCTGCACTCCTTGGAAGATCTTGACATTTTAAACTCAAGACCCCGGGTGCCCTATAAGGTCACGGAGGAAACAAAAAAAATATATAAGGAAAAGATTATTCCGTTCTGGAAGGGCAGGACCATAAGGGAAAAGATATTTGCAGCCATGGAGGGTCAGTGGATTGATTCTTTTAATGCAGGCATTTTTACTGAATTCCAGGAGCAGCGGTCTCCCGGACACACGGCCGGAGGGGACCTGATTTATCAAAAAGGATTCAATGATCTGAAGGAAGATATTCAACAGTGTGCCAAACGCCTTGATTTTTTTAAGGATAAAGATGCCCTTGAAAAACAGGAAGTTTTAAAATCCCTTGATATTGCAGCAGACGCCCTGATTGTTTTTGCCAACCGCCATGCAGAGAAACTGGAGCACCTGGCAGAAAAAGAAGCTGATTTAAATCGAAAAGCCGAGCTTGAAAATATGGCCCGGGTCTGCCGAAGAGTACCGGCAAATAAGCCTGAGACGTTTCATGAGGCATTACAGTATTACTGGTTTTTGCATGTCGGCATCATTACGGAGCTTAACCCCTGGGATGCATATAATCCGGGACGGTTTGATCAGAATCTTTATCCTTTTTATAAAAAGGATATTGAAAGCGGGACCATCACCCGCGAACAGGCAAAGGAACTGTTGTGCTGTTTCTGGATAAAGTTTCATAACCACCCGGCGCCGCCTAAAGTGGGCGTCACTGCCAAGGAGAGCAATACCTATGTTGATTTTTGCCTGATTAATCTTGGCGGTGTCACAAAGGACAACCAGGATGGGGTAAATGAATTGACCTACCTGGTTCTTGATGTGATTGAAGAGATGAGGCTTTTGCAGCCCAGTTCCATGATACAGGTGTCCCGGAAAAACCCGGACAGGTTTATTAAACGGGCGTTGAAGATTATTGCAACCGGATTTGGTCAGCCGTCCGTGTTCAATACCGATGCCATCCTTCAGGAGATGATCCTGCAGGGCAAGTCAATAGAGGATGCAAGAAAGGCAGGGGCATCCGGGTGTGTGGAAGCAGGGGTGTTTGGAAAAGAATGCTATATTTTAACCGGTTATTTCAACCTCCCCAAAATTCTGGAGATTACCCTTTACAATGGATGGGATCCGGGAACAAAGAAACAGATCGGTCTTAAAACAGGCGATCCGGCAGACTTTGAAACCTTTGAACAGCTCTTTGATGCCTATAAAAAGCAGCTGGGACATTTTGTGGATATCAAAATCAAGGGCAGCAACATGATTGAACAGATCAATGCGAAATATATGCCGGTTCCCTTGTTATCCCTTGTCACCGAGGACTGTATTCAAAATGCAAAAGATTATAACCAGGGCGGGGCAAGATACAATACCTCTTATATCCAGGGTGTTGGCATCGGCACTATTACAGATTGTTTTTCATCACTGAAATATAATGTGTATGACCATGGACAGGTCTCCATGAAACGGCTTGTGGAAACACTGGGGAAAAATTTTGAAGACGATGATATCCTTTTGCACAAATTGCTTCAGGCACCCAAGTACGGCAATGATGACGACTATGCCGACGATGTTTTAAAAATGGTGTTTGCCGCATTCCACGGAGTTGTGACCCAAAGGCCCAATGCCAAGGGAGGGGTTTACCGAATTAATCTTTTGCCCACCACCTGTCATGTTTATTTTGGTGAAATTACCGGCGCTTTGCCGGACGGCAGAAAAAAAGAGGTCCCGGTTTCAGAAGGGATATCTCCGGTACAGGGGGCGGATCGATGCGGTCCCACGGCGGTATTAAAGTCTGCAGCCAAAATTGATCATCTGAAAACAGGCGGCACGCTCTTAAATCAAAAGTTTTTACCGGATCTGTTTAAAGAGGAAAAAGGACGTTTGGCCATCGTGCATTTGATCCGGTCCTATTTTAAAATGGACGGTCACCATGTGCAGTTTAATGTGGTGTCTGAAAAAACACTGAGAGATGCCCAGAAACATCCGGAAAACCATAGAGACCTGATTGTCAGGGTGGCAGGATATTCTGATTATTTTGTGGATTTAACGCTTGCCTTGCAGGAAGAAATTATTCATCGAACCGGTCACCATTCGTGTTAGAGATAGTTGATGGTATCAATTAATAATGTAATAAAGGCTGACTGCCGAGAAAGGGTTTTACCATGCGGTTGACAGTGTGTTTGTGGCGGAACTGTTATATCAAAACTGGTTTCAGGTGCTTGTGTGAAAATTTTGATTTATTATGTAAAACATAGTTTATTGATTTATATAATGCAAAATTTTAATATTAATTTCGTTTGTAAAACAAAATTTATTTATCTTGATATTTGTAAAACATCAATTTAACCCATCATTGTCGTCTAAAGTTACTGCTTGACCCTTTAATTTATTTTTGTTAGTTGTGATGATTAAGTAATATGGGATTTTTTAATTGTTAAAAGGGTTGTTTAAAACACCTTTTACTAAATCATTAACCTAATGATGGAGGGTAAGATGAAAAAAATTGTTTTGTGTTTGTTAAGCACTGCTCTAGTATTGTCTTTTGCATTTTCTGCCGGCGCAAAGACGTTAAAACTTGGGCTTGCCGCAGACCCCGTGTCTCTTGATCCGCAGGTGCAGCTTTCAGGTGGGATGCTTCAGCTCTCTCACTGGGTATTTGATCCCCTTGTCCGCTGGACCCAGGATGGCAAATTTGAGCCCCGTCTGGCAACAAAGTGGGAAAGAATTAATGAATACAGGGTTCGTTTTTATCTGAGACAGGGCGTCAAATTCCACAGTGGTAACACCTTTACTTCAAAAGATGTCAAGTGGTCCTTTGACCGCATGAAAAAAAGTGTTGATTTCAAGGGCCTTCTAGAGCCGTTCGTTGGTGTCGGGATTATTGATGATTATACCGTTGATATTGTTACCACCAAGCCCTATGCGCTCCTTCTCAACATGGCAACCTACTTTTTTGCCATGGACAGTGAATTTTATACCGGAACAGATGAAACCGGCCAGCCGAAAGACGCCTGCGTTAAAACCACCCATACCTTTGCAAATGATAATGCATCCGGAACCGGTGTGTTTGTGATTAAAAGTTATCAGCAGGGTGTGAAAACGGAAATGGAACGGTTTAAAGATTACTGGGATAAAAATTCTGTCGGTAATGTTGACACCTTTATCCTTACACCGATCAAAGAAAACGCCACCCGGGTTGCAGCCCTTCTTTCCGGTGATGTTGACGTGATTGATCAAGTGCCTCCCCAGGATTATCCGCGGCTTCAGTCGGACAGTAAAGTCGGACTGGTTACCATTAACGGCGGTAGAATCATCACCTTCCAGATGAACCCCGACAGAGTTGAAGCCTTTAAAGATGCCCGTGTTCGTAATGCTGTTGTTTATGCCATCAACAATGCCGGTATTGTTGAAAAAATCATGAAGGGAACCGTAGAGGTTGCAGCACAGCAGAGCCCTCCGGGTTATGCCGGTTACAAGGCAAGTCTCAAGCCCAGATTTGACCTTAAAAAAGCCAAGGCCCTCATGAAAGAAGCAGGATATGAAAAAGGGTTTGAAATTACCATGATGGCACCCAACAACCGGTATGTGAATGATGCGAAAATTGCGGAAGCAACGGCTCAGATGCTTTCCAAAATCGGAATCAAGGTCAATCTGAAGACCATGCCAAAGGCTCAATACTGGGATCAATTTGATGCCAGAGCTGCTGACATGATGATGATCGGCTGGCATTCAGATACAGAGGATTCAGGTAATTTTTCCGAATTTCTTGTGATGTGCCCCAATAAGGAAACCGGTTTTGGACAGTACAACAGCGGTTATTGCAACAAAAAAGTGGATGAGTTGACCCTTGCCGCACAGTCTGAGATCGATCTTGACAAGAGAGCTGCAATGCTCCAGGAAATCGAGCAGATCCTTTATGACGATGCAGCATTTGTCCCCTACCACTGGCAGAACCATGCCTATGGCGCCAAAAAGAATTTTAAAATTCAACCCATTCTTAATTCTATGAATTTTCCATACTTTGGAGATCTTGTAATAGAATAAGGTGATGCAGTAAATATCCGGTCAGGCGCCTTTTCGCGGGAAAGGGGGCCTGACTGGCCAACCCTTATGAAATTAAGATAAATTTATGTTTGCATTCATTATAAGAAGAATCATTCAGGCGGTTCTGGTCATGCTGGTGATAAGTCTGGTGGGGTTTTCAATTAAAAGCAATATCGGTGATCCTGTCCGCGATCTTGTGGGGGAAAGGGTCACCCCTGAAGAAAGGGCTCAGATGGCCGAGAAACTGGGTTTGAATGACTCCTTTGCCGTTCAGTATACCCGGTTTTTAAAAAATGCCCTTCATGGTGATCTTGGCACCTCTTTTATCTACAGGAAACCCACCCTTGAAGTCATCTTAAAGCATGCGCCCGCCACCATTGAACTGGTTCTGGGGGCTGCGCTTCTTGTCATTATGGTTTCCCTGCCCCTTGGGGTGTATACGGCGTTAAAACCCAAAAGCCTTTTTTCCCGGTTTGTAATGGGGTTTTCCACGCTCGGCGTATCAGTGCCCGTATTTTTAACCGCCATCATGTTTATCTATCTTTTTGCCGTGACCTGGCATGTCCTTCCGTCCTATGGAAGGGGGGAAACAGTGGATCTGTTTGGAAACCGCTACTGGCAGACCGGTCTTCTCACCATTGACGGATTAAAACATCTTATTCTTCCCTGCGTGTCCCTGGCATCCATTATGATGCCCCTTTTTATCCGCCTGATCCGGTCTGAAATGATGGAAGTTCTTGAAACTGAATATATAAAATATGCCAAGGCAAAAGGACTTTCTCCCATGCGGATCTGGCTTGTGCATGCATTTAAAAATACCCTGCTTCCCGTTACAACGGTTTTCGGGGTACAGGTGGGAATCATGTTTGCATTTACCATCCTGACCGAAACCGTTTTTCAATGGCAGGGGATGGGATTTATGTTCCTTGATGCGGTGCAGAGGGCGGACATCTCTCTTTTGATTGCATATCTGGTTGTTGTTGCCAGCGTATTTGTAATTGTAAATACTGTGGTGGATATCATGTACGGGTTTATTAATCCCACAGTGAGAATAGCAGGGACAAGATGACAAAATTCCAAAAATTCAAAGAATCTTATTTTCTCTATAGCTTTAAGCATGACTGGGTTGCCATTACAAGCTTTGTTGTCCTGCTGACATTGCTGATCCTGGCTGTCGCGGCACCCTGGATCGCCCCGATGAATCCATATGATGCTCAGACGATAGATATCATGAATTCCGGGATTCCCCCCATGTGGAGCGACGGCGGAGACCCCCAGTTTCCACTGGGGACGGACAACATGGGAAGAGACATGCTCTCCACCATGCTGTACGGTCTTAGAACCTCCATCATGATTGCCGGGTGTGCCGTATTGCTCCAGGCCGGTATCGGCATTCTTGTCGGTCTGACAGCCGGATTCCTTGGCGGTAAAATCGATGCACTTTTGATGCGGATTGCGGATATTCAGTTTTCCTTTCCCTATCTGATGGTGGCCATTTTTATCAGTGCAATTTTTCAGGTGGTTTTCGGGGTGGGAAGCTATGAAAAGCTGGCCGTCCCTCTCTTGATTGTCATTATCGGCCTTTCTGAATGGCCAATGTACGCCAGAACCATCCGCTCATCGGTTATCGGTGAGGTGAAAAAAGAATATGTTGAGGCAGCCCGGGTCATCGGCCTGCCAAGGCTGACCATCATGATGCGCCACGTTCTGCCCAATTCTCTGACCTCGGTAATGGTTATCTCCACCATTCAGGTCGCCAATGCGGTTATGAGTGAGGCAGCCCTTTCTTTTCTGGGACTGGGAATGCCGGTGACAAAACCCTCTCTTGGTTCTCTTATTCAGTCAGGGTTTGAATTCATCTTTTCCGGGTCATGGTGGATAACCGTTTTCCCCGGTATCTGGCTTGTTGTATTTGTCCTGGTGATTAATCTGCTGGGTGACTGGGTCAGGGATGTCATGAACCCGAAACTTTATAAAGGATAGGTTGTCAAGATGTCTCATCTTTTAGAGGTCCGTGATCTTGAAGTTAAATTTGCCTTACGGTCTGGTGATATCACCGCCATTGACGGGGTAAGCTTTAACCTGGACAAGGGAGAAAAGCTCGGTATTGTCGGGGAGAGCGGCGCCGGCAAATCTGTAACCGGTTTTTCAATCATCAATCTGATCAGTAAGCCCGGATATATTTCCAAGGGGACCATATGCTTTGAGGGAAAGGAAATAAGCTCATATTCTGATGAGCAGATGCGCAAAATCCGTGGAAACAGGATCAGCATGATTTTTCAGGACCCCATGATGACATTGAATCCTGTGTTTACCATCGGATTCCAGATGGTTGAAACCATACAGGCCCATCGGAAAATTTCAAAGGCTGATGCTCAGAAAATTGCATTGGAAAAATTAAGAAAAGTTCATATTCCATCGCCTGAACAGCGACTTGGGCAATACCCCCATGAGTTATCCGGCGGGATGCGGCAGAGAATTATTATTGCGATTTCTCTTTTGACCGACCCTGCCATTATTATTGCAGATGAACCCACGACTGCACTGGATGTGACCATTCAAGCCGAAATCATGGATTTATTACAGGAATTGTGTGAATCAGATAACATGGCGTTGATTTTAATCACCCATGATCTCGGGGTTGTGTCACAGGTTACTGAAAAAATTGCCGTAATGTATGCAGGCAAAATTATTGAGTACGGACCTGCCGACAGGATTGTCAGTCATCCGGTCCATCCCTATACCGAAGGATTGATCAAGTCCATACCCGGGTCCGTGATAAAGCCGGGGGAAAACCTTGTGCAGATCCCGGGGATGATGCCGACCTTGACCAATATACCACCCGGTTGTGCGTTTAACCCGAGATGCTATTTAAAAGAAGCCATCTGCGAAACCAGAACACCTGAACTCAAGGATGTAAAAAACAATGTCCTGGTGGCCTGTCATATGAAATAACAATGGGAATAAACAGACAAAATAATGAATGAAGACAATATAATACTTTCAATAAAAAAAGTGGTGAAGCATTTTGATATCTCCGGTGGTTTTTTAGACCAGGTCAGGTTTAAAAAGGGCAGGATTTGTTTGGAGAAAGTCACTGTTAAAGCGTTAAATGATGTGTCTCTTTTTATTAAAAAAGGTGAAACCCTGAGTGTGGTCGGGGAAAGCGGGTGTGGGAAATCAACCCTGGCGCGGGTCGTCCTGGGGCTGTATCCGCCTAACTCAGGAGAAATATATTATGACGGCAAAAGAATTGATAACCTGAACCATGGACAAATGCTGCCGTTCAGAAAAAAAATGCAGATGATTTTTCAGGATCCGTATGCCTCTTTGAATCCAAGGAAAACCGTGCAGCAGACCCTGGAAGAACCCTTAAGATTCCATCACCCTGAATTATCCGGAAATCAAATCAATGATAAAATTGAACTGGTGATGGATCAGGTGGGTGTTGATCCGGCCTGGAGAAAGCGGTATCCCCATGAATTTTCAGGCGGTCAGCGGCAGAGAATCAGTATTGCAAGGGGACTGATCCTTGATCCGGAATTTATTGTGGCTGATGAGCCGGTATCAGCTTTAGATGTCTCCATCCAGGCCCAGATCCTTAACCTTCTGATGAAGGCCGGCAGAGAAAGAGGGTTGACCTATCTGTTTATCACCCATGATTTGTCGGTTGTACGCCATATCAGTACGCGAGTTGCGGTAATGTATCTTGGAACCGTGTGTGAACTGGCCAAGGCGGGTGATTTGTTTGCCTTCCCCCGTCACCCTTATACAAAAGCGCTGTTAAGCGCGATTCCCATTGTGGGCCAGACCCGGCCCAAACATATTAAGCTCAAAGGGGAAGTGCCGACCCCGGTTCATTTGCCCACGGGATGTGTGTTTCATGCCCGGTGTGTCTATGCAGATGACCGATGCGTTGCCCAGGTTCCTGAATTATTCACAATTAAGGAAACCGGCACCCGTGTCGCCTGCCATGGGGTGGAGGAAAATCGTCTGCCGGAATAATGGCGCCTGCCATCTCATGTTTATGGGCTTTAACTGTGTTTTTTTTATCAGGGATATGGCAGTTTGCAGCAGGAAATAAAAGAGCTGTCTATCAAGAGGGGAGTTAAAGATTCGCTATAATTTTTAAGTATGCTGTACTTTTAAAGGAACGCGAATCCAAGTTTTTTGATAAACAGCTCAATTTTGCCTGATTTTAGGCTAGAGCAGTGTAATCAGGTACATCAAGAGCATGGAATTCATGACCCAGAACAATGCTTTTGCAGAGCCTAAACCTATCCTGTCGGATTTAATATCAAATGAAATGAGACCTCTATGAATCGGTGTGGCAGAATCTTCAGGTGTGAAAAAATATCCTAGTACTTCCATTATTTTATTGAGTTTGGTTTTCATGTGTTCGTCCTCCAATTTCAGTTAATTTTATTGTTACGGCTATTTTCTGTCTTAAATGCGTTAATTTATGTTGAGAATATAACGCTGATTTGTTATTAAGTAAAATTAAAACAATTTACTCTTAGGTTAAGTATTGCTAATGCTACCGGATTTTAACCGTTTAAAGGTTTTTTATGCTGTTTTTACACAAAAAAGTGTTGCCGCTGCAGCAAAAGAACTGAACATTACACCCTCGGCCGTCAGTCAGGCGCTTAATAAGCTTGAGGTCGAATTAAATGTTTTGCTGTTTACAAGGCTTCATAAAAAACTTGTCCCAACTTCAGCCGGGGGGCAATTATACAACATACTTGTGCCCTTTATCCGGGATCTTGAAATCGGTATCAAGCAGATCAAACAGGCCAAACAAATTCCCTCAGGGATGATCAGAATCGGTTCTCCCATTGAATTTGGCAAATCCTATTTCCCTGGAATTTTTGCATCCTTTAGAAAAAAATATTCAGAAGTTGTGTTTACCATGAAACTGGGTGATCCCTCAGAAATTTTCCCAATGATCAAAAGCGGTGAGCTTGATTTTGGAATGGTGGATATTTTTTTAACCCGGGATCAGGTGTTTGAAGATTTCAATATCTACAGCATTGAACCCTTAATCAACGAAGAAGTAGTATTGGCCTGTTCAAAAATCTATTATGACGAAGAAATAAAAGGGGACCATTCCTTTGAAAATCTGGCATCAAAAGAGTTTATTTCCTATCAGAGATCTTCTTTAACCTTGAGAAACTGGTTTAAGTATCATTTTAATAAATTCCCTGTCGCCTTGAATCGGGTTTTGACGGTCGACAGCCATCAAGCTGTTATTAACGGTATAAAAAATCAACTGGGAATGGGGGTGATTGCTGGGCATATTGTCAGCAGCGACATTAAAAGCGGCAACATCATTCCCATAAAAACAGCAAAGAAAAATGTGATCAATAAAATATCCCTGGTTCAGCTTCAGGACAAGGTGCCGAATCTGACGGAAAAAACATTCATCAATTATTTAAAGACCGATATCCTTTCCTCGGGCAGGTCAAAGCAATTTTTAAATATTTCGTAAATCGGGTTACACAAGTCCCTGGCAAATTTTTTTAGCTTGATATCTTGATTGTCTTTTAGTAGTTACTACAATAGTCACTATATGGATAAGTGGACTCATTTTTTTTTGAGATAAGGGTGGCCAAGACCATGACAAGACAAGTACAGGATGCATTTAAAGCCGGTATTCCCATTTTTATCGGCTATGTGCCGGCAGCCATTGCCTTCGGGATATTATCAAAAGGCTGTGAGATTACTCTTTTAGAGTGTTTTTTGTTTTCAGCTGTTGTGTTTGCCGGTGCAAGTCAGTTTATTGCACTGAACCTGTTAATGACCGGAATGGGTCCCGGCGGCATCATATTAACCACATTGCTGGTGAATTTCAGGCATTTTTTGATGAGTGCCTATCTGTCGACCCGAATGGGTAAAATTGCCAAAAGGTATATCTTCCTGATCGCCTTTGGTGTGACGGATGAGGTGTTTTCAGTTCTGTCTTTTAAAAAAGGTCACCTGTCTAAAACCTTTGTTTTTATTTTGCAATTATCGGCCTATTCTGCCTGGGTCAGCGGAACACTGGCAGGCTATATCCTGGGAGGATTTCTACCCCAGGTTCTGACCAAAAGCATGGGAGTTGCGCTGTATGCGTTATTGCTGGCTATTTTGCTGCCGGAAATAAAAAAATCAAGGAAAGCCCTGATGCTGACCATTGCATCAGGGGCTCTGAATACCCTTCTCATAAAGCTTGATATCCTTCCAACCGGGTGGACCATTATTGTGTGCATTCTTGTCATTGCTCTGGCCGGATCTTTTTTTATCACAGACCCCATCGGGGAGGAACTTTATGAATAATCTTGTTTATCTCGTCCTTGGAATGGCAGCGGTCACATATGGGCCAAGACTTTTACCCTTTCTTTTGTTAACCGATAAACAGATCCCCAAAAGACTGGATGCCTTTTTAAAATGCATCCCAATGGCGGCCATCGGCGCACTGATTATTCCGGGCCTGTTCAGTGCCACGCCGGAGATGCCTCTGGCTGCGCTTTCCGGAATGGTGTTTACCCTGGTTGTCGGATGGTGGAAGGGCGGAATTATCATCCCTGTGCTGGGATCAGTGGCCGTAACCTATCTTGTTTTGCTTTGTGCTGCATAGGAGATGTCTCAATGAACCAGGATCATTTAATCATGAATGACATGAAAAAACTCGGGTTTTCAGAATACGAATGTAAAGCCTATTTAAAGCTTTTGGAGGATTTTCCATTAAACGGATATGCCTTAAGCAAGAATTCGGGCATCCCCAGATCCAGGATTTATGAAGTTTTGAAAAATCTGATGGATAAGCAAATGGTGTTTGAACAGGCCCAGGAAAAAAACAAATTGTACTATCCTGTGGAGCCTGACATTTTTATTAATAAACTTAAAGCAGATTATAAAGAGGCCTTCACCAATATATCTCAATTTGCAGAAAGGCGGTATAAAGAGAAAAAGCAAAATGACAAACTGGTTGTCATCAAAGGCAGGCAGAATATTATCAGCTTTTTAAACCTTTTGATAAAGGGGGCACAAAAGCGAATTGCCGTATCCATCTGGGAAGAGGAAATAACACAGTTAACCCAGGAGCTGGATATGGCCCTTAAACGGGGAGTGGTCTTAAGAGGCATTTATTTTGGGGAAAAAGTTCCATATGATATGCTGGTACCACACCGCAGAATCAAACGATACATGGCAGAAAAAAAAGAACGGTACCTGTCCATCATTATTGATAATGCCCATGCCATATCCGGAATTGTTTCAAGACAGGAAGACAGCAAGGTGACCTATACCCGGGATGAGGGGTTTATTGAAATCAGCGAAGATTATATTGCCCATGACCTTGTTGTAAACATGTATTCAGCCTCGCTGGATGAAACGGCATATATCGCTTATGAAGAATTTGCAGACAATGTCCACAAGTATTATTTCCATTATACGGATGAAGAGTTTTTAACCTATAAAAAATTACGATAAGGTCTTATTCAAAAAATAGAGGATTTTTGATTTAATGAAAAAATGTGTGTTCTTAACCATGGACAGCCTTGACGGTTACAGGTGTGACGATGGGTTGCTCCACAGACCCTTGAAAAAGATCGGATGGGAAGTGGTTCCTGTCTCATGGCACCGGCATGATATTGACTGGGATGATTTTGAAGCGGTAATTATCCGATCCACCTGGGATTACCAGGCTCAGGTTCAAGCATATCTTAGGGCCCTTGAAGCAATTGACAGATCCTCGGCCCGGCTTGAAAACAATTTTGAGCTTGTAAGGTGGAATATTGATAAATCCTATTTAAAAGATCTTGAACAAAAGGGGATAAAAATTGTTCCGACCCTTTGGGAAAAAAACTTGGGACAAAAGAAAATTCTTTCTTTTTTTAAGAAATTGGAAACAAGCCGGCTTGTGATAAAGCCGACCATCAGTGCCGGTGCACATCATACTTTTCAAGTGTCGGCAGATGATCATGAAATCATGTCCCGTATTGAGACGGTTTCCAGGAACAGGGCGTTCATGATTCAGCCGTTTATGAACAACATTACCCTGGAAGGTGAATTTTCAGTTCTCTATTTTGGGGGTGAATACAGTCATACGATTCTGAAAAAGCCGAAAACCGATGATTTCAGGGTCCAGGAAGAATATGGCGGGGTTAATCGCCTTGTAAAACCTGAACAAAAATTGCTGTCAAGGACAGATCAAATAATGGCGGCATTGGATATCAGCCCCCTTTATGCACGGGTAGACATGGTCCGGCAAAAGGATGACTTTTATTTAATGGAGCTGGAACTTATAGAGCCGGCTTTGTATCTCAACCTGGATTCTGAATCGCCCGACAGGTTTGCAGCAGCATGGGGCCGGTGGATGAAATGATGCATTATCTGACCATGGGCACCCTGCTGGGATTGTCTGCAGGTATGGCTCCCGGGCCTTTATTGACACTGGTGATTTCAGAGACCCTTCTGCATGACGTCAAGGCCGGGATTAAAGTTGCCTTAGCCCCCCTGATTACGGATCTGCCCATTATCGTGTTAACGGTATTTATTTTATCCCGCCTGTCCGGCTTCCATGATATCCTTGGAATTATCTCTCTTGTCGGTAGTGTGCTGGTGCTGGTTATGGGGGTACATGGCATGAAAGCCAGAGGCGTAGAATTTGATATCCAGAAGACCCGGCCAAGATCACTGGCAAAAGGAATTTTTGTCAATATTTTAAGCCCCCATCCCTATCTTTTCTGGCTGAGTGTGGGGGCACCGACAATGACCCGGGCCAAAGATCAAAATATTTTTTTTGCTGCAATCTTTGTAACAAGTTTTTATTTGTTATTGATCGGTTCAAAAATAACACTGGCAATTCTGGTTGGAAAATCTAAAAAGGTTTTAACCGGCCGTCTGTATATCTACACCACAAAATTTTTGGGATTTTTACTGTGCGGTCTTGCGGTCTTTCTTTTTAAGGACGGCCTCAGCCTTTTGGGGGTATTATAATCGCATGCAAACCCGGCTGTGCAAATTATTTTTACAGCCGGGTTTGCGGGTAGATATTAAAAGCAGAAAAGCTTATTCCCAGTCAAATTCCCGCGATGTAACCGTATGTTCCATCCGCTGGATACGGCGCTCAATGTTTTCAAATTTTCTTTTGATTCTCTGAACTGCCGATTGCCGTGAATGGGTATAGGTATCATAAAATTCCTGGTCTTTTTCATTGTGCAACGGGGAGACCGGCTCCATTTTCAGCAGCAGGCCTGCAACAATATACATGACACCGATGGGCCAGAAACCGGTGAAAAGAAATAACAACAGGGTAACTATTCTCAGCCAGAAAACACTGAAGTTAAAATATTCGGCAAGCCCCCGGCAGACGCCCATGAAGAGGCCTTTTCTGGACCGGTAAATCCCGCGGCTGGATGCAAGGGCTTCAAGTCTGTCTTTCAGTCCGTGATACCGCCGTTTGCATTTTTCAAATTGAAAGCTTCGTTTATATCTCTCATGTCGTCTCATTTGTTAAAATCCTTTCTTTGGCGCTCAATCAATATTGTTTCAAGCGCTTCTACCCGTTCTTCCATTTTGGACAACCCATAATAGATATCCTGGATCATTTTGGTTTCTTCTGTCTGGTTCTGCTTTTCCTTTTTGGACAATCCACCGGTTTTCGCGGTTTTGATGATACCGATAATGATCAGTCCCAAGGTGGCGATTAAAAGGATTGCCCCGCCGATGCAGATGCCTACGATAAGTGCGCCCGTCATAATATCATTGCTCCAGTCTGGTAGGTTATAGATGGTTTATGCATTTGTTGTATCATCGTTTTTTGAAGATTGGGAGGATTTTAATTTGTTAAGTTCCGCTTCAATATCATCATCTGCCTCCAGGGCGTCGAATTCATCTTCAAGGGTTGAGTGTCTGCCGTAATTGACAAGGTCAGCCTCAGCCTCCATCCTTTCGATATGGTTTTCAAGCTCTTCAAACTTCTGCATGACTTCAACGCTGTCTGCGCGCCGTATTTCTTCCTGGGCTCGTTTTTTGCCTTTGGCACGGATGTGCCGCTGGACCAGCATCCGCTGCTTTTCTCTGGCAGATTTAAGCTTGTCCTCAAGTTCCTGAATATCATCCCTGTATTGTTCGACAATTGAGCCAAGTTCAGTTAATTCAATCTCAACCGCCTCAGCTTTCTGGGACTGCTGTCGTTTTTCCTGGAGGGCCTGCCTGGCAAGGTTGTCTTTCCCTTTTTTGACAGCAAGTTCTGCTTTTTGAATCCAGAAATCTTCTTTATCCTGAATGTCATCCAAAAGGCGTTGAACTTTTTTCTGGTTGGCAATGGCATTTGCGCAGGAAGACTTGATTTCAATCAAGGTGTCTTCCATCTCTCTGATCATCAGTTTGATTAATTTTTCAGGATCTTCTGCATTGTCCAGCATGGCGCTGATGTTTGATGCAATAATATCTTTAAACCGTGTGTAAATTCCCATTCTTTTTCTCCTCATGTTTTAAGGTGTTCTATTTAAAATCAACTTAGTTTTTTAATTTACAGGTACTAATTTACAAATACTAATAGCATTTTGCGTGCCAGGCAGAGTTTATTCAAAAATATCTTTTAAATTTAAATAGTTATGGACATTGACAATAATATGTTGATGTGGTAATATTCACCATAATTTGGTTTCTTGAACTAATTATATATAAAAAATGCCAAATACATGGATTGAAAGGAGAAAATGAGTTCATCAAGTCAGGATCAAGGCACAAATAAAAATTTTTCAATGCCGGAAGCATTGGGTCAGTCGGATTCATTTATCGAGTTCCAGGAGCAGATATCAAAGGTGGCGCCCATTGAACGCCCGGTTTTGATACTGGGCGAACGCGGCACGGGTAAAGAGCTTGCCGCATCAAGGATTCACTTTTTATCAAAGCGATGGCAAAAATCTTTTGTTACGTTGAATTGTTCGGCCCTGACACCGACCCTGATAGGGTCTGAACTGTTCGGGTATGAAAAAGGAGCGTTTACAGGCGCCGGGTCCCGTCAGGAAGGCCGGTTTGAAAAAGCGTCTGAGGGGACGCTTTTCCTGGATGAAATCGGTACAATTCCCATGGAAGTTCAGGAAAAGATTTTAAGGGTAGTGGAGTATGGCAGCTTTGAACGGGTTGGGTCCTCCCGGTCTGTTCATGTTGATGTGCGGATTGTGGCAGCCACAAATGTTGATCTGTTCTCCATGGCGCAATCGGGTGAGTTTAAGCAGGATCTTCTTGACAGGCTTTCTTTTGAGGTGATCTATGTACCGCCCTTGAGACACAGAAAAGAGGATATCCTTGTCCTGGCAAATCATTTTGCCGGAAGAATGGCATTTGAACTTGGCTGGGAAGACATTCCAAGGATTTCACCTTCTGCATTAAAGAGGCTTGAGGCATATCCGTGGCCTGGAAATATCAGGGAATTGAAAAATGTAATCGAACGGGCAGTATATAAGTCTTCGGCATATACCATTAAAGAGGTTTCCTTTAATCCATTTATTGATCCCTATGAGAAAAAAACACCAGAGCAAATTGAACTGCCGGAAGAAAAGCCCGGGGCAGCAGATCTGTCCGAAGAATCTATCGTTGTGAACAGAATTTTGAAAAAGCCATTCAAAGCGGCAATGGGTGAGGTGGAGCGCTATTTATTGTCAAGGGCTTTAAAACAGAGTCGGTTTAATCAAAAAAAAGCTGCCCACCTGCTTGGGCTTTCCTATGATCAGTTCCGGGGTATCAGAAAAAAGCATGCTGACAGCATTTGACAAGAATAAACAGTTCATTATACCGAACAAGCCATAAACAGATAAAGGGGTGTTCAGCCATGTGAAACACCGGGAATCACAGGATTGAATAATAATTTAATACACATGAAAAAGAAGTTGACCATCTCCAGGTGCTTCATGTATCATGTATTTCATTGTGTTCATGATGATGAACAATCATACAAATTGCTTCTGAGTCCTTGAAAAGGCTCGGATGATACGAATGGAGGCCTTTGGCAATGGATGTAAAAACACTCATTCTCCATCCCGAGCGATGCAATAATTGCAAAGAGTGTGAAACAGCATGCATTGAAAGTCGCACAAGTTTGACCAGCCCTGGTCTGTCCTGTATTCGAATCCTGAAAACCAATGAAGAAGATTTCTTTTTCCCCATCGCCTGCAAACAATGCGAAAATCCTCCCTGTCAAGCAACGTGTCCCAAGGAAGCGATTTATCGTGATGCTGAACTGGACAGGGTCTTGATTGATCGCCAGAAATGTGTGGGATGCGGTATGTGTGTGTCTGCCTGTCCCTTTGGTGCAATGAAGCTGGATAAAAAAAAGGCAAAATCCTATAAATGCGATCTGTGCCAGGGTGATCCTGAATGTGTGAAAGTCTGTGAACCCACGGCCATTGAATATGTACCGGTTGAAAAACTCTCATATCCCAATATGGTTTACATGGCCGGCAAACTGGCACGACTGAAAAAACCTTAGGGTAAGTTAAGAAGAAATCAAGGAGACACTGACATGTCCTTTTTTAAAGTAAATGAAAACTGCAATGGATGTCTGGCCTGTGTACAGAATTGTCCGGCAAGTGCATTGAATTATTTTGATGAAAAAGACAGCCGGAAAATATTGCACAACATGTCTCTTTGCGCCAGATGCGGCCACTGCTGGAGAGTCTGTCCACAGGATGCCGTAGAATTCAAGTACTTGCTTACCGGCAGGTTTGATCTGGTAAAAACATTGGATCTGGTGCATTGCAGGGTTTGTGGTGAGCCGGTTTATACGGTAAGCTTTGGTGACACGGTTTCAAGCAGTACCAAAAAGGATGTTGAGGCCCTGTGCCCGGATCATAAAGGGTCAAAACCTGTAGATGTATGGAAAAAGCTTGCCTCCAGAAGAGCTTCCCAATAGGAGATACGGTATGATTGTCGGTGAACATAAACCAATACAAGAGATTATAGACTCTGTAAAAGAATACACAAATATCCTGGTTGTCGGGTGTCAAACCTGTGTGGCCGTCAGCCTTACCGGTGGTGACAGGGCGGCAAGGTTATTGACCGAAGCGCTCAGCAATGCTTTTAAAGAGGGCAAAGCCCTTCATATTTTTGAAAACAGCATGATGGAACGACAATGTGAAAGGGACTGGATCGAACCGTTTTTTGATCTTCCAAAAGGGGTTGAGGCCATATTGTCCCTTGCCTGTGGCGCCGGGGTTCAGACCATGGCAGATGCATTCCCCGGTATTCCTGTACTGCCGGCATTAAATACCACCTTTATCGGTGCATTGGACCAGCCGGGCGTTCTCAATGAAAAGTGTGCCGGATGCGGCGACTGTATTCTCGGGCTGACCGGTGGCATCTGCCCCATTGCCAGATGTGCCAAGCGCCTTTTTAACGGACCCTGCGGCGGATCATCAAAGGGAAAATGCGAGGTCAGTATTTCCATGGGCAGGGATGTTGACTGCGCCTGGCATCAGATTATTGATCGACTCAAAGAACTTGATAAACTTGACAATTATGAAAAGATCAGCCAGGTGAGAAACTGGACCCCCAGTGGGGCCGGAGGTCCGCGACAACTGGTCTATCCTGGAGAACCCTTGTTCTAAAAATACCCCCTCTTTGACGGATTTTTTGGCGGTTTCAAAGTGGGATCTATCTGTTTGTTCAGTCTGTTTTTGTTTTGATAATCACTGGATATTTGATTTTCTGTGACAGTTGAAGCGCGTTAAACGTCATTTCCGGGTTGTATTTTTTCAAAAGCCAGAATGGAATTTCAAGCTCATTTATGCAAAGGCTCCAGATATTATCCCCGTTTTTAACTTCATATATTTCAATCCCCTGGATGGAATAGGATTCGAAAAAATCTTCTTCAATCTCTTTGTGAAATTCATATCGTTGTTCTTCAAATTCCTGGGCTGTTTTTTCCCTCAACGGGATTTTGATTTTCTGATCAATGGAAATAGGGCTCCCATATTTAAATTTATTTATTGCCCTGATTTCCTGGGTCGGGATCTGCAGCCAGTCAGCATAATGCCCCAGAGTTTCTTCAGCCTCAACTTTGATCATTCCGATCAAAAGGCTTCCTTTTTGATAGGTTTCAAGGAGTTTAAGATTGCTGGTAACAATATTCGGGTTTATGGAAGCCACATCCTTTACAGCCTCTGCCAGGAGTTCAGGGGCAGGTTCGGACACGGGTTCAGGCTCAGCCTCAGGTTCAGGCACAGGCACAGGCACAGGCTTTTTTGGGGGGGTGATGATCTTTTTGACAGGCTTTTCTGGCTCGATACGCTTTTGAGGTTTAACGGTTTCCGGTTCTTTTTTTGCAAGAATGATTTCATCTTTAACCGGAATCCTTAAGTTCTGTCCGATATAAATGGTAGCTCTTCGATCCAGGCTGTTTGCAAGAATCAGATCCCGCAGATGGACAGAGTGAAGCCTGGCAATGGAGCCTGTGGTATCCCCTTTTTGAACCCGGTGGAACCTGCTGGGTTTTTGCCTGTCCTGGTATGCGGATGAAAAATGGGTGTTAATTTCATGAATGGCAACAGTTTCCGGCAGCCGGAGCTTGAATCCCTTTGGGATGTGTTTTTGCCCGTTGAAAACAGGCTTTCTCAAAGAAGGATTCAAGGCCTGGATTTCCTGAATGCTGATGTTCAATTTTTCAGATACTTCATTAACCGGTAAAAATCCTTTTAATTTAACGACCTGAAAGTAGACAGGCTTATGAAATGCCACATTGCCAAAGTATTTTTCAAAATTTTTAGCAACAATTCTGGCTGCCAGGAATTCAGAATAAAAATTTCTTGAAGCAAATTTAAATGAGCGGCTGCTATAGGATTCAATGATCTTTTCATAGCTGCCGGCTGCTTTTCGGGCCCTCATCATGCCGGCCAGACCATGGTTGTAGGCTGTAATTGCCAAAGGCCATTCTCCCAGCTCAGCATAGTTTTTTTTGAGCAGGCGAGCTGCCGCATCTGTAGAAATATACGGGTCCCTTCTTTCATCCACCACATAACCGATGGACATGTACTGTCTGCCGGTGGCATGTGTGAACTGCCAGATACCGGCAGCCCCGAACTTGGAATAGGCCTTGAAATTATAGGAAGACTCTACACAGGGCAGATAAACCAGATCAACCGGAAGACCATGGGATCTAAAGGTTTTTTCAAATGCATCCATGACAGCCCCGGAACGGATAAGGCCCTCTTTAAACTCTTTTTTTAAACCGGTCTGGCACCGCATGTTAAATGCAGCGGTTTTAAAATCCAATGGTTTCGCATCAGGGCCGAACATCGCTGCAACCCGTTTTTCTTCTGTGGATAATATTTTTTTGCCCTGTGAAAGGGTTAAAAGAATCTGTTTATATTTTTTTGTCACGGCGGTTTTTATTTTTTTATTTTTTTTAGTTGCACTTGTGGTCTCGGATGTATCAAGGCGGACAATCTCATAGACAATTTCAAGGTTTTTTGTGTCATGGATAACGCCCTGGGATTTTGAGTATTTTGTAAAGATATCTATCCAGAAATCAACATTGGATTTAATGGATGGATACAGGGGGAAATCCGGGTCTGCCGACTGATTATTCCTGGAGGTAGAGGCCATGAGCGATGGAAGTGCTGCCGGCAATAAAAAGGTGATGCATAAAAATAAGACAATAAGTGTTTGAAATCGATAAGTTAGGTTCAATACACGCCAACAAGACGAAAGCATAAGATCTCCCTGTTCAGATGTTATTGTAGTTTACAGATGTGTGATATCGAACGCTACCATATAATCAATGGTTTTAAAACCATTGATTATATATTTGGATCAAATATTTACAGGGATAAAATGGTATCTGCAAGTTTTCCTATGGCAAGATCAATGGTTTTTTCATCTGCCATGGTATAGTTCAGGCGCATGGTTTCAATGCCTTCCTCTTCACTGGTGAAAAAGAATTTTCCCGGTACAAAGGCCACCCCGTTTTCAATGGCCTTGTGATAAAGACGAATCATGTCAAAGCCCCTGGGGCCTGTGACCCATAAAAACATGCCCCCGTCAGAGGGAGAGCAGGTAAACTCTTTTGGCAGTTTTTCCTCAATGGCCGACAGCATGGCCGCCTGTTTGGGCTTATAAAGGTTGATGATCTTCGGCAGGTGGGACACAAGATAATTGCCTTCCAGGTATTCGGCAGCCAGGGCCTGATTAAAGGTACTGGTGTGAAGATCAACCCCTTGTTTCACCAGCACCAGCCACTGCCTCAAAAATTTAGGTGCGGCATAGAATCCTATCCTTAGACCGGGTGCAAATATTTTTGAAAGGGTGGAAATATAGATGACATTATCCTTTGCCAGGGTTTTAATGGCCGGGATGTTTTCTCCTTTATACCGTAAGGCACTGTAAGGATCATCTTCCACTAAAAGGGCATTGTATTTTTTAATGATCCGGGCAATCTTTTCCCTTCGCTCCAGGGTAATGGTCCTTCCTGTGGGATTTTGGAATGTGGGCACCAGGTAAATGAATTTTATTTTATGGGTTTTAAGGGTTTGTTCCAAAGATTCAGGCACAAGCCCCTCTTCATCCATATCCATCCTGATATAGGTGGGTTCATAGGGGTTGAAGGCTGAAAGCGCGCCTAAATAGGTGGGCGCTTCCAGGGCAATTTTGTCTCCCTTTGAGATCAAGAGCTTGGCAACTGCATCCAGGACACCCTGGGACCCGGAGGTTATATTGACGGTATCCGGCGGGGCATCAATCCCCCGGGATTTAAGAAGCAGCGATACCTGCTCCCGCAAAGGGACAAACCCTTCGGTCAAATCATACTGAAACGCGCCCGAGGAATATTTTGTCAAAACCCTGTCAGTAAGTTCTTTGAAAATATCCATGGGAAAACTGTCCGGAGAGGGGATTCCGCCTGCAAGAGAAATCACCCCCGGTTTGGAAACCACTTTTAAAATTTCTCTGATGGCATTGGCTTTCATCAGCTCAGTTCTGCCGGCAAGAAGGGATTCGTAATTCATTATTTTTTCTCCTGACGCAGTAAATCCGTTAAATTGTTTTTGCTATAAATATTATTTTATTCAAGTCAGATTAGCATAGAAAAAAAGAATTAACAGAGACAGAATTCAAAAAAAAAGGCCATAACAGATAACCGGTAAAATCGCTACAGCCTGTTGATCGGAACATTGGCCAGTTTTTCTTCAAGAAGATCGTCCATGAGATCTTTATATTTGTCTTCCGGGTAGTTTTTTGAGCAGGACCTGCAGCAAAAATAAACTTTTTTTCAGGTCCGTTTGATATAGAGTGTGCCGCCGCATTCCAGGCACTTTTCTTTTATGTCTTCCAAGATTTTTATCCTTTATCTTTTAATGTCTTGTGGATAAAGTAAGCCCAAACATGCTAAAAGTCAAAAATAAAACTAAACCGATAACAGGAGCTTTGAATATTGATGAGCAGAAAAGAAGACAGATACAACCGCAGCTATCCCATTTCCTGGGAGCAGCTTCACCGGGATGCAAAAGCCTTGTCATGGAGACTCCATGATGTTGAAAAAACATGGAAAGGGATTGTCGCAATAACCCGGGGCGGCCTTGTGCCTGCTGCCGTTATTGCCCGGGAACTTGAGATCCGTTATATTGATACGGTCTGTATCACCAGCTATGACTGGAAAGAGCAGGGAGAAGCCAATATCTTAAAAAAGATTGATGATTCCGGGGAAGGTCTTCTGATTATTGATGATCTTGTGGATACGGGCTCAACCGCCAGGGTTGTCAGAAAAATGCTGCCAAAAGCCTATTTTGCAACCGTATATGCCAAGCCGGCCGGCAAGCCCCTTGTGGATGCCTATGTGACCGAGGTCAGCCAGGATACCTGGATTCTTTTTCCCTGGGATTCAGAGATCCAGTTTGTCGCACCCATTGCTGTAAAGTAGACCGCATAATACCAGCCCGGAAACTGTCACCATTTTCCGGGCTGGGAATGTTAATCAATTGTTTTTTTTTCTATGATATTCCTGTGGGCCATGAGTCTGATGGCATTTATTTTAATAAAGCCTTCAGCATCTTTCTGGTTATAACCGCCTTCAATATCCATGGAAGACAGATCCTGGTTATAAAGGGAAGACGGGCTTGTCCGGGCAATAGGGTATGCCGTGCCCTTATAGAGCTTTAGGGTCACTTCACCATCAATGACTTCCTGGCTCTTATCAATGGCCACCATGAGAAATTCCATCTCAGGGCTGAACCAGAATCCGTTGTAAACCAGTTCGGCAAATTTGGCAGACAGCATGTCCCTCAGCCGCATGACCTCCCGGTCCATGGCAATGCCCTCAATGTCTTTGTGGGCTTCATGGAGAATGGTCCCGCCGGGGGTTTCATACACGCCCCGGGATTTAATTCCCACAAACCGGTTTTCAACCATGTCAAGCCGGCCGATGCCGTTTTCTTGCCCCAGTTTATTGAGGTATTCAAACAGTTCAAGGGGATCGGTTTTAACCGTGCTGTTTTCAAGGTTGGTCACTTTGACAGGGATACCGTCCTTGAATTCAATTTTTATTTTTGTGGGTTTTTCCGGTGCATTTTCCGGAGATACGGTATGGGAATAAATACTTTCCTCGCACTCATGACCCGGATCTTCAAGGATGCCAGCTTCATGGGAAATATGCAGCAGGTTGTCATCTTCGCTATAGGGTTTGGCGGCAGACTGCTTGGTTGGGATTCCGTGTTTTTCAGCATACTCAAGAAGATCGGTTCTGCCCTTGAAGGTGTTTAAAAATTCAGTATTTTTCCAGGGCGCGATGACCTTTATCTTTGGATTCAGGGCATAGTAGGACAGTTCAAACCTGACCTGATCGTTGCCTTTGCCTGTTGCACCATGGGACACATACTCGGCACCGACTTTTTTTGCAATTTCAATTTGTTTTTTAGCGATAATGGGGCGGGCAATGGCCGTCCCTAAGAGGTATCGCCCTTCGTATATGGTGTTGGCTTTGTAAACCGGAAAAATATAATCCGTGACAAATTCTTTTTTCATGTCTTCTATAAAGACTTTGGATGCACCGATTTTCAGTGCCTTTTGTTCTGCCGCCTGAAAATCTTCCTTTTGACCGATGTTGGCCATGTAGGCAAATACTTCATATCCTTGTTCCAGTAACCACTTTAATATAACAGAGGTATCAAGCCCTCCTGAATAGGCAAGAACAACTTTTCCTTTTGACATTGGCTCTCCTTTATTTTCTTAAATTCCAATCTGGTTTTCATATAATGGTCTATTAATGAAGAAAAATCTTCAAATAGTCAACAAGAAATGGGGTTGATGAGGCCTTAGGTTTCTTTCAGAAACCTGTTAAAAGGGAACAGTATCCTATTCCCAAGGAGTATGAGGAGGACCAGCAACCGGTTGATAACACAAAGATCCATAAATTTGAGAAACAGGCCTTCCCGGATGATAAGCGCCGGCATGACAGTCCATGCACCCATATCCGGGCCATAGACATAACCCAGAATAAAAACCAGAATCCCCTGCATCAGAAGTACGATTCCATAATGAGGGACTTTTTTGCTGCAAAGCCCTGCTCCCATCCCGAAAAAAAGACACAGGGGCAGCACAAGAGAAGTATTCATCCGCATATCAAGCCACAGGGAATGACTCAGGAGCAGACTTAGAATCAGTCCTGAAATCATTCCCAGAAAGATGAATCGGATCAGGTTTATCAGTCTATTTTGCAGCAAGGGTAATAATTACTTGGGTCCCGTCTGGCGGAAGGATGTCCTTGTTGCCTTTCATGGAAACCTCTTTTCTTTTTTCAATGGCCCCGTAGGTATAGGCAGAATTGCTGACAATGCCGACCGGACAGGAGTCAAGGCATAAAAGGCAGCCGGTATTTTTGTCCATGGCATTTTTAAGATTGCCCCCGAATTTCATGAGAATTGGGGCGTTGTTGGATTCATTTATCACTTCATCAATGGCATAGGCGCGATCCGCACCCTCCCAGGTAACGGTGACAATGAATTCCTGGCCTTGAACACGGGTGGCTTCCTTGTTTTTAAGGGTCATGTTGTTGCCGGGAACCGCATTGATTTTCATGAGGGTGTCATAAAAATCCACTTGAGGCACAAGCCCCCTGAATACTGCTTTTTCACCATTGCT
>JAHJLN010000031.1 GCA_018821715.1 Pseudomonadota bacterium | reverse complement strand
CCAGTGAAATTCATTTTCAGTTTAATAAGTTTTCCGGGCATGTTTTTATATTTTCTACAGGGATTGTGATTCGAATCGTTGCACCTTTGTTGAATTCAAAAACCATTGATCCGGGGGTCGTGGTGATTGACGATAATGGACAACATGTTATAAGTCTTATATCAGGGCATCTTGGCGGGGCAAACACACTCGCAAAGAAAATCGCTGCAATCATTAATGCAACCCCCGTTATTACAACTGCCACAGATACGAATCTCCTTCCATCCATTGATATGATTGCCAAAGAGCAGTGTGTTGTTATCGAAACACCACAAAACATCAAGCGCATAAATATGGCATTTCTTATGGGGGAGCCCGTGAATCTATATGATCCCTTTGGAGTTATTAAAAACAGTTTGCCACAAACTTTTTTAATGGATGTTACTCAAAAGGATCAAGACTCAGAAAAAGTATTCTGTTCGTATAAAATGAAAACCGTTTCACGTGAAACCCTGATCTTGAGACCGCCGGTATTATGCGTGGGTGTCGGATGTAACAGGGGGACAGGTTGCCAAGAGATTATACAATTCCTGTTTTCAGTCTTTGAAAAAGAAGGCCTCTCTGTTGACAGCATTTATCGATTTGCAACAACTATATTAAAAACAAATGAAAAAGGCTTGTTGGCGTTGTCAGAAGAAATGAAAATCCAAATGGATTTTTATAGCTCAGAAGAATTAAATTCAGTTAAGACAATTAAGACCCCATCAAAAATGGTTGAGAAGCATTTAGGTGTTAAGAGTGTCTGTGAAGCCGCAGCGATTCTGTCGTCCGGTAACGGAAAGCTGATTGTTCCAAAAAAGAAAAACAAGGATGTCACGATAGCAGTGGCAATAAAAAAATGATACTTTATGTTATCGGTACAGGTCCCGGAGACATTGCCTATATGTCCCGGAGAGCGGTTGAGATTATCAAGCAGGTCGACTGTGTGGCAGGGTATACAACCTATATTGATTTAATTGCAGATCTTGTTAAAGATAAAAAAATCATATCCACTGGAATGATGAAAGAAGTGGAGAGGGTTGAAAAAGCAATTGAACAGGCATTGGCAGGCAAATCATGCGCTCTGATTTCAGGCGGCGATCCGGGTATTTACGCCATGGCAGGCCTGGTCTTTGAAGTTTGTAAACAGCGTAATATAAAACTTGTAAGAGCCCAGGGCTCAGACATTATTACAAATGGAGACGATTGTCTTTTTCTTGAAATTGTTCCTGGGATTCCTGCTTTGGCAGCAGGTGCGGCTTTGGTAGGCGCGCCACTGACCCATGATTTTGCGGCTGTTTCTTTGAGCGACCTTCTAACCCCCTGGGAAAAAATTGAAAAAAGGCTGACTTGCGCTGCCATGGCAGATTTTGTCATCGTATTGTATAACCCGAAGAGTAAAAAAAGAGACTGGCAGTTAAAAAAAGCACAAGGTCTTATAATGGCGCACAGGGATGGCGCAACACCAGTTGGGATTGTAACCGGCGCCATGAGAGATAATCAACACATTTCTTTTACAACTCTGGAACAAATGGATTCTGCGGATGTCGGGATGCAAACCGTTCTTTTTATCGGCTCCAGTACTTCTCTAAGATATCTTGACTTCCTGTTTACACCCAGAGGATATTCAAAAAAATATGATATTTAAATATACCAAAAAAAATTTGGAGGAATCCTAATGAAAGGATATGTTCAAGTATATACCGGCAATGGTAAGGGAAAAACAACAGCAAGCCTTGGGCTTGCAATCAGGGCTGCTGGCGCCGGGCTAAGCGTCTATATTGTCCAGTTCTTAAAAAAAGGGGATTATTCTGAAATCAAAGCGTTGTCAAAATTTAAAAATATTACGGTTGAACAATACGGCCTTGGAAAATTTATTAAAGGAAAACCGTCTGATGAGGATATTGCCGCAGGGGCAGCAGGGTATCTAAAATTATGTGAAATTTTAAAAAATAACAAACATGATGTGGTTATTGCTGAAGAAGGCAATGTGGCGGTTATGTGCAATCTTATATCAGAAAAAGAACTTCTGGCATTGATAGAAAATAAACCCGCAAATGTCGAACTTGTTATTACAGGTCGTGGCGCAACAGAAGCTGTGATGGAAAAAGCAGATCTTGTTACTGAAATGAGAGAAATTAAACATTATTACAAGCAAGGTGTGAAGGCCAGGATTGGAATCGAAAAATGATGAAAAAAAACATTGCCATTCTTGGAACCGGATCTGATGTGGGCAAAAGTATCATCACCGCAGCTATTTGCAGATCCCTGGCCGACAGAGGGGTTAGGGTTGCGCCGTTTAAATCTCAAAACATGTCTAATAATTCTGGCATTACCCCTGAAGGCCTTGAGATGGGCCGCGCCCAGATTGTTCAGGCCGAAGCGTCAAGAATTGCGCCGCATGTTTTTATGAACCCCATTCTTTTAAAACCCACAGGTGAAAAGCAGTCCCAGGTTATTCTCAACGGAAAAGTACATGGGAATCATACTGCCATGGATTATCACAGGAACAAAGGCTTTTATTTCAAAAAAGCCACTGAAGCCTTTGATTGCCTTGAACGAAGCTATGACCGAATTATTCTTGAGGGAGCCGGGTCCTGTGCAGAAGTTAACCTGATGGCCAGCGATATTGTGAATTTTGCCATGGCTGAATATGCTGATGCAGATGTGATCCTTGCTGCAGATATCCACAGGGGAGGAGTGTTTGCACAAATTGTCGGAACCCTTGAATGTCTTCCGAAAAAGTACTGCGACAGAATAAAAGGATTTATTATCAACCGGTTTAGAGGGGATATCGCATTGTTCAAGGGTGGGGTTGATTGGATTGAGAAGCAGACAAATAAAAAGGTGTTGGGTGTTCTACCCTGGTACACACATTTTAAAATTGATGCTGAAGACTCTGTTGAAATTGAAGACTGCAATAATTTTAACGGTTTTCATCTTGACCAACCGGCAATTGGCATCATTCGGTTACCTCACATTGCAAATTTTACAGATTTTCATGCATTGTCAAAAATAAAAGGAATTCAGACCATTTTTTTTGATAGACCGAAGCATCTGTCAAAATTTAAGGCAGTGATTATTCCGGGATCAAAAAATACCAGAGAAGACCTTGAGTGGTTATTGAAACATTTTAAAGGGCCCCTTGAAGACTATTGCCAATCAAAGGGGCATGTTTTTGGGATTTGCGGTGGTTATCAAATGTTGGGCCAGTTTGTTGATGACCCTGACGGGCTTGAAGGCACGCCTGGGAGAACAGATGCATTGAATCTGCTGCCTGTCCAAACTGTGTTAAAGGCCCCCAAAACAACCACTATAAGTAATTTTACATGGGAACATGCCAATGGTAAGGGGTATGAAATACACATGGGCTATACCATTATAAACGGTGGTGTGCCTTTGCTTGAAATCAGTTCTCGAAATTCTGCTCCCTGCACGGATACGGATGGTTGTATATCAGAGGACGGCAGAATTGCCGGAACATATATCCATGGCTTTTTTGATGCTGAGCAGATATTAACAAAATGGTTAAAAACCATAGGCTTAGATTTTACTACTCCATATGTGGACATGCTCTCTTCAAAAGAAAATGACTATGCTCTATTAAAAGAGCATTTTGAAACTCATATTGATTTAAGTTATATCCTTTAGTCCTAACCGATTATAACTATATATAAAGCTTCAACTCCCTTAAGGAGTTGCTATAATCATAATGAAACCGTTTACTTTATTCTATAAATTCTTTATCTTTGTTGTGAGAAAATTTAAATATTAAAAAAATAGAAAGAAAAAATCTTGGAAGAATCGAATCAAATTCTGTCTTTACCTGAACTTGCCCTGCAATACGGGACCATCAGCAAGGAACAGTTTTCTCATATTCAGCAGTCATACACGCTTAAACTTAAACAAGGTCATATGGTTGAGTTTGATCAATTGTTCTTAAGTCAGAAAATTGCTACCGAATACCAGATAGGCCTGTTAAAAATGATTCAGGAATATCTTATTGTTAAAAGACGGGGTGAAGAATTCGGAAAAATTGCAATAGAAAAAGGATTTGCAACGCCAGAAGATGTGAACAAAGCACTTGAATACCAGAAAAAAGAGTTCAAACGGGCAAAAATTAAAAAACTGATCGGAGATATTCTTGTTGAGTCCTGTGTCCTTACGATAAAACAGAAAAATGCCATACTTAAGGAGCAAACATTTCTTGATACACAGGCACAAAAAATATTTGCTTCAGATGAATCAATAGGTGATTCTCCACAAAAGTTTATATCTGCTGATAAAGACATAAACCTTTCACTTTATGAAAAACAATTTTTAAAAATTAAAGTATTGGATCAGAAATTCGCTGCAAGTATTATTGAAAAGGGTTTTGCTTCTGAGCGGGAAGTTAAGATTGCTCAAACAGCACAGGAAGATGAATTTAAAAAAGAAAACAAAATTCAGCTTCTTGGCAACATCATGGTTGATCTAACTTTTTTAACTGAGGATCAGAAAAATCTGATTTTAAAAGAACAGGGGCGGGTGGAAGGAAAGGATAGAATGGTTGCTGATTCTGGAATTTCTGTCAATATAAGCCAGGATCACATGGAAGCCGTTATTAAAATCGGCAAAGATGTAGAAAGTGTTTGCTTGCAAGATATCAAGCAGGCACTTGAATCCAGAGGCGTCATGTATGGGATTTATCCGGATGCTATTCTTCAATGCAATCTTGAAATGGGAAACACCGAATTTGTTGCCGCTAAACAGGATTTTTCTTTGGAATTGATAAAGCACAGAAAAGCTTTGTACCATTTTGAGACAAACAAAATAGATACTGAAGCCAAAAAAAAAGGCGCAACATTGGCGGAACAGCATTCTGGAGGAGAGACATATTTAAAAAAAGATCTATTTGGAAATAATATTGAACAAACAACAGGATATGACTTAACTTTCAGGTGTGCCAGCGGAACCAGGCTTTCAAAAGACAAGGCAAAAGCTTTTGCCGGTAAAACAGGCTTTCCTTCCCTGTCTATTGAACGAAAACTATATATCCATCCAACGATTAGTGTACTTGAAGATGCAGATCTCAAGTACGGGCCTCTTGAAAAGTATTCGAATTTAAATATTTCAGGCGTGTTAACAGGCGCATATCCGGTAACCGCTGGAGAGATAAACGCAAGGGAAATCAGAGGGGCTCATATTGAATCCATCGGCTGTATCAAGTCCCAAATCGGAATTACCGACTCAATTATAAGTGCCCAGGGAGACATTTATGCCAAATATCTTCATAATTGCAGAATCGAAATATTTGGAAATCTATATATTGAAAATGAAATTATTGATTCGCAAGTTTTTTGCAGTGGAAAAATCGATTCAGGCCAATGCCGGGTGATCTCTTCAATCCTGTACGGTAAAAAAGGTATTGAGCTTGCGGGTGTCGGTAACAATAGAACAAAAGCATGTATTATAGGGGCTGGAACTGAACATCATATTCTTGAAAAAGCCAGACAAATTAATCTTGAAGTTAAAAAGATCAGTCAGCAGCTGGATGAGTTAAAAGAGAATAGGGATGAACAAGATCATTATGCAAAAAAAGCATTTCAAAAAATGATTGAATTGAAAACATTTCACGACCAGGCAAAAAATAAAAAACAAAAACTTGCAGATGAATTTAAAAAGAAAAAGGATTCCTATAAAAAGGAAAAATTATCAAATCTTGTAAAATTAATAAATACTTTTGAAAAAAGAATGGCCTCTTCAATCCTTTTATTAAAAGAATTGAATGAGACAAAAAAGAAATATGAGAAACAAAAAACAAACTTTGAAATGAAAATTCAAAAGCTTGAACCAAAAATAAAAAGAGAAATTTTAGAACTTCAAATTGATTTGTTTGCTTTTTTTGAATGGGCAAGGAAGCAGGAAAACATCTCACAAATAAAAATAAATAAAAAAGTATTTCCAGGAACAGTATTCAAAGGAATTTTTTCATCCCTGAAGATAGAAAAAGATCAAAATAATTTTTCGGTTTTCGAAAAACAATTTTCAAAAAGAAATTTTCAAATGGTAATTCAAGAACATTAGTTTTTAAATGGCGCTGAAAAAATATTTTTGTGAACAGGACCGGATGATGTTAGTACACTTTGAAAAAGGCTGACCCGGGAAGCTGAAAAATCATCAGACTGAAAAGCCTGAAAATCATCGATTATTTTGATCATGGTTTTTGGAAAAATGGGCTGCTTGATCCTTGCCAGTGTCAAGTGGGGTAAAAATCGTCTGTTTTCTTTTTTTATTCCCATGTCTTTAGAAAGGATATCTTCTAAACGATAAGTAAGTTTTTTCAAAATATCTATCTGCCCCTTTGTTCCTGACCAGATGACCCTGGTATTTTTAACTGACGGGAACACGCCTAATCCTGCGGCAAATAGAGTATGAACAGGTATTCCTTTTGTCGCCCTGGTCATACCCGTTTTTATCGCATCAATTTCTATTGGCGGCACACTTTTAAAAAACTTCAAGGTTAAATGCATGGCGGCAGGGTTTGGCCAGGAAGCCTTTATGCCTGATTTGCGTAATTGTCCCTGAAGACCCTGTAAAGATCTTTTTATATCTTCCGGGAGGGCTATGGCAATAAATGCACGGATATGGCTGTTGTCATTGGTCACAATAATTTTGTATTTTTAAACCCAAGCAAAACCCGGTACGGTCCGGGAGTCCCTGGTGGTACCAAGGCCACTCTGTCATTATTCTGAATAATTGTATCAAAAGGTGCAACCTTTCCATTAATAAAGACTACTTCAACATCCTCGGATGCCAATTGGACCTGCCGGATTAAATCTTTTGCTTGGGTTCCTGGTTTCAATGTCATGGTTACATTGGAATATTCAAGGTTCTTCTCTTTCAACTTTTTTTGTAAAAACGAAAAGGCATTAAATGTGATAACAGGCATAGGCACTGACCTTTTTATGGGTAAACTGGATCTTTTATTACCTATACTATAAAGAATTTTATAGATTCACAATGATTTTCAAACAGTTTATTAAATAATAACCTATTTCCATTTTGTTGATGCTTGTAAAGTCATTGAAAAAGTTTGGTCATGAAGATATAGTCATTATATGAGACTTCGAATCATCATACTGATATTGGCTTTGTTTGCATTCTTATCCGCATCAGCCGGCGGGGTCTTATATTACTATTCTTTCCGAAAAGCTGCATTTCAAAAAACAGAAATTGATGCATATTCACGGCTGAACCTTTTAACTGATCAGCTATCTTTTTATCTTTCAGAGCATATCAAACCGGTTAAGACCCTTTCAAGCATTAAAGAATTAAGAGAAGTACTGAAAGAGACCTCCCTGGATACGATTTACGGGGCAAACCAGATACTTGATAATTTTACAAAATCCCTTGATCTTGAAGTCAGCTATCTGATGGATATAAATGGAATTACGCTCTGCTCGAGCAATAGAAATGCCCATGACAGTTTTGTGGGCAATGATTTTTCTTTCAGACCCTATTTCAAAAAAGCTATCAACGGCATCCCGTCAACCTATCTTGCCCTTGGTACCACTTCCAGAAAAAGAGGGGTTTATTATTCCCACCCGGTTTATGATGAAAATCATACCGATATCCTTGGGGTTGCAATCATAAAAGCTTCGGTGGAGTTTGTTGAAACAAAATTGTTTCCAAAATCCGATGACATATTTCTTTTTGTCGACCCTAATGGTGTCATTTTTATCTCAAATAAAGAGGACTTGCGATTTAAGCTTTTATGGAATCTTAGTGAAGAAAAAATAAATACAATAATGGATTCAAAGCAATTTGGCAATGGATCATGGACCTGGACCGGATTTTCAGCAAAACAAACCGATTACGTAACAGATAAAAACAATGCTCAATACCTTATTACAAGCCTTGATGTACCCAATTACCCTGGCTGGAAAATCATTAATTTAAGAAATTATAAAGAAATTGAAAAACAGGTATCCGAACCCTTTGTCAGGGTTATCGGACCTGTTATCATTTCCGTGTTAATTCTAGCCGGT
>JAHJLN010000285.1 GCA_018821715.1 Pseudomonadota bacterium | reverse complement strand
TGTCCTTTCTGGTGAATATTGGCCCTGAAATCCTGCTGGCCGGGTTCAAGTTTCATGGCGCCGACAACTTTTTTCCCGACAACCAGAAGCCTTATATCCATTCGTCCTTCCGGCTGAATAAACGCTTGAACGATCATCCCTTTTTTTTGGCTTAAATGTCTGTCCAAAAAGGGTATGGCCTGTTCAAGCCTGTCAACTTTTATCACACCGTCACCCCCCATCCCATCCACTTGTTTTACAACAACAGGATACCCGCCTAAAAGATCGACTGCTTCTGAAAAATTGATTTTCTCAGTAATAAAACACGATGACGGCACAGGGATGCGGGATGCGGCCAGTGCCTGCAAAGTGATATACTGGTTTCGGGCAATGGTCACACCTTCAAGGCCATTGACAAATGGAATCCCCATTTGTTCAAACTGACGCATCAGACAAAGGCCATAGTCTCCCATTGGAGACCCCTGCCGCGGCAAAATAATATCCGGCATTTTGGCCATACCGTTAACTGAAAAGCCAAATTCATTGTTTTTTAAGGTGGACAGCATTTTATACGGATTAATGAGGATAATGTCATGGCCCAGTTTTTTTGCTGCCTGGGCAAACCGCTGGTTTGGATGAAATCCAAAATCATTTATGGTAAGAATCCCTATATTCATTTTTTTAAATTCCAGTTATCTTCAATCATTTGTTCAGGCATCCACACGCCCAATTCTTTTCCGACCTTTTCACTGTAATAGGCTGCTATCTTTCGGGTCTTGTTCCGCAGGGCAATTTTTTGAGTGGCAGTGTTGTCTTCACTGATGACAGAAAAAACCTTATGCTCGCCGGCCCTTGCCGTCAATCCTTCAAGAAGTTTTGCACCAACCCCGAGCGCTCTGTATTCAGGCCTTACAGAGGTATATCCCCTTTCAAGGAAATGGGTGAAATCCATGCCGATAATCTGATTGATCCTTTCTATGAATTCTTTTCTCGGGTGTTTTAGACTCGAATTTCCCACAATGACCCCATTCTCCATTGCATACCCTATTAAATAGGCTCTTTCAAGATTATAACGGACATATTTTGTATCAACCGAGCCGCCGGCTTCAACCATCCTGCATATTTCATCAAGAAATTTTCCATCCAGATCATCGGGTTTTTTAAACTCAAACAGGATACGGCTGCCAAGGGTTATTACTGACTGTTCCCTGGGATCTGCCCGTATGGAAAACAGGTCTTTTTTACCATATTTATTCAAATAAAGCAGGAGATATACCGGGTCCTGCAAAATTTTCCAGAATGGTTCCCCCGGCAGTTGCTCAACCTTGGCATATGACTGAAACTCAGGATCAATCCGGAATTTACCAGATTGATTGAAACTGTTTTTTCCATCCTGATTTTCAAAAGAATGGGCAATATTGGGATTGGAAGCGATAAATGAAAAAAGATCCTTTCTGAGGGTTATCCTGGTTTTTCCAAAAATTTTAACATGGTTCCATACACCCAGCTTGGATAAATCCCATAAGGTCTGCGTCTTAAATAAAGTTTCTTTTTGGGGACTGTCCCAGCAAACCATTTTAAAACATGACGGGCAGTGTACGTGTTGATTCCCGGATTTATCTGAACCATCGATATCATCCATTGATTTTGATACACTGAAAAACAGATCAGAACTTTCATTTTCCAGCAAGTTTTCAATACCAGGATAATGGCCCTCCAAAATAAACCCTTTGACGTCAAGGCTATCCTGCTGGTGTGATAAAAATGTCCAAAACGATTTCTTGTCTTTAAAAAAAGAAGGATTTACCGGCAATACCGTGTCCGGCGTCAAATAGTCCTTTAACAACAGACGGTTAAAATCAGGTTGTCTGGTGTCGGAAGTTATCGTTCCCTTGCCCAGGGTGTGGAGCAGGTTAAAAAACGGGTCCAGAAAGGCTATTGAGAAAATATGATCAAAAAATTGGCAGTGCCGGACAGGAATGTGGGGATCATGGATAACCACCACTTTTTTTCCGGGAAAATTTGATTTTATAAACCAGCCCATGGTTTTTCCGGCAAAGAGTTGGTCCAAAGAAGAGATCAGCAGCACAACCACATCCGGATCAACCCTGTCAATTTTATCCTTAAGTCCTTGTTTGCAAAGCAAAACAAACGGATTGATGTTTGGGTCTTCAACAAAATGGTCTGTTTTTAAAAAAAAAGAACCCCAGCCAGTTACAGATGGAAAAAATGCAGATGAGAAACACAATAAAAGATCATTGATATGATTTTTTACCAACAAAAATTTTTCAGGTTCATAAAATTCTCCGGTTCTCAAGCAATCTATTGAAATACTGCTTTTTGAAATCCTTTCACAAGCCTTTTCTATTGCCTTGAATTCTGTTTTTGAAATAAACTTGGCCACATTTTTTTTTTTAATCACTGTCTGATAATGGTGCAGCTTATTTTTGGACAACACATGATTTAAAAAAAAATCCAGGTTTGCATCGTATTGAAAACAACTCAGATTTGAGCCCAAAAAGCTGCCGGCCACCACGGCAGAATTCCAGGAAGGTATGGCAGGGCTGGTAACCGGAGAATTTACAATTAAGGCTAGAGCATTTTTCATATTTTCCAATTATCGAATACGCCTTAAAAAGAGTTGGTGTCGATTTTATTTAATACCGATTTTTCCAAGTTTTTCTACAATGATCTTTGACATATCAGGATCTTTGTAGGGAAGTCTGTTTTCCCATTTTTCAAGGGGAAGATTCTTATTTGCCGTTAATGTATCTTTAATTTGGCTTTTTGCTTTTTCCTTTTGACCTGTTGCATCATAGCAAAGGGCCAGAAACACATGGGAAGGCCAGAAATCTTTGTCTTTTACCAGGGCTCTTTGAAATACGTCAATGGCAAGTTCATACTGTTGTGTAAGATAATAGGCATGTCCAAGGTTCCAGAGAAACCAGGCAGGATATTTGGGATCAAGCCGCATGGCCTTTTCAATATAGGGTATGCCTTCACGGGGTTTCCCGGCCCAGGTCAGCTGTTCACCCATATCTGCCAGTCGCTGTGCATTGTTAGGCTCTAATTCAATGGCTTTTTTTGTCTGCTCTATGGCCTTATCATGTTGTTTTTTCCAGAGATATACACTGGCAAGGACACTGTAACCGGAGCTGTCTTTTTCATCAATTGAAATGGCTTTAAGCCCTAAATCAAAGGCTTTATCCAACAGTTCCGGGTTCTGATCAAATCCAAAAATCCATTCCATCAGCCAGGTATGACCCAGCGCTGAATAGGCACGGGCATAAGCTGGATCAAGGTCAATCGCCTTCTGGAACATTTCCCTGGCTTTTGACAGACCGCCCTGCAGTTTCATTGAATGCAGTTCAACGCCGCGCAAAAAATAGTCATAGGCTTTAAGGTTGGTTGTTTTTTTTGTTTTTATTCTATTTTGGTCATCACTGGTCAGTTGGACGGCCAGGGCAGTTACAATTTTTTGGCGCACCTCATCCTGCACAGAGAATATATCCTCCAGATTTCGGTCATACCGTTCTGCCCAGACATGGCCTTCTGTCTTGGTATCAATAAGCTGGGCAGTAATCCGGACCCGGTCTTCAACTTTTCTGACACTTCCTTCAAGTATATACCTCACCCCGAGTTCTTTTCCGATCTTATCAATTTTTACATTTTTACCTTTATAAGAAAATACAGAGTTGCGGGCAATGACAAAAAGTCCGGATACCTTTGCAAGATCTGTGATAAGATCTTCTGTCAGACCGTCGGAAAAATATTCCTGATCCGGATCCTCACTCATATTCATAAACGGCAGCACGGCAATGGAGGGCTTGTCCGGGAGACGAAGCCGCATCAATTTCTCTTTAATCATCATTGGCGGAGATTTTCTTGGCAAAGACGTGTTCATCCTGAAAAGAACGCCGCCGGCTATTAAGAGAATCAAAAGAGCGCTGATGATAATTCTTTTATTGCGATGAAACTTTGGGTCATCGTGTTTGCAGGAATATATCAGTTTGCCTGAATACTTAGGATCAGTTAACAATCTGTAAACCGGCACAGGCTCTGAAATATTTTTCAATTTTTTTTGACCTAAAAATTCATATCCCAGAGAAAGCCTGTTTTTGACCTGTTCAAATGCAGACCCTGAAAGACAGATGCCACCGCCTGAAGCGACACCTTCAAGCCGGGCGGCAATATTGATGCCATCCCCGAAAATCTGATCCCCATCCTCAATCACATCCCCTAAATTAATACCGATTCGAAATTCCATTTTCCGGTCCTGGGAAAGTTCATTGTTGCGCTCTAATAATGCTTTTTGAATTTCAACCGCACATTCCACTGCATTGGTTACAGATGAAAACTCGGATAAAAGATTATCTCCAGGAGAATCAACCACCCTGCCCTGATGGAATTCAACTTTTTGGCCTATTAGTTTTCTGCAGGCTTTAATGGATTTTACGGTCTCAACATCATCATCAGCCATGAGTCGGCTGTACCCTTTCACATCTGTTGAAACGATTGCAGCAAGCTTGCGTTTTACATTACGGTCATCCATACTGCTTTTTCCCCAAAATAACTAAACGCTTTGAAATCCTGATCAGGATAATAAAAATAAAATCAAATAACAAGTATCCTTAGAAAAACAACTCCATCATGAGATACAGTGGAGCAAGTTTTTAACAATTCAATTTAACATAGGCCTTGATACCCTAAAGTCAACAACCAAAAATGTTACAATGTGTTCCTGATTCCACTATTAAAAGATACAAGACAATTGTTGTCATTGATCAATATTGTCTTTACAAAATCAACCTCATGATCAATATATAAGCCATGAGAATAGATATTCGATCCATCGGCAAAATCCGTTATTTTTTCCTGATTAATGGCATACTCATCCGCAATATAGTGGCCAATACGATCGGGGATTCCATGACCAATATCTTTTTTTCCCGCCAGCAACCCAATATATCCGATAGACTCCTTTCCCTGATGCATCATCTGGATATTGCCTATGGTCTTTTCTGCATGATCATCATGACCGTCATTACCATCTGGTATGAAAAACCCATTCGCAGGTGTATAAATCTTTTTGGCAAGGATATTCCCCCTGACCCTGCATTACTGGATTCTGCCAGAAGAAGGCTGCTCAATATACCCTATATGGTCGTTGCCATGGATATTTTTGTCTGGGGATTCGGATCCATCCTGTTCGCTTCTATAGGTTCTCCCGCAGGGGCCAGCATGGGGATTGCCTGTGGACTTATCACGGTTATAATTGCTTTTTTCTGGGTGGAGCATATGACCCAGCACAAGCTGGTTCCCCTGTTTTTTCCTGATGGCGGTCTCTTTAAAGTTAAAGGAACAAAATCCATCAACTTGAAAATCCGGCTAAGCGTGCTGGTCTTCTCTGTTTCAATCGTTCCCCTGGCATATATTCATCTGACCATACATCAATTTAAAATTCTACAGTCAACCGGTACTATGACACCCCTTATGCTGGCAAACAGAATCCAGGAAACCATTGCTGCAGAAAGTCTTGTGTTCATGGTAATCGGTATTTTGATTTCCATACTGGTCGGGCATAATCTTAAAAAACCTGTGTCTGAAATCATCCGTGCTATGAGACAGGTTAAAAATGGCGATCTTAATGCTAAAGCCATTGTTTACACCAATGATGAGATCGGTTTTGCCGGAGAAATCCTTAATGCCATGACAAAAGGGCTAAGAGAACGGGAAATGATCAAGGACACTTTTGGCCGGTATGTGGATTCCAAAATCAGGGATGAAATTTTAAATGGCCGTATCCCCCTTGACGGGGAATTAAAAGAAGCAACCATCCTCTTTGCAGATCTTAGAAATTTTACCCCCCTTGTTGAGGTCACACCGCCAAAAGAGCTGATCCACCTGCTCAATGATTATCTGAATGCCATGGCAGAAGCCATAAAGCTTCATGGGGGACTGATCCTGCAATTTATCGGGGATGAAATTGAAGCTGTTTTTGGTGCCCCCATTCATGAAAAAGGCCATGTTATATCAGCTGTTAATGCTGCCCTTGAGATGCGAAAACAGCTGGAAAAAATCAATAAAATTCATGCTAAAGAAGGACATGCCAGTTTAAGTCATGGTATCGGCATTCATACCGGCCAGGTTCTGGCAGCAAATATCGGCAGTTCGGACAGGACCGCCTATTCTCTTATCGGGGATACGGTTAACACGGCATCCAGGATTCAGGACCTGAATAAAGAATTTGGTACTGATATCTTAGTCAGCGCTGAAGTTGCAGAACATCTGGGCCAGGAAATTACGCTTCATCCGCTGCCTGAACTTGTGCTCAAAGGAAAAACAAAACCGGTCAAGGTTTTTTCCATTGCCTGATTGGGTACAATGATTTTAGACACACTAAAGTTTCATTATTGAGCTGATTTGATGGATTTTTCCAATACCTTGATAAAATTTACCGGAATGGCATAGGTTATTCCTGTAGGCTCTGTCAAGGCATGTTCTTTTTTACCTTTTACAAACACCTTGTTAATCACACCAATTACCATTCCTGAGTCTGTCCTGTAAACCGGGCTGCCGCTGTTACCCGGATATGCTGTGGCATCAATCTGGAAAATATCATAGGGCTCATTTAAATGCCGGATCAGTTCTCCATTAATAATTCTTGCACTGGGGCTTGGCTTTATCAACGGTGCAATACTGGAAATAATTCCCGTATGCGTGGTGGGGTTCAACCCAAGGACCAATCCAATGGGATATCCTGTAAACGCAACCCGATACCCTTCCCTTACGGTTAATGAATCAGAAAGCTTCAATGCGGGCAAAGGATCACCTTCCTGCTCCAAGATAGCCAGATCATGGAATTCATCCGTTGCAATGATTTTTGCGCCAATGCCCTTAACAGGAAAATTTTTATGAAATATTCTCAAATAGGAAAGGTTGTTTTTTTCCATAACAGGTGAAACAACATGAAAATTTGTCACAAGCCTTTTGCCGCCCATTATGACAAATCCTGTACCCATATATCTTGTTTTGGGAACATCATTAAAATAATAGGTGCCAACGGCAACAATTGACGGTTTTATGGCATCGATTAAATCGGCAAGGCGATCATCTTCTAAAGCATTTTTTTCGTTTGCCCTTAAAAAAGGGCAGCATAAAACAATGACAATGAAAGCAAAGACGCAGATGTTTGCTCTTTTTGTCATTTACTTTTTAGCATTTTTCAATGATGCTTTGACAAACTCCCTGAACAATGGGTGCGGATTTCCAGGTTTGGATTTAAATTCCGGATGGAACTGACATCCCAGATACCATGGATGATCTTTGAGCTCCACAATTTCGACAAGCTCATGATCCGGTGAAGTACCGCTGATAATCAGCCCGACATCTATCAATCTGTCTTTATATTCATTGTTAAACTCAAAGCGGTGGCGGTGACGCTCAGAAATTTCTTCCTGTTTGTACGCTTTCATGGCAAAGGTATCCGGGACAAGCTTGCAAGGATATGCGCCAAGACGCATGGTTCCGCCTTTATCAGATTCCTCATCCCGTTTTTCAATCTTTTTTGTATGCTCGTCATACCATTCTTTCATAAGATAAATGACCGGATAGGGGGTATAGGGATCAAACTCTTCACCATTGGCATCCTCAAGTTTCAGCAGATTCCTGGCGATTTCAATTACCGCCATGTGCATCCCCAGGCAGATTCCAAAATAGGGAACCTTGTGCTCTCTTGCATACTTTGCAGCCAGAATTTTCCCTTCAATCCCCCTTGAGCCAAATCCGCCGGGAACAAGGACCCCGTCACTGGCGGAAAGGATTTTAACTACATTGTCTTCTGTCAGGGTAGTTGAATCCACATATTGCAGATTCACCCTTGCATCACTGGATATTCCGCCATGGGCAAGTGCTTCATTCAGGCTCTTATAGCTTTCTGTCAAGTCAACATACTTTCCCACAATAGCGATATTCACAGAAAATCTTGGATTTTTAAGCTTTTCAACCATTTCTTTCCACTCATCCAGCCTTGGTGCCCTGGCCCAGATGTTCAGCTTCTTTAATATTTTATCACCAAGACCTTCCTTATTATAGACCAACGGCACTTCATAAATACAATCCACATCTTTTGCCGTAAATACAGCATCTGCATCCACATTACAAAAAAGTGAAATTTTGGCTTTGATCTCCTGGGACAGATAGCTTTCCGTTCTGCACAAAAGAATATCCGGTTGAATGCCAATGCTTCTAAGCTCTTTTACACTATGCTGCGTGGGTTTTGTTTTTACTTCACAAGCCGTTTTAATATAGGGAACAAGGGTTAAATGGATATAGATAACATTGGATGCTCCGGCATCTGTTTTAAATTGCCGGATGGCTTCCAGAAACGGCAGGGATTCTATATCACCGATGGTGCCGCCGATCTCAACAATCACAACATCGGCAAGATCAGAGACCAGGAGGATGCTCTGCTTGATTTCATCGGTAATATGGGGAATCACCTGTACCGTGCCGCCCAGGTATTCACCCTTACGCTCCTTGGTAATCACCTGGTCATAAATTTTACCCGTAGTAAAATTATTATTCTTCCCCAGCTTGGCATTGGTAAATCTTTCATAATGGCCCAAATCAAGATCTGTTTCCGCTCCATCATCCGTTACAAACACTTCTCCATGCTGAAACGGATTCATCGTCCCTGGATCAACATTGATATAGGGGTCAAGTTTTTGTATGGTAACCGTCAGCCCGCGACTTTCAAGAAGCATTCCAATTGCAGCAGATGCAAGTCCTTTGCCTAAAGATGATAGTACACCTCCGGTAACAAAAATATACTTGGTGTTTTTAGCCATTAGTCCTCTCTTGTTTAAAATTATTCATATAATTTTTTAAAATCATCTATTCGTTTGTCAAGTTCATTCACCTGTTTGGTATTCTCATCCAACGTATCCGGATTACTTTTAGGATATAATTGTTCAATATATGCAATATCAAACAATGATAAAGAAAAATTGGATGTCAAATCAATGGTGTTCACATCAATTATTGCAAATAATTGTTTATCCAAAAAAATGTTGCCCTGCATCGGATACCAGGTTTTGCTGATCTGCTGCCAGTTCTTATAAAAAAATTCTATAACCCAGCCATTTTTTTCAACCACATATTTTATAGGTAAAAATGTATCTTTTTCAATCCAGAGGCCGGCAAAGGGTTTGCCTTTTTCCAGGGATCTTCCGATAACATAACAAATGGTATCGTTATATCTTTGAAAGGATACAACAGTTGTATCAACCCCTGCCAGGGTCAGCTGATCCAACAATAGTTCACTGTCCCTGTACAAAAGGATATCCGTATACAGATCAACCGGTGCTTTTTCCTGGGAGACCGTAACAGCGCCCATGACTTTAATAAATCTGAACTCGGATTCAACAGAAAACCCTGTCGTGGTATCTGAAATAATCTGGGATCTAAACCGGTTGGGGTATAAAAAAGATAGTTTTTCCTCTAATTCTACAACTCCTTTTTCCGTGTCTTTGTAATTTATAATTTTTTTGGTCTGATACGCTTCAATACCGACCGGCTGTTTGATCTTTTCCATGACAAGATGCAGAAGGTGAGGCGTCGTGGGAACAAACGCCTCACCCATACCTGACAGCAGGGTAAAAAACAATATGGAAACGGCTGCTAAAACTCTTTTTTTCATAACCTGAAGGTCACACGTAAATTAAACAAAAAGGTCTTCTGGAAATGCTGCACTATCTCCCAGCTTTTCTTCGATTCTGATCAATTGATTGTATTTGGCTACCCTGTCACTCCTTGACATGGAACCTGTCTTTATCTGCCCTGAATTTATCCCCACGGCAAGATCAGCGATGAACGTATCTTCCGTCTCTCCGGATCGATGGGAAACAACAGTTGTATAACCGGATTCTTTTGCCATCTGAATGGTATCAAGGGTTTCTGTGACCGTTCCGATCTGGTTCAATTTTATCAGGATTGAATTGGCGATTCCCTTTTCAATGCCTTTTTTAAAAATATCAGGATTTGTCACAAAGATGTCGTCACCAACAATCTGCACTGAATTTCCAAGCCGTTCGGTCATAATTTCCCATGAATCCCAATCACTTTCAGCAAGACCGTCTTCTATGGAATACAGGGGATATTTTTCAATCAGACTCTCATAATAATCAATCAGATCAATGGCAGATAGTTCCCTGCCTTCTGACTGGAAAATATATTTGCCATTTTTATAGAATTCGGAAGCTGCTGCATCAAGGGCAATGCCGATATCCTTACCCGGTCTGTACCCGGCAGCCTCAATGGCATTAATAATATATTCCAGCGCTTCTTCGTTGGATTTAAGGTTTGGGGCGAATCCGCCTTCATCCCCAACTGCAGTACTGAGTCCTTCACCTTTTAATATCTTTGCAAGATGATGAAAGGTTTCTGCTCCCATCCGAATCGCTTCAGTAATACAAGTTGCCCCAAACGGAAGAATCATGAACTCCTGGATATCCAGGTTGTTTGCGGCATGGGCTCCTCCATTGATAATATTCATCATGGGAACGGGAAGCACCCTTGCATTAATACCACCGATATGTTGAAACAACGGAATTTCACATGCATTGGCCGCAGCCCTTGCTGCTGCCATGGATATACCCAAAATAGCATTGGCCCCCAGCCTTGATTTGTTTTCCGTACCGTCAATATCAATCATGGTTCTGTCAAGACCTGCCTGGTCCATGGCATCATACCCGATAATTTCAGGCGCAATTACTTCATTTACATTGGCAACCGCGTTTAAAACGCCCTTGCCTAAAAAGCGGCTTTCCGCATTATCCCGAAGTTCCAGCGCTTCTCTTGTACCTGTTGAAGCACCGGATGGAACAGCTGCCCTGCCCTTTGCACCGCAGGCCAGGGTAACATCCACCTCCACAGTTGGATTCCCCCTGGA
>JAHJLN010000030.1 GCA_018821715.1 Pseudomonadota bacterium | reverse complement strand
CTGGGAGACAATGTTAAAAAAAATCATAGGTCCACCCGATTTTGCACCCCATAATACCCTCCTAATTGCCTTTTTCCAAAAAGAGTTCTAATTTGAGACTCAAACAAATTGTAATGTCCAGTGGAGGACAGGTTGCCTTACAAAGCGGCGGATTTTGGATCTGTTTTTACAAAATCTTAATGAAGCGGAGCGTGAAACAGCAAACTGTTTGAGGACATACTTGCCCGCAGTTTTTGCTGTTTAGTGGAGCAAATTTAGAAGTTGTAAACAGATCCAACTCCAAAGCGTGTAAGGTGACCTGACCGGAACGGGTCATGGCTATTTTTGTTCCTTATTTTCAAATAATCGTGCTCTTTATTGGTTTGTGACCGAGAATTGCTGTGCAATTACCAAATCAATTTACAATACCCATTGTCTCTGGTATAGTATAAAAAAACGAATTGATTCGGATTCACCATCCTTTGTCCAAGCGTTTTTCTTCTTCTGGAACTGGATTCTTTTGAAATCAAGCAGGCTTTCTTTTTGTATGGTATAAAACTTGTAATTTTTCATAAAAGAAAGGAGGTCAGAATGTCAATCAAAATACTGGTACCCCACAATTTTACAGCCAATGACGAAAAGGCGATTGACTTTGTCGGCCAGATGTATGCCGGGAAAAAAGAAATTGAGGTCACATTTTTTCATGCCTTTAACCCGCCACCTGAGATTGATACCCGGAATAACCCCATTATGGATAAAATGGGCCGTAATCTCTCCTACCTGCGACAGCAGCAGGAAGAGCGGAAAAATGCTCTGGAAGCTGCAAAAAAAAAGCTGATGAATTATGGTTTTCCAGACCATCATATTCAATGCCTTTTTTTGCCGATAAAGCGGGATATTGCCGAAGACATCATTCAGTTGTGGAAACAAGAAAAATTTGATGTGGTGGTTTTAAACCGAAATCCGGGAAATATTGCCGGTTTTTTCAGCAGAAGCATTTCTAAAAAGATTACCCGTCAGAATGAAGGGAGGATCAAGGTCCATATTGTGAATTAGAAAATCATGAACCCAGGATATGGACAAGAATCAAAGGAGGAGTGTATGAAAAATGATTACAAAATAGATTTTGAAAGATACAAATTGATCGTAGATACTGTTTTTGATGCAGCCGACCCGACGATTATGGGATCCCAGGTAACCCACCTTCTAGTTTTCACAATGGGGGTAAAAGGGGCCAGTATTTTTGTGGTAAACCAGGCGACCGAAGAACTGGAAAATCTTGCCAGTGAAGGGATGAGTATTGATTATGTCAACAAGGGACCCATCCTGGTTGATAAGAGCATCAAGCTGGCACCAAACCGAAGGCCGGTAATCATTACTGATACCAAAAACAGTGACCAGCTTCAGTATCCTGAAAAAGCTGAGAAAGAAGGCGTCCGGTCCATTGTCTCCCTGCCGATCAAGATGCAGGGCAAGACGATCGGGGCGTTGAGAATTTATCATTCAGAACCCTGGGAAGTGTCAGAGCAGGAACTGGCCTGTCTTGAACTCCTGGCGCGCTACATTGGAATGGCGCTGCGCTATTTCAGGCTTGCAGAGGCTGTTCAAAGCACAAAGGACATCATGGATGACATTCACCCCATATGGCTCTAACCTGCTGGATTAAAACCTGCAATAGATAAATATCTATGAAAAACCGGCAGGCAATTTTTAATATCAAAAGTGCAGTGTTTCATTAAAATAAAAAATCTTTTGAAACACTGCACTTTTTTGATGATCCAAGAAAAGCAGTCTTAATGAATGGGCTTCATGGCTCCCATATAGGCCCGCAGTTTTTTTCCAATGCGTTCAACCCCGGTGGAGCGGATAGCGGTATTGACCCTGATGAGGTTGACATTGTCTACGCCGTTGCTTTGGCTGTCAAGCCCTTTTCCGATGACGTCGGTATCAAGTTTTTCCATGAAATCGGCCAGCAGGGGGACTGCTTTATGGTTGAACAGATAACAGCCGTATTCAGCCGTATCAGAGATGACCACATTCATTTCATACAGTTTTTTTCTTGAAATAAGATTGGCGATTAAGGGAAGCTCATGAAGGGATTCATAGTAAGCGCTTTCTTCACCAATGCCTGTGGCGACCATGGTGTCAAAGGCAAGTTCAACCCCTGCTTTTACAAAGGCAACCATGAGAATGCCGTTGTCAAAATAGTCTTGTTCCGGGATGTCCTGGTCTGTAGAGGTTGATTGCTCAAACGCGGTCCTTGAGGTTTCTTCTCTCCATTTTAGCAGGTTGGCATCATCATTTGCCCAGTCTTCCATCATGGTCCGGGAAAATTTTCCTGACATGATGTTATCCATGTGCTGGTGATACATGGGTTCAAGAAGGGTTTTCAATTGGTCACAAAGATCCTGGGCCATTAATTTTGATGGATTGTCAAGCCGATCCATCATATTGGTGACACCCCCGTGTTTTAATGCTTCGGTAATGGTTTCCCAGCCATATTGAACCAGTTTGGAAGCATATTGGGGGTCCACGCCTTTTTGTACCATTTTGTCATAGCACAAAAGCGACCCTGTCTGGAGCACACCGCACAGAATGGTCTGTTCGCCCATGAGATCGGATTTGACCTCTGCCACAAATGAAGAATGAAGAACACCTGCCCTGTCCCCGCCGGTTCCGCAGGCATAGGCTTTGGCAAGTTCCATACCTTCTCCCCTTGAATCATTTTCCTTGTGGACGGCAATCAGTGTCGGCACGCCGAATCCCCGTTTATATTCTTGTCTGACCTCTGTTCCGGGAGATTTTGGTGCCACCATGATAACCGTGAGATCTTTTCTGATCTGCATCCCTTCTTCCACAATATTAAACCCGTGAGAATAGGAGAGGCAGGCACTCTGTTTCATCAGCGGCATGACGGATTCAATCACATTGGTGTGCTGCTTGTCCGGGGTCAGGTTGATCAGAAGATCTGCTTTGGGGATAAGTTCCTCATAGGTTCCCACATAAAATCCGTTTTCAGTGGCGTTTTTCCAGGATTGTCTTTTTTCCCTGACGGCGGAATCCCGAAGGGTGTAGGAGACATCCAGGCCGCTGTCACGCAGGTTCAAGCCCTGATGAAGTCCCTGGGCACCGCACCCGACAATGATGATTTTTTTGCCTTTTAACGCCTCAACCCCGTTGAATTCCGATGAATCCATAAAGCGGCACTGGGACAGCTCTTCCAGCTGTCGTCGCAATGGCAGAGAATTAAAGTAATTTTGGCCCATGATGGTCTCCTCTTTGATAAAATGTTATTTTTTTTAATTTAACCTGTTGTATTAATGAACCTTGTTAATCATTGCGTCAAATGAATTAATTGCAATCATATATTTCAAATATTGAAATATACCGGTTTTAATTTTTAAGATTTTGTTTTACACTGTACAGGATCATTCTTAAACATACGGGAGGATCAAAAAAAAGATGGCACCGCCATCAGGAGGAAAATGGACATTCGATATTTAAATCTTTTCAGGCATCTGTGCGGGACACTGCATTTTGCAAGGACCAGCCAGGCGTGTTACATTACGCCTTCGGCATTGACGCGGGTGATTCAGCGGCTTGAGTCGGAAATAGGGGAACAACTCTTTATCCGGGATAACCGCACGGTTGAGCTGACCCCGGCCGGGACAGCATTTAAAAAATATGCAGATGATGTGCTGCAACGGTGGGACTTATTGCAGGATGAACTGTCTTTTGATGATGTCCTGCAAGGAGAGCTTTCGCTGTACTGCTCTGTAACGGCCGCCTATGGCATTCTTCCCGGTATTATGGAACTTTATCGGAAAGCCCATCCCAGTGTCCGGATACACCTGGAAACCGGGGATGCTGCCAAAGCCCTTTTAAAGCTTTTAAATCAGGATGCAGATATGGTTATTGCCGCCCTGCCCGACGTCCTGCCAAAAGATCTTGTTTTTAAACCCCTGTCCCGGACGCCGCTGGTCTTTATTGCACCCCGGCAATATCCTGATATTGTTATTCCTTCACCCCAGGGGATTAACTGGGAAAAAACCCCTTTGATCATTCCGGATCACGGGTTAAGCCGGGATCGCATTGACCAGTGGTTTGCAAAGGAAAATTTTATCCCCAATATTTATTCCCAGGTGGCCGGGAACGAGGCCATTATCGTCATGGTCAGCCTTGGCTGCGGTATTGGACTTATCCCCAGAATGGTGCTGGAAAAAAGTCCGTTTTTTAACCAGGTAAGGATTCTGGACAACACCCCGGAACTGCCGCCCTTTATCATTGGCCTTTGCACCCGGAAAAAAAATCTTGCAAACCCCCGAGTCATGGCATTATGGGATATTGCCGGTGAAAAATAGCCCTGTGAATATTCACTGTCTTTTGCCCCGGCACCTGCCCATACAACACCATATTTTTGACATTAAAAAAGCCCTTGAAACCGCAAAATGTGCCGTGATTGAAGCTCCACCCGGTGCCGGCAAAACCACCCGGGTTCCGCTGGCACTTTTAAATGAACCCTGGCTGGGGAACAAAAAAATCATCCTGCTTGAGCCAAGGCGCCTGGCTGCTATCTCCTGTGCGACCCATATGGCAGATCTTTTAAAGGAAAAAGTGGGGCAGACCATTGGGTATCAGATCCGGCTGGACAAAAAGATCGGTCCCGGCACAAGGATAGAGGTAATCACCGAAGGCATATTTACCCGGAAAATCCAGAATGATCCCTGTCTGGAAGATATCGGACTGGTGATCTTTGATGAGTTCCATGAAAGAAATATTCACTCTGATCTTGGATTTGCCCTCTGCCTGGAGTCTTTTGAGGTCTTGCGCCATGACCTGCGTATCCTTGTCATGTCTGCCACAATGGATGTTGGTGCAGTATCAGCACTCATGAACACGGCACCGGTTATCATTTCAAAAGGAAAAAGTTTTCCTGTAAAAACAATTTATATTCCTGCTATAGACAAACAGAACAGGCGTATTCCCATTGAAACAGCCTGCGTATCGGCCATAAGGCGGGCACTTCTGGAAACCAATGGAGACATGCTGGTTTTTCTGCCCGGTGTCAGGGAGATAAAAAGCGTCTCTTTAATGCTTGAAGAAAACCTTGATTCTGAGATTCATGTGATCCCTTTATATGGAAATCTGTCACAAAAAGAGCAGGCCTTGGCGTTTCACCCCCCTGAGCCGGGTGAAAGAAAAATTATCCTTGCCACTGCCATTGCCGAAACCTCCATCACCATTGAAGGCATCCGTGTGGTCATAGATTCAGGTCTTATGCGGGTGCCACGGTTTTCCTTTTCAACCGGGATGAGCCTTCTTGCGACAATCCCTGTTTCAAAAGCCGCTGCCGACCAGAGAAGGGGGAGGGCAGGCCGTACAGCACCGGGAAGATGTTACAGGCTGTGGTCCCTATATGATCAAAAACTGCTCAAACCATTTACAACACCTGAAATTTTAAGTGTGGATCTGACCGGTGTGGCATTGGAACTGGCTGCCTGGGGAATATCGGATCCAGGGCAATTAAAATGGCTTGATCTGCCCGAAGAAAAACCATTTGAACAGGCAAGGCATCTGCTCCAGACCCTGGGCGCTTTAGATGAAAAGGGATGCATTACAACTCATGGCAAAAAAATGGTGTCTGTCGGCCTGCATCCCAGACTTGCCCATATGGTGATCAAAGCAGATGAAATCGGTCAAGGGCTTCTGGCCTGCAGGATCGCAGCCCTTCTCACTGAACGGGATTTTATCGGCTTTGATCACAACAGGGTTGATCCGGATATCCGGCTTCGCCTGGAACTCATTGAAACAGTGGGGGATAAAAAAAAGACCGGGCAAAAAGAAATCAGGGTAAACAAAAAAATCCTTTACAGGATCATGGAATCGGAAAAAAAGCTGATAAAGGATTTTGGGATACCACCCACACGGCCAGACCTTGAAATGGCAGGCAAACTGCTGGCCCATGCATACCCTGACCGGATTGCCAAAAAAAGAAATCATCATGACAATACGTTTTTAACGACAGCGGGTAAAGGGGCATTTTTTACAGAAAAAAACCGTGTCTCCATAAACGAATACATTATTGCCCTTCATCTGGACGGAAATCCTAAGAATGCAAAAATCTTTCTGGCTGCTCCCTACTCAAGACAGGATCTGGAACAGGATTTTAAAGATTTTTTTAAAACCGTTCCCACAGCGTATTGGAACAGGGCAGCAGGTCTTGTCCAGTCAAAAGAAGAAATTGTTTTTGAAAAAATTGTGGTTCAACACCGCATCCTGTCAGACATTGATCCGGATGTGGCCTGTGATATCCTGATTCAAGAAATTCAAGCAGCAGGGCTGGGCCTGTTGCCCTGGACGAAAAAGCTGACCTGCCTTAAAGATCGTACGGCATTTCTTAAAAACACCGGTCAATTCCCGGATTTGCCGGATGTGTCAAACCTAAGGCTTGAAGCGACGCTTGCGGTTTGGCTCAAGCCGTTTCTATCGGGTGTCTTGTCTTTAAAACAACTTGAAAAAATCGATCTTACGTCGGCATTTTTATCCCTTTTAACCTGGGAACAGCAGCAGACCATAGAAAAAATGGCACCGTCCCATATCACGGTTCCCAGCGGATCGAAAAAACCATTAATATACAGCAAAGAGACCGGTATGGTCCTTGACGCCCCTGTTCTTGAAGTACGGCTTCAGGAAATGTTCGGTCTTTGCTCGACCCCGAAAATTGCAGGGTCAACCCTGCCCGTGGTTCTCCATCTCCTGTCCCCGGCCGGACGTCCGGTGCAGATCACAACGGATCTTGAAAGCTTTTGGGGAAATACATACAAAGCGGTGAAAAAAGACTTGATGGGCCGATATCCAAAACATTTCTGGCCCGATGATCCCCATACCGCCATGCCGACAAACCGGGTTAAAAAAAAGAACCGTTCCAAATAAGATTCAAGGCTTGCGCTCATAGCTTAAACAGGCTAAAAACAACAAAATAATCGGGGTGCAAATGGGTTGATTTTAAGGATAAAGCATTATGACGATTAAGTTTTGTACTGCCTGCGGGTCTCTGGTAGAGCAAAAAATTCCGCCGGATGACGATCATGCCCGGTCTGTATGTTCAGACTGCGGTCTGGTTCATTATGAAAATCCTAAAATGGTGGTGGGATGTATTCCTGAATTGAACGGGCAGATTTTGCTGTGCAAAAGAAATATTGAGCCGCAAAAGGGCAAATGGACACTTCCGGCCGGATATCTTGAAAACAGGGAGTCGGTCCAGGAGGGCGCTGTTCGCGAAACCCATGAGGAAACAATGGCAACAGTTCAAATCATTGAGCCCTATCGCCTTTTTAACATTGTTTTTGTTGATCAGATCTATCTCATGTTCAGGGCGGTTATGACATCTGATACCTTTGGCCCCACCAATGAAAGCACCGAGGTCAGACTGTTTGATGAAAAAGATATCCCCTGGGACGACATTGCCTTTAAAGTGATCAAACAAACCCTTGAACACTATTTTTCAGACAGAAAAAAAGGAGGGTTTCCCTTTAAAATTTTCGATCTGCGTTGATTCTGGCCGGGACCCTTTTAATCATGTAAAAAGGGGATTTATTTTCATATGGAAGTTTAGGAAAGACTGGTGTATAGTTTTCCATTAAAATATGTGCCGACAGACATTGATCTGTAAATAGAAACGCAAGTGTCAAAAAACTCAAAACCTGTTTAAGGGTGAAAGGTAAGTTCATGGATGATGTTAATTTTAATATGCTCATTTTAATTGTAGATGACAGCCTTTCCATGCGACGTATTGTTAAAAAATTTATTGAAAACAGCGGGTTCCATAATGTAATGGAAGCAGGCGACGGTATTGAGGCCCTGGACATTGTTCAAAAACAAAAAACCATTGATTTGATTATTTCAGACTTGAATATGCCGAACATGAACGGCCTGGAATTTTTAAAAATCGTCAAAGAGGACAGCCGTACAAAAGACATCCCTTTTATCATGTTGACTGTGGAAGCCATTCAAAGAACCATGAACAAGGCAATTGCCCTGGGTGTTGACAGCTATATTGTCAAGCCTATTGCCGAAAAAGTGTTCATTAATGAAATGCTCAGGGTGATCAGATTTAAAAATGAGGTATAACCCTTAACAGATCATTAAAAAAACCAGCTTATCTTATCAGGCAGGAAGTAAAATCTTTAAACAGGGTCCTATCAAATTTTCCATCCTTAACTTCTTTTTTAATCAAGTTTAAGGTATCAAAAGGTTTTTTTGATTTTCTAAAAGCCTTGCCGCGATAGGTCAAGGGTTCAAAACAGTCAATGATACTGATGAGTTGGCTATCTGCCGTAATTTTTGTAATGCCGTTAGGATAGCCGCTGCCGTTAATTCTTTCATGGTGTTCAAGCGCCACGGTTGCCACTGAAATATCAAAATCTGTTTCAAGAATGATCAGATCATGACCTTTTGTAACATGGTCTTTAAAAACTTGGAATTCTCTTTGTGTAAGTTTGCGATCCGCTTCAAGGATGGCCTTGTCAATCTGGGATGTACCGATATCATGGAGCAGGGCACACAACGTCAGCTCTTTGATCTTTTTTTCTTCAAAGCCATGAAAAAAACAATATTGCAGGGTCAAAGCTGCCACATTTATAGTATGTTCAACAATTAAAGAAGAATTTCCTGCAATCTGTGTCAGGTATTTCAAGGTTTTTTTATCTTTATCATACCCATTCAAGAGGATGTCAATGGTCTCCGGCATGCCGTCGAGCACTTTGCTCTGGTGAGGGGTTAACGCCTCTTCTACGATGCTGCAAAGAGCTTCTTTTACTTGTTTTAATCCTTTTGAAGCAACGCTTTTTGCAAAATTTATGTTTAAGGTTTTAGACAGCTCTGTCAGGGCTGCTGTTTTATCTTTGGCAGCAATATATAATTTGGGGTGTTTGTTGTTTTTAAGCCGGTCGCTGTCAAATCCTTTGCCGCCCTCTTTGTATAAAATAAAGTCTTTCTCATTTGTCTGGAAAAAAAATGGAACCGTTTCAATTAAATGGATCTGGGTGTTTTTTATGGGCAAGTATTCTGACGCTGTCATTATAATAATATTTGTCCTAGAATATCAAACCTGTCAAAGGGCGGCATGACACAGGCACCGGAAAAAAGGGTTTTTGCAAGTTCCAGCATTTGCCTTGACTGGGAAACACCTTGTTTTATGGGGTCATCAGCTTTTTCCATCTGCTGCCGTAAGGCTTTTGGAACCGCAATGCCGGCCACCTTGTCATGAAGAAATACCGCATGTTTATAAGACAATAAGGGAAGAATGCCCATGATGACAGGAACCTTAAGGTGATTTGTGGCCGCATGAATTTTTTGAGCTGTTTTTTCGTCATAAACCGGTTGGGTGACAATAAACCGGCACCCGGCTGCCACTTTTTTTTCCAGTCGTTTAACTTCATGGTCAAGCCCATTGACTTCCGGCCTGAAGTCAAGCACTGCGCCGGTATTAAGATCAGAATCCCTTGCCATGGAAATCAGCTGGAAAACAGTTAAATCCCCCACGGTTGATGTGGGCTCTTCTGCTTTGGCTGCTGACGGATCACCTGTCACCGCGATAATGGTATCAATGCCCAGGGCTTTGGCCCCCCAAAGTTCACTTTGCAATCCGAGCCGGTTGTGATCCCGTATCGTACAATGCAGGATAGCAGGTTTCTGGGTTGCTTTTTGCACCAGATGGGTGAACACCATGGCTGACATTTTGGATTTTGCAACCGGATTTGATGCAACGCTGAAGGCGTGGAAAAAAAAATCTTTAAGGCTGCAGAGTTTTTCCAGGAGCAGGGTGGGATCATTGCCCTTCGGCGGTACCACTTCAATGGTGATAATAAAGTCTTTTTTATTTATAAAAAAGTTCGGCATGGGACGTCCTCATGATATAAAATTATTGTATTTTTAATGGTTAGAAGCTATGAAATAATATTAATACTCAGCAGGATAAAACGCAAACAAATACTATTTTATTATAAAAAAACTTGTCCCCATGAGTTTTGTAATGATATTGTTACAATTGTTACACAAACATTTCTTGAAGCACTGTTCAAAGTCTGAGTATAAAAATAAAACCGCACTGCAACTCAAGTCCACTGAGTATAAGGTGGTTGACAACGATTAAGAGCGGTATGGATAAATACAGGAGGTCGAAGTGAATTTAAGTTATCAGTTGCGTCTTTTGATTGTGCTGATCAGCATTGGTGTGCTGGCAGGAGGCGGACTTTTATTAAAAAGGGTATTGACCCCTGAATCCTTTGGCGTTTACGGCCCTTACAGGGCGGATGCCATTGCAGAAGCCGCCCTTGTTCCCATCCGGCATGGGAACAATACGTCTTGTTTCAAGTGTCATTCCTATGAAACAAAGGTTCATAAAAACGGCCGTCATCAGACCATCTCCTGTGAATTCTGTCACGGGACCTATGCAGATCATATCGCCAATGAAAAAAAGATTGGAACCCTTCCTGTTAAAAAGGGAAAGGAAATCACTACCCTGTGCCTGCGATGCCATAACACAGAAATCAAGGCAAGGAGTGAAGAAGTCATCAAAACCGTTGCCATGCCGAATCATCTTACGGACCAGAACGTTAAACTCACCCATGACTGCAATCAATGCCATCATGTTCACGCGCCGTTGAAATATATTATCCGGGCAAAACAAATCACAGGATTGATGGAGGCCCGATTATGATGAATCGACGGTCTTTTGTAAAAAAAGTACTCAACGGAACCATTGCAGGCTCCTTGTATCTGGTCTGGCCCCTGGGAGGAGACAGCCTTGAAATCCCTGAACAGATTCCGGGAATCAGGGGCAAACCATATGATATCCTTGACCAGGAGTTTGCCTTTATCGTGGATATTACCCGATGCATCGGCTGCGGATCCTGCTGCGTGGCAGATAAACGCGAATACAATGTACCCGATGGAAACTATAGGACCTGGGTTGAACGATATGTAAAGGGATTCAGCGACGAGATTTATGTGGACTGCCCCAATGGCGGCCTGGACGGGTACCAGCACCCCAGAAAAGATATTGAAGAAAAAACAAGGGACACCTTTTTTGTGCCCAAGCTGTGCAACATGTGCCGGGAAGCGCCATGTGTCCAGGTGTGCCCGGTAGGCGCCACCTTTAAATCACCGGACGGGTTTGTCCTGATGGATGAAAAAAGATGTGTGGGATGTGCCTATTGTATCCAGGCCTGCCCCTATTCAGCCAGGTTTTTACATCCGGTTGCAAAGGTGGCCCAAAAGTGCACCTGGTGCTATCATAGGGTCAGAAAAGGGCTGTTGCCGGCCTGTGTCCAGGTGTGTCCCACCAGTGCCAGAAAATTTGGTTCAATGAAGGACGAATCATCCGAGATCTATGAAATTCTAAAGGGCCCCGGGGTCCTGACCGTACTTAAAAAAGAGATGGGAACGTTTCCCGCACTCTATTACAAAGGTGCCAGAAGGGAGGTGATCTGATGGATGCAGCCCATGGTTCAGCCGCAATGCTGGTTTCAAATTATGTCTTTCCCAATGATCTGCATGTCCACTGGAGCATGATGATTGTGCTTTACCCTTATATCACGGGCCTTGTGGACGGAGCATTTATCATTGCCGCTCTTTATTATCTCTTTGATATCAAAAGCCTTCAGCCTGTGGCAAGATTTTCACTGTTGTTTGCCCTGGCATTTTTATGCTGCGCCACCCTGCCGCTGCTGCTTCATTTAGGGCGGCCCGAGCGAAATCTTAACATGCTCTTAACCCCGAGCCCCAGTTCTGCCATGGCAGGATTCGGATATATCTATGCCGTGTCCATGGGAGTCCTGGTCTTTATCGTATTATTTGTGTACCGCCCTGATCTGGTGGAATTAAGGGCCACGTCCAAAGGACGGCTCCAGCTTCTCTACCGGGCACTGACCTTTGACAGTATTGACCTGTCAAAAAAAGCCCTTGAACTGGACCGGAGAATCATCCGGTTCCTGGTGGGCATCGGCATTCCCATTGCAGTAGTGCTTCACGGATATGTGGGCTTTATCTTTGGCGGTGTGAAAGCAAATCCTACCTGGTCGACCCCGCTGATGCCGGTGATCTTTCTTTTCTCTGCCTGTGTATCGGGAATCTCTGCCATTATCCTTGCCTATATTATCATCAGAAAATTAAAAAGACGATCCATTGATCACGACTGCATTAAAACATGCATTAAAATACTAACTCTGTTTTTTATCCTGGCGTTTGCCTTTGAAATGCTGGAGGTGTTTTCCCATTCCTATTTAAAATCAGGCTATCACCATATGGTTGAAGGACTGTTGAACGGTCCGCTGGCAAGCTCATTCTGGCTGTGGCAGGTAAAAATCTGTTCTGTGATTCCCCTTTTTATCCTGGGCGGGATGGCCCTTTTGCGGATAAGAGTTACGCTTTATAATTTTATGGCCGCCATTGTCTCAGCCATTTTGTTACTGCAGGTATTGATCATGCGGTGGAACGTTGTCATCGGCGGTCAGCTCATGAGCAAGAGCGCAAGAGGGTATACCCAGTTTCACCCCCACTTTTACGGCAAAGAGGGGATACTGGCCGTGATTGTTGTCATGGCCATCCCGTTTATTATTCTTTTTGTGTTGAGCAAAATTTTTCCCTTCTGGACACAAGGCAATGAAACAAAGGCAAAAAAACCTTAACATAGAGTAGGAAAAAATTTTGAGGGGAGGTGGTGCAGTCAATTGGTGAGGCAGTGCAAAAAAGCAAACACCTGTTTTGCATTCTAACTTATATTTTGGGAGGGAAGTCATATGACTGTTTTAAGGTCATTATTAATGTTGATGGTGGTATCTGTTTTTACAGCAGGGACAGCTTTTGCGTTAACGCAGGAGTCCTTTGACGTTAAAAACAAAAAAAATCAGGAAATGAACAAAAAATGCATCACCTGTCATTTAAAAGAAAACGCATCCCTGGTCCGGCAATGGGAAAATTCAGCCCATGCCGCTGCCAAGGAAGGCCAGATCGGGTGTTTTAACTGTCATGCGGCAGATCCAGGTGATGAAATGGGGTATAATCATGAAGGTGCCTTTATCAAGGCCATTCTTTCACCCAATGACTGTGCGAAATGCCATGAGCCAGAGGCAAAGGAAATGGGAATATCCCATCATGCCACAGCCGGTGAAATCATGGCATCCCTTGATAATATGCTGGCAGAAGTTGTGGGCGGCATGCCCTCAAACAAGGCAAACATGGCCAGCGGCTGCTGGCAGTGTCATGGATCGGTTGTATCACTGAAACGCGATAAGGAAGGCAAACCCATGCGATCCAAAACCGACGCGCCCCAGATGAATTACAATACCTGGCCCAACTCGGGTATCGGCCGGATTAATCCGGACGGCAGCAAGGGTGTGTGTAATGCCTGTCATTCAAAACACAGTTTCAGCGCTTCCAGGGCACGGCAGCCTGAAAACTGCGGCAAATGCCATCTGGGACCGGATCATCCGCAAAAAGAGATCTATGAAGAGTCCAAACATGGTATTGCCTATTTCACAGCTGACAAGGGGTCTTCCCAGGAAGGCATGAATATCCTCAAAGACGGCTCCTGGGTATTGGGGGATGATTATTTTACCGCACCCACCTGTTCCACCTGCCACATGGGATCATTTATCAAACTCAATGGCGCGGTTGCCAAAAACAGCCACAATGTCGGAGACAGAATTTCGTGGAACTTAAGAGCACCGGTTTCTTCAAAAGTCAACCGGGTGACATTTGCAGACGGCACGGTTACGGATATTACAGGGGATCTCGCACCCCGCCCCGGCCAGACAGCCGCAGCAAAAAGCTATGTCCGGGAAGGCGACAAGCTTAAAAAAATCGTTGCTGAAAAAACCATCCAAAGTGTTGTTTCCTGGCAGGAAAGACGGTCCAACATGCAGGAAGTCTGCAAATCCTGTCATGGCATTAACCAGGTCCAGGATTTTTACAAGCAGCTGGATGATGTGGTGATGCTTTACAATGACAAATTTGCCAAACCAGGCGTTGAGCTGGTCGGCATGCTGAAAAAAGACGGCATCTGGGAAAATACGGGATTCCAGCATAAACTCGGGTATACCTGGTTTGAGATCTGGCACCATGAAGGCAGAAGAGCCAGGATGGCCGCCGCCATGTTTGCACCGGACTATACCCACTGGCACGGCATGTATGAAATTTCCAGGAATTTTTACCATGAATTTTTACCTGAAGTACAGGAACTGGCAGACCATGCCGGCAAGGGCGAGAAATATCGGGAATATATTAAGACGCTTCTGGCCAGACCGGAACATCTATGGACAAAAACCGGCGGCAGCGCAGAAACCATGAAGCTGATAGAAGAAGAAAATAAATTAAGATATAACCAGTAAAAAAACTTGTTTTCGGCAGGATGGCAGACTGTGCCTTCCTGCCGGAACTTTTTTTGCCCCTCAAAAAAGGGGATAAAAAGGTAAAAAATGCAAAAAAAAATTGTCTTTAAAATTTTCATGGCAGTCCTGTTTTTATGTCTTTTATCAGGAGAACTTTATGCTGAAGACTTGAACAGTCTGTTTAAACAAGTTGAAAAATTAAACATCAACCGCAACGGTTATGTTTTAGGGGCAGCGCTGAACCCGGAACAGGTGAAGACAGCTGCAGCCAATAAAGTGGAGGCAGCCGCTCTGGAAACCTTTAAATTCAAGGACAAGGAGTTGTTCATTGTGGCCCAGAAAACAACCAACCGGGTTCTGGTCATCTATGAGCAGATTGAAGCGGTATCCCAGAAAAAAAT
>JAHJLN010000284.1 GCA_018821715.1 Pseudomonadota bacterium | reverse complement strand
GTTTGAGAGCCGCTTGTTTTGACGGAACGGCATCAAGGCCCTGTCCCACTTTTTTTCCGGAAACCGTATCCATCACAATGGCGTCCCTTGCATCTGTTGAAACGGCTAAAGGGATTTGATGGTCATATATAAGTCTTGCGCCGGCAAGGATTTCCCTTTCGTAAGATCCAATGGATCCTGCTACACAGGTTATGGCCATTAAGGGTTTTCCCTTGCATGAGACAATTAGGTCAATAGCTGAAATATAATCTTCGCCTTTAAACTGTACAATCAGTTCTTCATCCACTTTGACATCTTTTTTTTCATAGCCTTTTTCCTGGATTAAAAATTTTTCAAATATCTGGCGGCTGGCTTCAGGTCCTATATTTCTTACGGCTTTTCCGGTAATATAATCGGTGATAATATAATCAAGAGTCATATCAAAGAGGTTCCTGTCATTTGGGAAGGTTGTTCTATGTTTAATAGTTTTAGAATGGTCGGTGCAATATCTCCAAGAATGCCGTCTTTCATGGACACCCCTTTATGGGCATTCCCTGCAAGGATCAATCTTACAGGGTTTAAGGTATGGGCCGTGTGAGGAGAACCGTCATCTGCAATCATCTGTTCTGCATTTCCATGGTCTGCAGTCACCAGTGCGATTCCGCCTGTCTCCCAAATGGCCTCAACAACTTTTTGAACACACTTGTCCACGGTTTCGCAGGCTTTGACGGCAGCATTAAGGATACCGGTATGACCCACCATGTCCATGTTGGCAAAATTCAATATAATAAATTCAAATTTTCCTGATTTTATTTTTTCACAGGCCATGTCGGCAATTTCAACGGCACTCATCTCAGGTTTTTCATCATAGGTGGCCACATCCCTTGGAGAGGGGATCAGGGTCCGTTCTTCCCTGTTAAATATTTTTTCATCGCCCCCATTAAAAAAATAGGTAACATGGGCATATTTTTCAGTCTCTGCAATGCGAAGCTGGGGGATATTGTTCTTGCTTAATATCCCCCCGAGAATATTATCCAGGTGCTGAGGGCCGAAGGCCACCGGCAGATCAAAGGTTTCATCATATTGCGTCATGCACACAAAGCCGGAAAGGTTGACCTTTTTTTCTCGCTGGAACTCGTTGAAATCGGTTTGTGTAAATGCCCGGGTGATTTCCTTTGCCCGATCCGCTCTGAAGTTAAAAAAGATAAGTCCGTCTCCATCACCGATTATGCCATTGGGGCAATCGGTCAAATTACCTTCTTCACCCGTTAAAAAAACAGGCTGGATAAATTCATCTGTCTGACCTGCGTCATAGGCGGTTTGAATCGCTTTAACCGGGTTTTGTTCCATACCCCCGGCAGCGGATGTAAAAAGGGTGTACGCTTTTTGCACCCTGTCCCATCTGGTATCCCTGTCCATGGCCCAGTAGCGGCCGACAATGGTGGCAATTTTGCCGTACTCAAGTTTGTCCAGATAGTCCTGGAGCTGTTTAATATAGGTAATACCGCTGGTGGGTGAGGTGTCCCTGCCGTCAAGGATGGGGTGGATAAATAGATTTTCAACTTTATTTTGTTTTGCCATGTCAATTAAGGCAAACAGGTGAGACATGTGGCTGTGAACTCCGCCGTCGGATAAGAGTCCCATGAGATGAAGGCTTTTTTGATGATTTGAAACCCTGGCCATGATATCTAAAAGTGCAGGAGTGTTAAAAAAACTTTTATCTTTAATAGCAGTGTTGATTCTTACAAAATCCTGGAATACTTTTCTACCGGCACCCATATTCATATGTCCGACTTCCGAGTTGCCCATGGTACCCTCAGGAAGGCCGACAGCCTCACCGCAGCAGTGTAAGCTGCAGTTTGGAAATTCTTTTAGTAAACCATCTAAAAAAGGTGTGTCAGCAAGTGCAACGGCATTTCCATGGGTTTCTTTTCTGATACCCCATCCGTCAAGAATCATTAATATATTTACTGGGTGCAGTTTAGTGTTCATCAGTTTCCTCCGCCGGGACGACCGCATCCTGAAACTCAGAAAGATCAACTATTGGCGCATCTGACCAGAACCCTTCAAGATCGTAAAAAGATTTTATCTTGGATTCAAAAATATGGATGATAACATCTCCATAATCGAGCAATGCCCATTCCCCTTCTTTAACGCCTTCAACACCCAGGGCTTTTATCTTTTTTTCTTTCAGGCGTTTAATCAAATGCTGGGAAATGGCGGTCACCTGACGATGGGAGTTGCCTTCAATAATGACAAGAGTATCTGTATAGGAAGTGAATTTTTTTACATCAATGGCAGTAATGGATTTTGTTTTTCTTTCAAATGCAGGCACAAGATATTTTTTAAGGTCATCTGTTAAAGGGGTGGATTTTGTCATGTATACAATTCCTTTGTTTTAATCATTTTTTCAACTATTTCGGGCACAAGACCTTTTATGGACTGGTTGTTTTTTACGCGTTCCCGGATCATAGTGGATGAAATTTCTATTTTGGGTACCTTACAAACCAATATTTTCTTTTTTGTTCTATGGGAAAAGGTATTGTTCTTTTCATTAAAGATGTACCCTTTTGATATGTTTTCGTCAATAAAAGAGACAATAGGGTGATAACTTTCCCAATGCCCTCTCAACATGATGATAATCCGGACAGCTTCAAAAATTTGATTTTTGCGTTCCCAGGTGGTGATATCTAAAAATGCGTCAGAGCCCATTAAAAGAAAAAAGCGGGTTTTTTGTCCATATTCTTTTTTAAATTCGTTTATGGTGTCAATGGTAAAGGAAGGGCCTTTTCGAATTAATTCCTTGTCTGATACCATAAAATCTTCAAGGCCTGATAAACTTTTTTTTACCATGTCAAACCGGTCATTTGCAGGCGCAAGGTTGATGTCGGGTTTGTGGGGAGGTGTTGCAGAAGGAATCAGGAATATTTTTTCAAGTTCACAGGTTTTTTTAACATGCTCAATGATACCAAGATGACCATTGTGAAAAGGGTTGAATGTCCCTCCGAAAAGTCCGATATTCATCTTTTTAACTCTTTGTAAGCTTAGAAGATAAAAGTTTGATAAATTCTTTTACCCCTTTCCCGGTTGCAGCTGACAGGGTAAGTACCTGAATGTCTTTCAGGGCATGTTTAAATGCGTCAACTTTTTTTTGTGTGCCGGGTAAGTCAATCTTGTTAAGCACAACAATCTGCATTTTTTCAGCCAGCGCCCTGCTGTATTTGGACAGCTCATTGTTGATCAGGTTAAAACACTTAAGAGGAGAATCAGGCTCTATCTGGGATACATCAATCAGATGAACCAGGATGCCGGTTCTTTCAATATGTTTTAAAAAACTGATACCCAATCCGGTTCCTTCATGGGCACCTTCAATCAACCCCGGGATATCTGCTACGGCAAAGGGTTCACCAAAAGGCGGCTCTACCATTCCCAAAATAGGGGTCACTGTTGTAAATGGATAGTCGGCAATTTTGGGACGGGCCGATGAGATGCTGCTGATCAGCGTTGATTTTCCCGCATTGGGTAACCCGACAAGGCCGACATCGGCAAGAAGCTTTAATTCCAGCTTGAGCTTGAGTTCAATTCCGAGAATACCGGGTTGAGAATACCGCGGTGCCCGATTGGTGGATGTTGCAAACCGTTTATTGCCACGGCCACCCATGCCGCCTCTGGCAATAATATATTCTGCTTCAGTATCTGGTAAATCAACAATGATTTCGTTGGTATCTGCATTGGAAACAATGGTCCCGGGGGGAAGAAGGAGTGTGCAGTCTGAACCGTTTTTGCCATGTCTTTGTCTGCCCTGGCCAGACTCGCCATTTCTGGCTCTTAGCAATTTCTGGCGGCGATAATCGTAGAGTGTTCGTTTACTCCGATCGATTTTCAGGATGACATTGCCACCATCGCCGCCATCTCCACCATCAGGTCCACCTCTTTCAATATAACGTTCCCTACGGAAGCTGGTGCATCCGTGGCCGCCATTACCGGACTTGACAGTGATAATTGCTTCATCTACAAATTTCACGCTTCATAAACGCTGATTTTTTTTTTGTCGCGGCCTTTTCTTTCAAAGGTGACAACGCCGTCAATCAAGGCAAAAAGAGTAAAATCCCTGCCCATGCCCACATTACTGCCGGGATGGAGTTTGGTTCCCACCTGCCTTACAAGAATATTTCCTGCAAGAACATTTTCTCCGCCAAATTTTTTAACACCGCGTCTCTGGGCATTAGAATCGCGACCGTTTCTTGAGCTGCCCGCTGCCTTTTTATGTGACATTTGATTTCTCCTTAATACCTAAATCGAAATGGAATCTATTTTTATTTCAGTATAGTGTTGTCTATGACCTTTCATCCTTCTGAAGCCTTTCCGACGTTTATACTTGAAAACTAATTTCTTTGTGTCCTTTGCCTGGTCAAGAATGTGCGCTTTGACGGCTGCATTTTCAACTTTCGGGCTTCCAAGGGTGATGGTTTCACCATCTGAATACATGAGGACGTCATCGAATTCAACCTGAGAACCTTCAGTACCATCAAGTTTTTCAACTTTCAGGATCTGTTCTTCCTGAACCTTGTATTGTTTTCCTCCGGTTCTGATAACTGCGTACATTTTTAAACTCTCCTTATTATTTCAATACTTTTCGCTAATTTAAAAAACTCTGAATATTATATTTATTCCTTGGAATTGTCAAGATAAACATCATCAAAAGTTTGTCCGCTATATATATCAGATTCCAATCATTTGGCAAATAAAATTTTAAACCATGAGATTTTACAGATATCGGTAAATACAATTGAGATATAAAATGATACTATGGATCTTTTAAGTTAGATTTGTTCAAGTGTTCAAGGTAATGTTTTTGGATATGAAAAGGTGAGCAAATGGATATGAAAAAGCCATTCGGTGAAGCGTTGGAAATAAAAAAAAATCTCCACCAAAAAGAGGAAAAATTTCGCATATTATTTCATGAAGCGCCATATGGAATCATGATTTCAGACGAAGACAACACGATCCTTGATGTCAATGAAACAGCGTGCCGTATTCTTGGATATGCAAAAGAGGCGTTGATTGGGGTTAATGCAGCCCAGATTATCCATCCCGATGATTTAAAAGGCAGGCCTGTCATTACGCAACAGGAAATTCAAAAAACCGGACAGGTTGTCAGTGAAAGAAGATATAAAAGAAGTGATGGAACATATATTCAGGTTGAAGTTGTTTTAAAGGCAATAGAGGACAGCTCCAGGCATTTTGTTTTTTTTAAAGATATTTCAGAATACAAACTGACAAAAAAAGCACTCCAGGAGAGTGAAATCAAATACAGGACCTTATTTGAAAAAGCCGGTGATGCCATATTTTTTATGGAAGCTGAAGGAGAGAATGCCGGCAGAATCATTGATGCTAATTTTGTTGCCGCTCAAATGCATGGGTATTCTGTCAAAGAAGTTCTGGGAAAAAACATTAAGGCGTTTGATATTCCGGAAGATGCAAAAAAAGCACCGGATAGAATTCAAAAAATGCTTGATGGAGAATGGATACGGACACAGGTTACCCATCTGAGAAAAGATGGCTCCAGATTCCCGGTAGAAGTCAGTGCAGGAATTATTAAGATTAACAACAAAAAGTATATCCTGGCTTTTGACAGAGATATTTCCGAGTATAAAAAAAACAGGGAAGCATTAAAAGAACAGCTCACTTTTTTCCAGACCCTGATTGATACGATTCCCAACCCAATTTTTTATAAGGATGATGCAGGGATCTACATTGGGTGTAATAAAGCGTTTGAAGAGTATATCGGATTTAAAACTGATATGTTAAAAGGCAAATCAGTTGATGATATCGCTCCTGAGAATCTGGCGGCCACCTATCGAAAATCAGATGAGGCGCTGCTAAAAAGCAAAGGTACACAAAATTATGAGGCACAGGTTAAATATGCAGACGGAACCCTTAGGGATGTGATTTTTAATAAGGCGGTTTTTTTAAAAGACGGGGATACGGTTGGCGGACTGGTCGGTGTTATGGTGGATATCACACAAAGAAAACAGGCGGAAAAAGAAAAAATAGAATTAGAGACAAAGCTGTATCAGGCACAGAAGCTGGAAGCCATTGGGAATCTGTCTGCCGGAATTGCGCACGATTTTAACAATATCCTGTCCGGAATTATGGGGTCATCCCAACTGGCAAAATTACATGTTGATGATTCAGGACAACTCAACAAGGATATTGAAAGAATTATCAAAGGCACCCAGAGGGCAGCAGAGCTGGTCCAGCAGATACTGACCTTCAGCCGGCAATCGGAATACAAAAAGAAACCCATAAAGGTTTCTCTTGTGGTAAAAGAAGCGTTGAAACTGTTGCGCTCGTCAATACCGTCGACCATACAGATAAGAGAAAAAAATAATTCAACCCTTATGGCTATGGCGGATCCCGGCAGGGTTCACCAGGTTGTAATGAACCTTTGTACCAATGCATATCATGCAATGAAGGACACTGGCGGAATATTGACTGTAGGGGTAAATGAAATTGAATTTTTTAAGCCTGACAGCACCCCTAAGCTGAGTATTTTACCCGGTAAATACCTTGACCTGGAAGTCAGTGACACCGGGCATGGTATTGATGCTGAGAACATGGATAAAATTTTTGACCCGTATTTTACGACAAAAAGACCTGATTCCGGTACAGGATTGGGACTGGCCGTGGTACACGGCATTATTGAGGAGCATGGAGGGTATATCAAGGTTTACTCAAAAAAAGGCCAGGGATCAATTTTCCATGTATTTCTTCCTGCAATCAGAGGCAATCAAGAGATCAATGGTTTAAAAAACACTAAGGAACCTTTGATATTCGGGAGTGAAACAATAATGCTGGTGGATGATGAAGAGCATATCCTCAGCACAACAAAAGAATTTTTAGAGAATTATGGATATACGGTTAATTGTTTTGCAAACGGGATGAAGGCTTTTCACGAATTCAAAAAAGATCCGCATCAATTTGATCTTGTCATTTCAGATATGACCATGCCCTTTATGACTGGAGATGAATTATCCAGAAACATGTTAAAAATAAGATCAGACCTGCCGATTATTCTTTGCTCGGGGTACAGTGAAAACAGCACCAATGACAAGTTAAAAGAACTGGGGGTTATAAAATTCATGCAGAAACCGATTCATTTTAAGCAGTTGATGGGTGCCATTCGACAAGTGCTTGATGAAAGTGAGAAACCTTAAAACCCTGTTGTTGAATGTAAAAGGAGGTGGCTTATGGAAAGCCAGCTGGCAAAACTTAGAGACTTAGCAGATCTGCTGACCCAACACGGTCCTCAATTGGTCATGGGATTGATTATCATCATCGGAGGCGTTCTTTTAATCAAACAGATCATGAGAAGCTTAAGAGCAAACCTTGCTAAATTGAGCAAAAATGCTGCCACTGTTTCAATTGTTGTCAACACGGTTGGGGTTATTCTGCTGAGCATTGTCATTACAGCGTCTGCCATTGAAATTGGGGCCAAGCCGGCCCGGGTGGTTGCGGTTTTAATGTTTTTAAGCCTGATAGCCATAGGGATTGTTGTTATTTTCCGCCCCTTGATGCCCACACTTCCATTTAAGGCCGGAAACACAGTTAAAATAGGCGAATTGCTGGGCAAGGTTGAAACGGTCTCGATTCTTAATACTCGATTGAGAACCTTTGATGGAAAAACATTTTTTGTTCCCAATAGAAAAATCCTTGATGATATTGTTATCAACTACCACTTTACAAATACCCGGCAGATAAAAATTAATATTACCATTCGGTATGATCAGAATTTATTACAGGCAAAACAGGTTCTTGAGGTTGTTATGATAGGAGATCCGAGAATTTTAGCCAAACCATCTCCTGCCGTTTATGTCCTTAATCTAAATGGCAATGGCGTGGAGATCGGAGCCAGATGCTGGGTCGATAATAAAAAATACTGGGCTGCAAAATGCGATTTGACTGAAAAAATAAAAACTGCATTTGATTTTAATGGTATTGCATTTGCGCATCCCCAGCTTGATATCCGTCACTATACTGAAAATAATGCTTTTAAATGTGAGGATCAGCCGGCCAAAGAGAAGATCGAATCATAAAACAGACCTGTAAAAGGTAAGGAACATATCATGAAAATCGCAGAAGGGTTGAAAATAATAGAGAACCAATGGATACAAAAACCAAAAGGATTCAGGGTAAAATATCAGAAATTTGTAAACTTGGAACGCCTTACTGAATATTCTCCAGGCAAAGAAGACAGCCTGCTGGATTCAGATGTTACTGCCTGGCGGTATGCCTGGAAATTGTTCATGTCAACCCGGTCTAAGTCAAATGATATTGCTGAAGGTGAATTCATCAATATCGGTGTGGTGGATGAATCAGACCATCCGGTTCACTATTATGTAACAGGAAAAAATCAGGTATTGAATCCCAAATAGGATTTTTGCCTTTATTTGTGAACAAAAATATCTGCATCAGGATCATATGCAGATGGAAACGCATTAATAAATGAAAGAATGCCGGCATTTTCTGAGCGGGTCAGCAGGCAGCAAATGTAATACCTGAATAGGTTAAACGCATCCATAGCAGAATCCTTAAAAACGACTTCAGGAGATCTGCCGGCAATTTGGTTTTCCAGGGATAGAAAACTGCTTTCCATCTCGTCTTTCAAAAGGAATCGGATTATTTTTATTTTACCTGGATTTTTTAACTGGTAATGATATATGGATTCCAGGAAAAAGGAGACTGTATATAATTTTGCCTGGCAGCAGCCTTCTTTTTTACATAAATTCAGGTGACCGACTATTTTTTTTAAATAAGCAGCCTGATTTTTTTCAGATAAATTTTTAAAATCAGTATGTAAGAGAACCTGGTTTTTTAAATGTTTCAGAACTGAAAGGGTCATTTTTTTTCTCTGACACCTTGCGGTTTCTTCAAATATGGAAAGATATTCCTTTATGCCTCTCATTCCGGGTGGTGTCAATTCATCCGTGCCGGTATCAAGAAGAATGGATTCTATCTGTACATCAAATAGCCAAGTCAAGTGGCAAAGGTTCTGATTCAGGTCGTATCCTTCAAGGGGTTTGAAATAATCCACAAGCAGGGCATTCCGGCCGGTTTTTTTTAAGGGAAAAAAATTTGTTGCCGATGTAATTTTTATTTTTTTGTGTCCAAAGGGATGCAAGGCACTGGTAAAGGTCGGCACAATGATAAAGGCGCCCTCAGGGGTGATTTCCACACCATATCCATCGGTAATGGACGGCTTTAGGGTCACAAAGTCTTCATCAAGACCTGCGGGGATGAGAAGTTCTTCAAGATCATGCTGACGGCTGATAAATAATTCAAGTTCCTGTTGAATTTTATTGATGCGGGCTTTGTTTTTTGACGTAATACTGACAGACAGATTCGCGTCAATTTTTAACAGGGTTTTTAATAAAATGTCTTTGCCTTTCGGAACTTTAGTCAGCAGGCTGTATTCAATGGGCAGGTTTTTCAAATAAAGGAGAATATCAAAAATGGTTTTCCCATCTTCTTCCCAGTCCAGGGGATCGGAAGCACCATAAAGGGATATCTCATCATTTTTTTGAAGACTCATCTGTTCCAGGATTTTTAAGGCAGCCTGATATGAAAAGTGCGATCTGACTTTGGGCAATGCCCATTCATTGCAGCGCCTGCAATAGTTGCTGCATCCCGATGTCAATTGAAATGTCATGGCTGTTTTATACACCAGGGCTTTCTGGCGAGGGTCTAAGCCTAGGGTTTTTTCCCATGTCAAAAACTCCACATGACAGACATGGCCGGAGGCGTGTTTCACAGCAGCAAAAACAAGACGGTTAAGGCGGGTGTTGTATTTTTTTATTTTTGATGTGCAGCCCTGCATGAGATCAGGGGTGAATTTTTTAAATATGGTCTGTATCTGGTTTAACAGTTTTTCAGTTGTTTCATCGAATCTTGAACTTAATTCTGCATAGTTGACAATATCAATGTAAGTTTTTTCTGCGGTCTGAAAATTTTTTTCATACAATGCCACCAGAAATTCATTCTTTTTTTGTTCCAAAAAGAAATCTTCGGTGTTTGGAAATAAAATTGTGTCATTCTCTTTCATTGGAAAAAAATATTACCATTCTTATCAGCCGGTTGAAAGACTGAATGAATTTTCAAAGCCTGGTGCAATGAACAAAACAGGGGAGTTTTGAAACCAAAACTCCCCTGAAGAAAGATGCATTCCTTTTGTTGGATCTAACTGCTAACCACCGACTTCTTCTTTAACCTGGGTTGCCAGTTTGTAAAGAATTGTCAGAACCAGAAAACCTGTGGCATAAACCGCCAGGGTAATCATGATTTCCGGTCTTGTAGGGGCATATTCCGTTACATGGTGCAAGGGTGAGGGTACAAACCCGCCTGAGATCATGCCAAGGCCCTTATCGATCCATGCACCAATGAAAATCATGGCACAGGTAAAGGGTAACAGGGCTTTATTATTTCTCAATTGCGGGATTACAAGGAAAATCGCACCGGTAAACATGAGAATCAGACCGGTCCACATCCAGGGGACAAGAGCATGATAGCCGTGGTATCCGAATAACAGATACGTCAGATGTGCCTTATGACCCGGAATGTTGGAATAGTAGACAACAAAAACTTCACACAAAAAGAAGAACAGGTTGGCAATAATCGCCCAGCAGACTATTTTTGATAATGTCTGGATGGCTTCCCAGCCTGGATCAAACTTGGTGAATTTTTTGATGATATAGCAAAGAATAATCAAAAATGCAGGTCCTGCAGCAAATGCCGAAGCAAGGAACCTGGGTGCTAAAATGGCGGTCAACCAATATCCTCGACCGGGAAGACCGCAGTAAAGATAAGCGGTTACCGTATGGATACCAATGGCAAAGGGGATGGAAAGATAGACCAGGGGTTTTGTCCACCAGACCGGTTCCACCTGATTTCTTTCAGCTTCCAGCACCTTCCAGCCAACCACAATGTTCAAGAAAAGATACCCGTTGAGAACCAACATGTCGTAGAACAGCATAGACTTGGGCGATGGGTATAATAGTACATTGAGCATCCTTGTAGGCTGGCCTAAATCCACAATAATGAAAAGAAGGCACATGACAAGAGAGGCAACAGCTAAAAATTCTCCCAAAATAGTGATCCTATGAAATTTTTCATAATTATGCAGGTAATAGGGGATGACCACCATTACACCTCCTGCGGCAACCCCCACAAGAAAGGTGAAATTGGCAATGTAAAATCCCCAGGACACATCCCGGCTCATGCCGGTAATCATAAGGCCGTTCATGAACTGGTCAATATAAACGATGGCTCCTGCTCCTATTACAGCGAGCAGAAAGACTATCCACAACCAGTAATTCTTGCTTCCTTTAATAGCTATTTCAAGCATACTCGCTCCTTACATGACATAGTAAACAGAGGGTTCTGTACCCAGACTCTGTTTACGTCTGATTGTATAATGTTCATTCATAAGTACCCGAACTTCGGATTCAGGATCTTCAAGGTCTCCAACCGTTATGGCGCCTTCGCTGGCTTCAACGCAATGCGGCTGTTCGCCTTTGGCCAGCCGTTCAGCACAGAAATTGCATTTTTCGACCACCCCTTTGGAGCGGGTGGGAAAGGCAGGAACAACCTCTTCGATAAACGGTCTTGGGTTTCTGAAGTTGAAACTTCTGGCACCAAAGGGGCAGGCTGCCATACAGAACCTGCATCCAATGCAACGGTGATAGTCCATCAGGACGATACCGTCTTCTCTTTTAAAGGTCGCCTGGGTGGGGCAGGCCTGAACGCAGGATGCATTCTTGCAATGGTTACAGGTTACAAGAAAGGGAAGATTATGAAATTTTTCTGCCAGAAATTCATCTTCCTTGTCAGGAAATGCATAGTGAAATTCTTCTTCCCAGATCCATTTGATTTCCTGCTTATGGTTTACAGGCCTTGTATTGGGATATTTTTCCGCGTCCACTTCATGATTGAAATTGGGAACGTTATGGGCTTTGTGACAGGCCTCAACAATACTTTCAACAACTTCATCCGTAATCTTGCTGGTATCAATCACCATGCCCCAGCGATGGGCAAAAAGCGCTTCCTTGTTTTTGCTTTTCACCGCCTGGGCTGTACCATGAGAATCAGATGAAGCAAAGGTAATTGCCGGAGAAGCACTGAACCCGATGGCAGCAATACCTGCTACTTTAAGAAAGCTTCTTTTGCTTTTTTTCATCATTTGATCTCCTTGGGGTTTGTGTGACAATCCCAGCAATAGGGACTAACCGAAGCATACGTATGACAGCTGTCACAAAATTTAGCTTTGTCTTCATGGCATCCGAGACAGGAGTTTTCACCTGTGGAAAGGCTCATACCAAAGGAATGACCGTTGGCAGCCGTGTACTGTCTGTCAGCATCTCTAACCACTGAATCTCTCCATTCATCTAAAAGAGACATGTGATTGGCTCTCATTTCATATTTATCCAGCACGCACTTTTTTTCTGTCTTGGCTTTGCCCAGGAGTTCCGGTTCAGGCGCTGCCTGGGTTGTTGTAATAATATTAAACCAGAACGGTGAGAGTACTGCCAAAACAAAAATCACAAGTCCTGTGATGATCATGTTTTTATTCATCGTCTTCCTCCTCAACACCTGGCAGGGGTTCAAATCTCAAGTCTTCTGTCCGTTTCTTTTCACCGGGCAGGATCAATGCATTGCCGACCAGTTCATGGACGCCGTAAACCTGTACATCCGGCACCCAGTATTCGCACATGGTTGTCAGGGTGGCCCTGTCAATGGCACAGATGGTGCCAAGGGTGTTGACGCCGAATTTTTCGTGGACATATTTGAGGGCATTGGCTCTTGGAAGGGCCCCTGCCATTCTCAACTCCATGTTTTCACCGGCATTCAGGCCTGAACCTGAACCGCAGCAAAAGGTCTGCTCCCGGATCGTGTTGGGCGGCATTTCATAGAAGTTGTCACAGACATTTTGAATCACGTATCTTGGTTCGTCCAAGAGACCCATTCCCCTTGCAGGGTTGCAAGAATCATGAAAGGTCATGATGCGATTGGCATTTCGGCCTTTATCAAGCTCCAGTTTTCCGTGTTTGATAAGGTCTGCGGTAAATTCTGTGATATGAACCATCTTTGTGGAGGCTGCATTCTCAAATCGGGTGCCGGTAATGGGATTAACCGGAACTTCCAGGAAATCGGCAGGGCCGTTCATGGTATCCATGTATTGATGAATCACCCGCCACATGTGGCCGCATTCACCGCCTAAGATCCATTTTACGCCCAGGCGTTTGGCTTCTGCATACATCTTGGCATTCAGACGTTTCATGGTCTCATGGGAGGTAAAGAAACCAAAGTTCCCGCCTTCCGAGGCATAGGTGCTCCAGGTTACATCCAGTCCGTATTTATCTTTGAGATACTTGAACAGGATCAGGTAGCCCTGGCAGGTATAGGTCCCGGGATCTGCAAACACATCTCCAGAAGGCGTGATAAACAGAATATCCGCTCCCTTTTTTTGGAAATTGGGGGTGCAGTTGACGCCGGTAACCGCTTCAATATCTTCCACAAAGAATTCCAGCATGTCTTTAAAGGCATGGGGCTGGATTCCCAGATGGTTGCCTGTTTTAAAGCAATTGGAAACAGGGGTTGCAATCCAGTCAATGTTCAGACCCAAAAGGTTGAAAATCTCCCTTGCCATGATGGTGATTTCAGCCGTATCAATGCCATAGGGGCAGAATACGGAACAGCGCCGGCACTCGGTGCACTGAAAAAAGTAGTACCACCATTCCTTGAGCACTTCCATGGTCATGGGTCTTGCACCGGCCAATGCCTGTCCGCCGGGTATTTTTTTCAGGATTTTTGCTGCGGTTGAAAAATCATTTCTGTATACTGATCTTAACAGTTCGGCTCTTAAGACCGGCATGTTTTTGGGGTCGCCGGTGCCAAGGAAAAAATGACACTTGTCCGCGCATGCGCCGCATCGTACACAGATATCCATGAACACCTTAAAGGTTCGAAATCTTTCCAGGCGATCTTTTAACCCCTGAAAAATAATTTCCTGCCAGTTATCCGGCAGCTTCCAGTCTTCCTCAAGGGGGTTCCAGGCCCTGGCATTTGGAAGGCCCAGTGTTTCAACACTTTCAGCCTTTGCCGCATAACAGTACATTCCCGGTCTGATCTGGACTGAAGCAGTCGTATCCATCCAATTGTCAGATCCCGGGCCATAATCTATTTTATTTAATAGTTCATCCGGTTTTAGTTCGTCAGACATCGATTACTCCTTCTTATCCACCGGCAGGCCGGCTTCAATCATTTTTTCTCTGAAGTGATCCTCATACTCTTCATAGGTATGGGTTTTCACATCATAGTTCCAGGGGTTAACATGTCTTTTTGCACGGGTATTGTTTGCCATATTCCTTGTTGGACTTAAGAAGATTCCGCCCATATGCATGAGTTTGCTGGCCGGGAAATATGCAAAAAGGATACTCACCAGAAAAAGATGGGCATAAAAAAGACCGCCAACACCTTCAGGAATTGCCGGGCTGAAGGTTGCAAGACCCATGGTAAGTGTTTTGATACCGATAATATCAACCTTTGTAAAATATCTCATGGACAAACCAGAGGCTGCAATCCCGATAATAAGGAACAGGGGAAAGTAGTCTGCTGCCTGGGAGATATAGGTGACCTTGGCATCGAAAATTCTTCTTGCCAGCAAAAATAATGTTGCCGCAAGCAAGACAACACCGGATAAAAAGATTCCGGGAAGTCCCAGCTGTACAATACCGTCAATATATTCCAGGAATTTGAGACAGGAGGGTACAGGAGAGGTAAAAAATCTGAAATGCCTTAACAATACAACCAGAAAGGAATAATGAAAGGCAAGCGCGCCCACCCACAAGAAGATTTCCCAGGAATAGGAAAGCCGGTTGGACGTATTTTTGTTGAATGCTGCTTTTGTGTTTCTGAATAGAGACCTGAAAAGAAAAATTTCAAGAACCATACGCAAAAACACACCTGTAGAAGTATCAGGGTTGTCAATGGAGTTCTGTTTTATCCATGGCAGTGATTTCTGTTGTCCGCAGGTTGTCGGGATCCTGAACGGAACAGCAGAAGATGCCCATCCTAAAACCTTGTATACAAACCCGGCAAGGAAGGCAATAATCGCTACATAGGGAAAAACAATTCCGAAGAACCACTGAAGCCCTGCTCCCTCAACCCCTGTGTATGCCACTAAAAAAAGCAGAAAAACAGCTGTCAGGGGGATCAAGTACTTTTGATTCATATTATAACCACCTCATTGTTTTATATATGACAAACAAAAAATTTTGTCATACCTGTTAAGATTTTTTTGAGCCAAGAAGATCTTCCTCCGTCAGCTCAGCTACTAAACCTGCCCTTTCAAAAGCCCTGTGAATGCGTCTTTTGCTTTCCGTGGCCTTTAAAAGGAATATTTCTTCCTTACATTTCATAAACTTGTTAAATGCAGCAAGGGCAATCTGATCAACAAGCTTATCAAATTGTCTGATCAAACTGTCATCAAGGAGGTTCTCACCAATTTGTTTTAGTGCAAAAACAAAACTGACAGCTTCTGCTGCAGAAAATGACTGTACCGCTCTGATGCGGATTACCGGGTCAAGGGCTTTTTCGAGTATTTCCTGATTAAACTCTTCAGTGATAAGATTAAATACATCCTTAATGGTTTCATGGGTAACCGCGCCAACAGGGTTGTCAAATCTGTTGGAGTCTTTGCCCAGTATTCTGGCAGTTTGTGCAGGATAGGTATTAATTGTTGCCTGGAACCATTTTTTTACAAAAGATTCCTTGTCTTTTTTAAGTATCTGTTTTAAATGCATTTTTATTAAATATTAGTCTATAAATATAAAACTATTCCCTTAATATAATTGTTAGAAGGATATAAACTCCATTCTGTTTTATGTCAAGGGTTAATGCGCGTAAAACAGCAATCCGTGAGTCATTTTAGGGATTGCAATTGTAAAGCATAAGACGCTTGCAACTCTTTTTTTGTTGAATAAATCAATCCTTTCATTTAAAGAATACATAAAACAACACATCAATTATTTTCAATCATTGATTCTGAATAAAAAAAAGAGATTCTTATGAAAACAAAACAAAAGATTTTAATGGTATATCCTGGAGATTTTTATTCTAAAAACTGGGGGCGGTTTATCACCTTAAAACCCCACATGGTTTATATTTATACTTACCTGAAAGAATTTTTTGATGTCATCGTAATTGATCTTGAAAATGAATTTTTAAGGCCTGAAGATGAAAAAGGATTAGAAGAATTTAAGAAAAAATCCTTAAAAAGAATACTTTCCATAGACACGGATTATATAGCCATCTCATGCTGGTCCAGCCTTAACTATCTGTCATCTGTTTATTTTGCTGAAAAAATAAAACAGCAAAAGCCAAAGATGAACATAATTGTGGGCGGATACCATCCCACACTTGTTCCTGAAGATTTTTTGTATGAAAACACGCCGTTTGATCATGTTGTAGAAGGTGAAATCTACAATATTTTCAAGATATTCGGCTTGGAGGATGCCATCAAAAAGAATACCTATGAAATATTTCCGGATTATGTATCCTATCCCTATTATGATTCCCAGAAAACGATTGGGATGTTTCTAGGGGCGGGATGCCCGTTCCATTGCAGGTACTGTATGGAATATAAGAAAAAATGGTCCAGCCTTCCTGTCAAAACAGCCATTGATTATATTCTGAAAATCAATGAACAAATTTCACCCAGCTATATTCCCCTTTTTGATGCCTGTTTCGGATTTGATAAAAACTGGCGTAAAGAATTTTTAAATGAACTGATTGAAAAAAACCTGGATCTTTATTTCTGGTTGGAAACCAGAGTTGACCTGTTGGATGAAGAGGATATAAAACTATTATCAAAATTAAAAATCAAGATTGATTTTGGCGTTGATTCTTTATCAAAAACCATGCTCAGGATCATGAGAAAAACAGCAAGCCCTGAGTCTTTTCTTGATAATTTTCTGAACATATCAAAAGTATGCAGCGAATATGGGATTTTACATGATATGTTTCTGATTTTTAATCATCCTGGTGAAACGAAAAAAACCTATGAAGAGTTTAAACAGTTTTTTATACAAAAGGTTTCCCCAGAGCTTAAGGGGGGGTATTTAAGGATAAAATATCAGCGATTTTCTTATTACCCGGGCAGCTATATCTATAATCATAAAAATGAATTTGAAGAAAAATACGGGTTCAAGGCACTCCATCCCCAGTGGTGGAAAGAATCTGTTGATCAGTATTCCAATTCACGGGATATTATTCCCTCAATTGATGACAAAGGCAAGCCGTACTATGTTCCGCTTAAAGAAACATCAAAAATGGTAAAAGAGTTTAATGGTTTATCAAAGGAACAAGCACTCTGGGAAAGGCTGCATTCCTTTAATATATAGTCACAAACCCCATCCAATTTCACCGGATGAAAAACTCGTATCATTCAGTTTAATTTTAAATGAAGCTTTTTTTGATTCTTAAGCAGTCTAATACAGAAGGGATAACAGCATTTTAAGTTTTGTCAGTTTTGTTTTTATTTCAATAATACCATATTTATAAATGCCCAGTTGATTAGCATCCAATGCATGCGGATCAATTACAAATCGTGTTCTGTTTTTAAAGCGTGAAAAGTGAAAGATGGCGCCTTCTTTTTTATGCCCGAAAACATCTTGGATATAAAGGCGGCCCTTGTCCCAGAATGCAATGGCTTTTCTATGGTTGAAGCCTTTGCCCATGGTTGGTTGCAGCGGTATTGCCTTACAAAAAACAGGTGCAAAGTGTTCAGCAATTTCTACCAAGTCTTCTGATTCATCCAGATGGGTAAGCTTGATTTTTTTGGCAATTTTATCTTTAATTGTATTCCCTGACATGGGCTTAAATTTTGAGGCAGAATTCGAATATTCCTGGCTTTCATAAAGTTCATCTCCGTGATCCAACTCTAGAAAACCTTTGATCTTCTTGCTTTTACAAATATCTTGTAAATATTTTTTGTTAAATAGCGTAAGCGGTCCACAGGGTCGATTGTCATGGGCACTTATCATGGAATAATTTAAAGCATTCTCAGGCAAAAAGGTTTTTATCTGTCCATAAAGAATATCCAGATCAGAGTACCCGATAAGATCAAAATTATCCAAGGCCTCTTCATTTTTTCGGATGGGATACAGCATTATTCTACAGTCACAGACAATTCTTGTATTTTTGGATTGAACGTGAATATTAAAGGTGTTTTTTAAATCCCGGCAAAGCGTTTCAAAAGTATACGGCACGATTGTAACCGCTTTATTGAATAATCGTTTGCTGTCAATGTGGTCATTATATATAAACCAATGAAAATTTTCATGGTTTGTTTCACAGGACTTGGCCCAAAAATCAAAATAGGACGGCAGTTTTCCCAGGTAGATAATTAAAAATGCGCATTGAATATTTTTTTTAGCATTCTGGGGGGTGTCGGAAAATTTAATGAATGAATGACTCAATCAGACCTTTGTATTAGTTTGGTGGCGGAGAAATAGAGATTCGAACTCTAGATGGATAACAACACCCATACTCGCTTAGCAGGCGAGCGCCTTCAGCCACTCGGCCATTTCTCCGTAGACTTTCATGTGGCGGAGGAGGTAGGATTCGAACCCACGAAGCTTTGACACTTAACGGTTTTCAAGACCGCCGCCTTCAGCCGCTCGGCCACTCCTCCGAGATTAACCCCGCATCTATATCATCTTGTCAAAAACAGGTCAATACTTAACTTGTGATTTTAAAAAAACATCTTATCATTGACAGGAAGAATAGTTGAGCTATATTAAAAAGTTTTAGGTTAACCCAAAATTTTACAGGAGAGAATGGATGAGACAGAAGATAAGATTTGAGAAAACGATTAAAGACGGCATTTTGACGATTTTGGAATCCAGCGAGGTCGATCCGGGGGTTGTCATGCCGCTTCATGAAGAAGCGTATGCGCTGGAAGAAATGGCAAAAGCTTCAAGTGAGGGTGTTCAAGCGTTTACTCGATTGTTGAGAAGACGAAGTTTTTTTCCTTCTTCAGGGCTTTGCGTAAAGCTTTTTGAGAATACTGTTGAATTTTTTAAAAAAGAAAAACAAGAGACCATCACCATTGAATATGATGATGCCGAAGCCTTTCCCAAAGAAGTTAAATTTCAACTGGAAGATGAAGATGTCGAGCTGGATAAAATTTTGGAGGAAGACGGGACAACGGATGAAGATGAGATCAAGGAAATAGACTCTGAAGATGATACGCCCAGATTTTCCCCTGAAGACATTTCTGAACACGAAAATTAGAGTCAATAATGAAATCTACCATTAGAAAAATTGTTCTTGCTGCTGCTCAAAAAGCCTTTGAAAAAGGCGTTTTATCATCAGATCAATTCCCTGAAATGGAAATTGAGGAACCCAGGTTCTCGTCCCATGGAGACTTTTCCACAAATTTTGCCATGGTTTCAGCAGCTGTTCAAAAAATGGCACCAGGAAAAATTGCCGAAAGCATCCTGTCCTCAATTGAACCGTCAGATATAATTGAAAAGGTTGAGATAGCAGGCCCGGGATTTATCAATTTTTTTCTTTCAAATGATGCATGGCACCCTGTTGTGGATAAAATTTTTGAACAAGATAAAACCTATGGTGCTTCAGAGATTGGCCGGAAGAAAAAAGTTCAGGTGGAATTTGTCAGTGCAAATCCTACGGGTCCCTTGCATGTCGGTCATGGCAGGGGAGCAGCTGTTGGTGACGCTGTGGGGAATATTCTTTCTTTTGCCGGTTTTGATGTCCAAAAAGAATATTATATTAATGATTCAGGACGTCAGATAAGAACCCTTGGCACATCTGTCTGGTTAAGGGTACTGCAAAAAGCGGGAAAAGATATTGCGTTTCCAGATGATTGCTATAAGGGCGATTATATCAATGATCTGGCAATAAAGATCCTTGAAAAAGAAGGGACTGCATTTGTTCAAAAAGAGGAAAAAGACGCCATTGCCATTTGTGCAAAATTTGCAGCAGATATCATTCTTAACGGTATTAAACAAGACCTGTTAAATTTTGGCGTCACCTTTGATCAATGGTTCAGTGAGCAAAGTCTTTATGACACAGGAAGAGTTCAAAAAGCCATTGATGAGCTGAAATCAAAAGATCTGGTGTATGAAGAAGAGGGTGCACTCTGGTTTCGAACACAGGATTTCGGTGATGAGAAAAACAGGGTGGTGGTCAGAAATAACGGACTGACAACCTATTTTGCTTCTGATATTGCCTACCACATAGAAAAATATGAGCGCGGATTTGAAAGGGTCATTGATGTATGGGGGGCAGATCATCATGGCTATATCAAAAGGATTGAAGCATCTGTTGTGGCTTCGGGCCAAAAGAGCGAACAATTTAATGTCATACTGGTTCAACTGGTGAATCTGCTTAGAGGGGGAAAACCGTTCCAGATGTCCACAAGGGCAGGTGAATTTGTTACCTTAAAAGAAATTGTTGATGAAGTGGGCAAAGATGCGGCACGGTTTATGTTTTTAAGCC
>JAHJLN010000029.1 GCA_018821715.1 Pseudomonadota bacterium | reverse complement strand
TTTATGATTGAATCCATTATCCTTTGGTTTCTTGCGATTTTAACGGCGCCTTTTTTTTCAGCCGTTATCCTTAAAGTCAAGGCATTTTTTGGTGGGAAAAAGGGGCCCCCTTTACTGATCAATTACTACACCCTGATCAAGCTTTTTAAAAAAGGATCAGTCTACAGCAAGAGTACCACGATGATGTTTAAACTGGGGCCGATTGTTTCATTGGCCTCTGCCGTCACTGTGCTTATGTTTCTGCCGATTGCCGGGCACCAGCCGATTATTTCATTCAGCGGAGATATTCTTTTTGTTCTATACATAATGGGACTTGGCCGTTTTTTTACCATTGCGGCTGCCATGGATACCGCTTCTCCGTTTGAGGGCATGGGAGCGGCAAGAGAAGCCTATTTCCCGATTATCTGTGAAGCCACAACATTTATGATTTTGATCTTTTTCTATCGGTTGACCGGAGAACTTCAGCTATCGGCTTATTTCACAGGAGAAAGCACTATTGGTCTGTGGAATGCCACCGGTGCTCCGTTGCTGTTCATTGTGATTGCTTTTTTTATTATTCTGTTAACGGAAAACTCAAGGGTTCCGGTTGATGACCCCGCCACTCACCTGGAACTGACAATGATCCATGAAGTGATGGTCTTAGACCACAGCGGACCGGATTTTGCTCTCATTGAGCTGGGATCCTTCTGCAAGCTCTTTTTTTATTCAACAATTGTTTCAAGACTGATTTTACCTTTTGACATTGGTATTACCGGTCTGTCTTTCGGGCTATATCTTACCGGACTTGTCATCGTATACGTGGCGGTCGGCATTACTGAATCGGTCATTGCCCGGTACAGAATGGACAAAGTCCCGCAATTTGTCCTGACATCATTTGCCTTGGCCTTTTTTGCAACCATTATCACTTTGGAGTTTATTAAATGATATTACATCCGGTTGACACAATTTTATCACTTGTGCTGCTCTCTGTTTTATTTTCCTTTGGCTCCAGCCGATTGCCCGGTCTTATAATGGTTGTCGGCTTCCAGGGGATTGTTGCATCGATCGTCCCCCTTTTTATCGGTCACGATATGACTGCCGGTGGAATGATCTTTACCCTTGTTACGTTATTGATAAGGGGCATTATTATCCCAATGAGCATTTACATCGCCATTAAACGAGTGGCCATCCGAAGAGAGGTAGAACCCATAATCGGGTACCATGCCTCCATACTTTGCGGTCTTGGATTAATTGTTGCGGCAACATATGTCAGCCGGCAGTTGAACATTCCGTCCATCAGTGAATATACGCTTTTATTTCCTACAGCAATAGCGCTTCTGGTCACGGGAATGTTTCTTTTGATTGCCAGGAGAAATGCCATTGCCATGGTCCTGGGTTACATTATGATGGAAAATGGTATTTATCTTGTTGGAACAACATTTTCAGTTCGTGCCCGCCACATTGTTGAATTCGGAATTTTGCTCGATGTGCTTGCCGGTGTGATGATCATGGCCATTATCCTTCAAAATATCAAACGAACGTTTGATGATGTTGATACGGCACTTCTTAGAACATTAAAGGAATAGGTGTTATTTCATGGTAGAAATTGTTTTTCTAACGCCTTTTATAACAGGTATCATTGCTTTTTTTCTTCCTAAAGCGATCGGCCGACAACTTCTTGTAGGTACTGGAGCGGTTCATCTTATTCTTTCAGTCCTGATCTGGAAAAACAGACCCGAAGCTTTTTTTAATAGCTATTTTGCTGTGACCCCTGAAGGCTTGTTATCACTTTTAGTGATTTCATTATTATTTTTTCTGATTTCCATCTATACGATTTCATATCTTAAAGAAAGTGAGATCCAGGCAGAAAATATTTTTACAGGATTCATGCTCCTGTTTTTATCCACAATGACAATGGTAACGCTATCCGACCATATCATGGTTTTATGGATTGCCATTGAAGCGACAACCCTTGCCAGTGCACCGCTTATTTACACCCACAGATCTTCTGCATCCCTTGAAGCCACCTGGAAATATGTACTCATCTGCTCTGTCGGTATTGCCATGGCACTTTTAGGATCAGTGTTTATTACGCTTTCAATGGACATTGGCAAGGTGGATGCCCCCCTGTCTTTTTCCTCCCTTACAATGGTTGCGACAACACTGGACCCCATGTGGCTTAAAGTCGGGTTTATCTTTATCCTGGTTGGGTATGGGACAAAAATGGGTCTTGCCCCGATGCACACATGGCTTCCGGATGCCCATAGCGAGGCGCCTAGTCCTGCTTCCGCACTATTATCCGGCGTGCTTTTAAATTGTGCATACCTGGGGATTTTTAAGACAAATAAGATTATGTATGCTGCAGGTCTGGGCGATTTTTCAGGGACTATCCTGGTTGTTTTCGGGTTGATGTCCATCCTGGCAGCGGCAACATTTATCCTTAAACAGAACGAATACAAAAGAATGCTGGCCTATTCCAGTATCGAGAACATGGGAATCATTGCATTTGGAACCGGTATCGGCGGTATAGCTGCATATGGTGCCATGATCTGCATGATTCATCACAGCCTGATTAAATCTTCCCTGTTTTTATCATCAGGAAATATTTTGCTGGGGTATGGTGACAGAATGATCAAGGGCACAGGAGATATGGTCAGTCGGATGCCAAAAACATTTGTTGCTTTTTTTGGCGGTTTTGCCGGTATTTCAGGGTTTCCACCATTTGGAATTTTTATTGGGGAGATGTTTATTATCGTGGGGGCATTTCGTACCGGCCACTATGTGACGGCAGGTATTTTTATTTTTAGCCTTTGTGTCATATTTGCAGGATTTGCAAACCAGGTAATGAAAATTTCTTTTGATGATTTTAACAAGGGTGATTCAAACAAGACGATTCAATTAAAAGAAAAAGCCAGCATGGTCTGGCCTCAATATATACTGCTGTTAACATCTCTGATATTATGCTTCTTTATGCCGGACACATTATATCAAACCATAATTGATGCAGTAACTGCCATCGGCGGAGGACTTAAATGACTAACGCTTTTTTAGAAGTTTCAAATGGTGAGTGCGTTGCACTAAAGAAGATTCCTCATCTTTCCTTTGATGAATTCCATAAAAATGCTTTGAGCATTGTAAAAGAGGGTGGAAAGGTTGTCCAGTATTTTGCCTGTCAGGATGACGTCTCCCTCAAACTTATGGCTGTGTTAAGAACAGATAAACTTTTGGTCGCAAGTTGTGAGGCGCCAGAGTTTTATCCATCTTTATCTCAAACATGTGAGCCGTTTCATATGTTTGAAAGGGAAATTGCAGAACAATTCGGTATAAGGCCTGAAGGTCATCCCTGGCTGAAAATGGTCAGATATCATTCCAATTACAGGAATTTACCGGACGTTTTCGGCAATGACTATAAACAGGATATCCCAGGAAATTATGAGTATTACCAGGTTGACGGTGATGAGATTCATGAGGTTGCCGTAGGACCGGTTCATGCAGGGGTTATTGAACCCGGTCATTTCAGGTTTAACTGTATTGGTGAGCGTGTTCTTCACTTGGAAATACAGCTGGGATACCAGCACAGGGCCATAGAAAATCTATTTCATGATGTTCAGGCAAAAAGGCTGCCGATTCTTGCGGAAAGTATTGCCGGTGATACAGCCATCGGCCACAGCCTTTGCATGGCCCAGGCTGTTGAATCTTTGACACAGGTTCGGCCGGATAAAGGCGCTCGGATCATCCGAACCATTGCCCTGGAACTGGAACGGATTGCCAATCATATTGGTGATCTTGGGGCATTAAGTGGCGATGTTGCATTTTTACCACCAGCCAATTATTTTGGACGGATGCGGGGGGATTTTTTAAATCTGTCTCTTTTGATTTGTGGCAACAGGTTCGGGAAAGGATTGGTACGACCTGGAGGGGTTCGGTTTTCACTTGCCGAAGAGATTCGAGAAACCCTTAATGAACGGATAAAAGAATTAAAACCACAGGTGGAGCATGTTCTTGATCTTCTTTTTTCTGCGTCAACGGTCAGGGCCCGTTTTGAAGACTGCGGCACTGTAAGTACCTACGATGCCGAGCAGTTAGGTTTGGTCGGTCCAGCCGGTCGGGCAAGCGGCATCCCGTATGATGTCAGGCGTTGCTTTCCCACAGAGCAGTATAGCCAGATAAACATTCCTGAGAATAAAAAAAACACCTGTGATGTATATGCCCGTGCAAAAATAAGATATGACGAAGTACTGCAATCGATTAATATTATTCAATCATTGATTAACGCACCGGTTGAAACACTTACAGTGGAGAATATTAATTATAATTTTTTGCCTTCGTCTTTTGTGGTAACCTTGAATGAGGGGTGGCGTGGAGAAGTATCCCATGTGATATTGACCGATAAAGACGGGAAAATACTTCGATACAAGGTTAAAGATCCTTCTTTCCACAACTGGAACGGTCTTGCAATGGCGTTACGGGATACCGGAATTTCGGATTTCCCTTTAAATAATAAAAGTTTCAATCTTTCTTATTGCGGATTTGATCTTTGATAATAAAATGGAAAAGAGAGTTTTAAATGTTCACTACACTTAAAAATAGATTTGAGCAAGGGCACAGAACCTGTAACTACCCCAATGAAAAACCCGCTGTATTTGAACGCTATCGCGGAAAACCCGTCATACAAAAAGATGTCTCCTTTGACATGGTAGAAATGTGTGCCACAGCCTGCCCGCAGGATGCCATTGATAGAAATCAAAAAAAAATTAACATGGGCCGGTGTGTTTTTTGCGGAACCTGTGAACGGATCTCGGATGGGAAATTTGTCAAATTTTCCGGGGATTTTGAAATTGCCACCTCCCAAAAAGAACATCTGCTGACGGCTGGTGATCTTCCATCCCTTGCCGAACACTCAAAACAGCATTTTAAAAAATTGTTCGGCCGATCTTTACAACTCCGTCAGGTATCAGCAGCCGGGTGTAATGCATGTGAAGCTGATTTAAACGTACTGGCCACCCCATTTTTTGATCTGGCCCGGTTTGGCATTAATTTTGTTGCATCTCCCCGCCATTCAGATGGAATTGTTGTTACAGGTCCTGTCTCCAGAAACATGAAAACAGCATTATTGCAGACATATGAAGCAGTTCCAGCCCCAAAGGTGGTCATTGCCGTCGGAAGCTGCACCATAACCGGGGGGCCTTTCTCGGGAAGTCCTGAAATTACCCAAGGCCTTGATACCATTTTGCCTGTGGATCTGTTTATTCCCGGCTGCCCGCCGCACCCCCTCACCAATCTTCATGCATTGTTGACCTTTTTTAAATAAGAATACAGACAGAGTCATTATTAAATTTGTTTTGATAATGGCTCTGTCTGTTGACAAGATCCACAGTCATCACCAGGAATGATTATTATGCCCGTTACGATCTAATGCACTTGTCTCTTTGCTGTTTCCATGGTATGAATTTTTTGTTTATTTATAGTTTGTAATAAAAAATACAAAGACTGCTTTTATATATAAGGACATTTGCCATGGACCAGCTAAAAGAACTGAATG
>JAHJLN010000028.1 GCA_018821715.1 Pseudomonadota bacterium | reverse complement strand
GAACTGGTAGATATCGGGCTTGAAAAAGATGATGCCTTTGAAAAAACTGTTGATTCGGTTTTAAACAAAGGTTACATCAGTACGGATTCAAATGGACAGCTCAAGGCGGAAATGCCGGCTTTTATGATGGTCGGTTTCCTTGACAACATGTTTCCCGGAATGCCGGGCATGAACCTTGTGGCTTTTGTTCTTCAAATGAATGAGGAGGTAAATTCAGAAAGAAAAAGCCTTGAACTTGCAAAGGATAGTTTTAAATCCACCCTGAAAAGCCGTGGTGTGTCTGTTTCAAAGGATCGGGCTGAAAAAAAAGCATCTGAAATCGTAGCAGGCAAAGTTGCTGCGTCAAGCCAGTCAAAGGAAATTTCTCAGAAACTTAAAAATGATAATCTGAATCGTCTGTCAAAATTCATTAAAAATAGAAGAAAACGATCCATTGATTCTCCCGGCCAATTAAAAATAAAGGATGTTTTTGATAAAGGGCCCTCAAAAGAAGAGTTAGACGCTCAAAAAGCTCAGCTTAAAAAAGCAGAGGAAGCAGCAGAACTGGCTAAAAAGCTGGCCCAAAAAGAAGAATTAATAAAAGAAGCTGAAGAAGCAGCAAAAGAAGCGGCAAGACAGCTCAGGGAAATTGAACAAAGAGAAAAACAGCTTCTAAAAGCCCAGCAAGAAGCAAAAATAGCAGCGGAAAAGGCATCCCAGTTAGAAGCCCGCGAAGCCCTTATGGCTGAAAAAGAAGCACAGTTAAAGGCGTTGGAAGAAAGACTCAAACAAGAAGAAGAACAAAAACAGCAACGTGAAGCAGAAGCAAGACTTAAACAGATCAAAGAAGAGGAAAAGAGAAAAACCTCCCAGGCAGATGACGATATTGAATCCCAGATTGCCGCCTTTGAAAGCGAATTAACCATGCCTTGTCCCCTTTGTAAAGAAGGGGAGGTTGTTTCAAAAACAACGGAAAAGGGAAAAGAGTTTTTCTCCTGTACCAAACAAGATTGCAGATTTGTTTCCTGGGATAAACCCTATCATTTTGAGTGCCCCCTTTGTAAAAATTCATTCATGACGGAAACCGTGGCACCTTCTGGTGAAAAAGGTCTTAAATGTCCCCGTGCGTCCTGCTCATATACCCAGAACAACCTGTTTGATCCAAAACAGAATATGGCACAGGCAGTAACCGGTTCAGGAATTAAAAAAAAGAAAAGGGTGGTAAGAAGAAAGAGACGTTAATGCAGATTACTTTTATGGATAAAAGACTTGAAAGCATTTATGCAAAAGTCTTAAAAAATTCCCGTCTTTCTAAAGAAGACGGGATTTATATTTATGAAACCCATGATTTGATCGGGATAGGACAGATTGCCAACCATGTCAGAAGGTCTTTGCATGGCAATAAAGCGTTCTATATTTATAACCAGCATTTAAATTATACCAATGTGTGTAAAAATCGGTGCCGGTTTTGTGCTTATGCCAGGGGCGACAATGAAAAGGGCGCCTATGTCTGGTCTGTTGAAGAGATTGAAAAAAGATTAATGGAACGGATTGATGAACCTGTTAATGAATTGCATATCGTAGGCGGGCTGAATGACGCCTTAAATTTTGACTATTTTATTAATCTTTTAAAGACCGTTAAAAAAGTCAGACCCAATGCCACCATCAAAGCTTTTACCTGTGTGGAAATTGACTATCTGTCCAATCTTGCCGGGCTTTCCATAGAAGAAACCATTCAAAGACTAAAGGATGCAGGCCTTGGAATGATGCCGGGAGGTGGGGCAGAGGTGCTGAATTCAAGAGTCCATGAGGCGCTGTTTCCAAAAAAGATTGGTCATAAAAGATGGCTTGAGATTGTAAGAGCGGTTCATAAGGCTGGGATTAAAACCAATGCCACCCTGCTGTACGGCCATATTGAAACCATTGAGGAACGAGTGGATCATCTTATTGCGTTAAGGCAATTGCAGGATGAAACTGCCGGCTTTTCCGCCTTTATTCCTTTGGCATTCCATTCTGAAAATACTGAGCTGTCTCATATCCCTCCGACAACCGCCATGGATGATTTAAAAAATGTGGCAGCAGCCCGTCTGATGCTGGATAATTTTGATCACATTAAAGCCTATTGGGTGATGATAGGAGAAAAGCTTGCCCAGGTGGCCTTAAGCTTTGGAGCAGATGACCTGGACGGGACGATTATAGAAGAGAGAATCACCCATACTGCCGGTGCAACATCTGCCACAGGCCTTACAAAAGATCAAATGGAGGATATGATCGTTTCAGCAGGCTTTGAACCTGTTGAACGGGATTCTTTCTATCATCCGATCAATAAATTGCGTGAATATAAATAATGGACCGTTTAAATAAAATAATTGAAAAAGTTAAAGAGAATCAAAGAATAGATATTGATGAAGGCTTGCTCTTATTCAGACAGGCTGATTTTTTGACCCTGGCAAGTCTTGCAAACCGCAAACGATTTTTTTATCATCCAGATAAAATTGTCACCTATGTGGTGGACAGAAATATCAATTATACCAATATCTGTGTATCCGGTTGCAGGTTTTGTGCATTTTTTGAGCCGCCGGGCCAGGGCAGGGGATATGTTCTTTCAAAGCAAGTTTTATCTGATAAGATTCAGGAAACCATCGACCTTGGCGGTACGCAGATCCTATTGCAGGGGGGCATGAATCCTGATTTGGATATGGCGTATTATGTGGATATGCTAAAATTTATAAAAGAAAATTTTGATATTCATATTCATGGATTTTCTCCCCCTGAAATCAGTTTTATTGCCAAGCAAACGTCCCTGTCCATTGCCCAAACCATATCGATTTTGAAACAAGCCGGTCTTTCTTCCATCCCTGGTGGCGGATCGGAAATTTTGTGTGATGATATCCGCCAAAAAGTTTCTCCCAATAAATGCCTGTCCGAAGAATGGCTCCAAGTGATGCGCCAGGCCCATCTGCAGGGGATGAGGTCCAGTGCCACAATGATGTTCGGGCATCTTGAAGAAGATGTTCATATTTTTGAGCATATGAATAAAATAAGGCGCCTGCAGGACGAAACCCATGGCTTTACAGCTTTTATACCCTGGACATTTCAACCGGATAATACAAAGATTTCAGTCAGAAAAAAGACCAGCGTGGAATACTTAAGGGTTCTTGCCGCAAGCCGCCTGTTTCTTGATAATATTGATAATATCCAGGCATCCTGGGTTACCCAGGGAGATAAAATCGCCCAGACCGCCTTGTTTTTTGGTGCAAATGACATGGGGAGTACCATGATTGAAGAAAATGTTGTGGCGTCTGCCGGGATTGATTTTATGCTTCCAAAAGAGGAACTGACTCGCTTGATTTCCAAAGCAGGGTTTGAACCAAGACAACGGGACTGTTATTATCATCTGTTATGATCAATAGTATTGAAACCATTGTTTGCAATGGCAGCAGCCACAGAAGAGAACTCCACCGGGCCGGCTGGATCATTGTTGATTCTTCAAATATTATCGAGAATGGGTATCTTGAAATTGAAAATGGTTTCATTCGGGGGGTTCACAAAGGAAGGCTAAAAGAAAAGTGTATTGATCACGGCCCGGGCATAATCATGCCGCCCCTGGTCAATACGCATCTGCACCTGGAATTGTCTGCATTAAAAGGTAGTATGCCCTTTGACAAGGGGTTTGAATTTTGGGTTAAAACACTGTTGGAAAAAAGAGAAGCTCTGGGAAAAGAAAAACTCATTAAAGAGGCCCGAAAGGCTGCCAGGCAGTTGATGGAATCGGGAAACCGTTATGTCGGAGAGATATCAACCCTTGGAATCACTGAATCCATTATTAAAGATTCCGGTTTAAAGGGCGTTTTTTTTCATGAATTCCTGGGATCTAATATTCAACAACCCTGGTTTATCCAAAAAACCGATTCTGTCTCTTCTTCCGTTGCAGGACACGCTCCTCATACCTCGTCACCCCGACTGCTTATGGCTTTAAAAAAATGTTCCGGATTAGATGGGTTGCCTTTTTGTATCCATGTGGCAGAATCTGATGATGAAACCAGATTTATCCGTGATAAAAAAGGAGCCTGGGCTGATTTTCTGACATTGCGGGAAATTGACTGGTCCTCCTGGGATATCGGATCAAAAACACCTGTACAATATGTCAATGATATGGGACTGCTTGATCCTCTAACCATCGTTGTCCATGCATTAACCGCCAATGATGCGGACATGGAACTGCTGGCCCGATCAAAAACAAAGGTCTGTGTCTGCCCAAGGAGTAACTGGAATCTTCATGGAAAGCTTCCGGATATTAAAACAATGATCAAAAAAGGCATTCAACCGGCCTTGGGAACAGACAGCCTTGCCAGTTGTGATTCTTTAAATATCTTTGATGAAATGGCCTTTGTACAAAATCATTACCCAGGTCTTGACCCTGCTATTGTTTTTTCAATGGCAACCATTAATGGTGCCAGGGCGCTGGGGTTCGAACAAATAACCGGTACACTTTCAAAGGGAAAAAAGGCAGAGTTTTTATACCGATCCGTCTGTATAAAAAATAAAAAAGACCTTTTTCAAAGGATAATATCCAATGATTGATAAAAATATATATATGGGGAAAATCAGTTATGTCAATTCCTTCCCTGTCTATTACGGTCTTGACCACGGTCTGTTGCCGGAGTGGTTGAAAATGGTGCCGGATGTGCCCTCTGTCTTGAACCGGAAAATAATAACCGGCCAGATAAAAGTAAGCCCGATTTCCGCAGCATTTTATGCCATGAATCACCAAGAGCTTTTACTGCTTCCAGACCTGTCCATCTCCTGCCATGGAAGGGTGATGAGCGTCATCCTGGCAAGCAATTATGCCATTGATGATCTTGACGGCAAAAAAGTAGTGTTCTCACAGGAGTCAGCATCAGGTGCGTCTTTTTTAAAAATGATATTTCATCAAAGAAAGGTAACTCCGGTTTATCAAGTCGGGGATGTCACTGATTTTGAAAAAGTTTCAAAATCAGCGGATGCTGTTTTGGTGATTGGGGATACCGCACTGATACATCCCTGGAAGCAAAGTTTTGAACAGGTGATTGATCTGGGACAGCTTTGGTATGAAATGACACAGCTTCCCTTTGTTTTTGCAGTCTGGGTGGTCAGGCGATCCTTTGCCCGTAAAAATCCTTTGGTGGTAAATGAGATTCACCAATTGCTGTTGATGTCAAAAGCCCAGGGATATCAGCATATTGATGCGATTGTTGAAGCAGCAAAAAATAAACTTGGTCTTGAAAAATCCATTGTTAAAGAATATTTTGAACTGCTCTTTTGTGATCTTGATGATAAGAAAATAAAAGCCATTGGAATATTTTTTGACTCCCTTCTTGACCAGGGAATTATAAAACAAAGGCCGGATATTCGATTTTTTAATCCCTGATGTGATACATGGGTAAAAAATAATGAAGCAAAAACAATCAAAAACAGTTCAGATGGCCCTGGCATATTCCGGTCTTTCCCTGGCTGTATTCTTCTGGGCCATAAATACGGTCCTTGCAAGGGGAATCATTTTTCAGATAAAGCCCATGACGCTTTCCTTTTACCGATGGCTTGTGGCATTTGTCATTATTCTGCCATTTGCCATTCCCCATCTGAAAAAAGACGGCCCCTTGATTAAACAACACCTGGGGTTTTTATTTGTTTTAGCTGTCCCAAGCGTGGCTGCCTATAACTCTTTTTTATATTTAGGCGCCCAGTACACAACGGCCACAAATATTTCCATGGTCGTGGCCACAATGCCGGTGATGACCCTGCTTTTCTCCTGGATAATGAACAGAGAAAAACCATATCCTTTGCAGGCATTGGGCGTTAGTATTTCTCTTTTGGGGATGGTGATGATCATCGCAAAGGGATCATGGCAGCAGTTATCCCATCTGTCCTTTAATCCAGGAGACTTATTGATTGTTCTTTCCATTGCATCCTGGGCTTTTTATTCCGTACTGCTCAAAAAAAAAGAAATCAATATTTCACCTATTTCTTTTCTAACGGTTCTAATCTGTATGGGAACGGTATGCATTTTACCTTTTTATTTGTGGGAATTAGTTGTCTTTAAAGGATTTGAGATCAATTATACCACCGCATCCATTTTTTTATATTTAGGAATATGTCCTTCAATCCTTTCCTATATCTGCTGGAATTATGGCGTCAGAACTGCAGGGGCATCCATTGCATCCATATTCATGTATTTACTGCCTGTCTTTACCTCAATCATTGCCTACCTGTTTTTAAAGGAAAGTCTTTTTGCTTATCATTTTTCAGGAGGCGTGCTGATTCTTGCAGGATTGATCCTGTCGTCTTTTAAAGGGTTTAAACAACACCCATAAAAAATCATGGATTATTCCTTGACTTGGCAGGTGTTTTGAGCATAAAACGACAGTGAGTAAATCAACAATCTTCATTTTAACAATCGGGCAGTAATCCTATAGGTGTTTGTTCCAAAAGACCGATGGGTGCTGGCCAATGGGAGTTTTAAAGTTAATCATCACAAAAAGGAGATTTTGCATGGAAAACGACAACAACAGGCGTAAATTTATCAAAAATGTTGGAATAGGTGCTGCTGCACTCGGTACTGCCGGCCTTGCCGGTGTACTAAGCTCATGCAAAGGCCAGAAACAGGAAGAACAGGCTGTGAAAGAAGCGCCCAAAGCCAAAACCATTGAATGGAAAATGGTTACCACCTGGCCACCGCATTTTCCGATGCTGGGGGAAGGTGCGGATAAAATTGCCCAATGGGTAGATGAAATGAGCGACGGAAGACTGAAAATAAGTGTTTATGGTGGTGGGGAACTGGTTCCGCCTCTGGGCGTTTTCGATGCTGTCAGTGAGGGAACGGTGCAAATGGGTCATGGCGCTGCTTATTACTGGGCAGGGAAAGCACCGGCAGCTCAGTTTTTTGCTGCGGTTCCTTTCGGGTTTAATGCACAATCCTTGAATGCATGGCTCTATTCCGGTGGTGGAATGCAGATCTGGGAAGAACTCTATGCTCAATTCAACCTGAAACCATTTGTGGCCGGAAATACCGGAGTGCAGATGGGAGGCTGGTTTAATAAAGAAATTAACACCATGGAAGATCTTAAAGGACTTAAAATGAGAATTCCCGGCCTGGGCGGCAAGGTTCTTGCCAAAGCCGGCGGTAATGCCGTTCTCGTGGCCGGTGGTGAAATCTATACCAACCTTGAGCGGGGGGTTATTGATGCAACGGAATGGGTCGGGCCTTTTCATGATCTGAAACTGGGCTTTCATAAAGCAGCAAAATATTATTACTATCCGGGGTGGCATGAACTGGGAACCGGATTGGAAGCCATGGTGAACCTGGATGCATGGAATACGCTGCCCAATGATCTTAAAGCCATTGTTGAGGCTGCAACTTACAAGAGCAATATGTGGATGCTGTCTGAATTT
>JAHJLN010000283.1 GCA_018821715.1 Pseudomonadota bacterium | reverse complement strand
TGTCCCACTTATACAATTTATAGAAGTTGCAAAAAGTTTTGGAACCCATCGTGTTTTAAAAGGAATCAATTTATCGATATACAAAGGCGAGATCATTGCCATTATAGGCAAAAGCGGTACAGGAAAATCTGTATTGCTAAAACACATTATCGGCCTTGTTCAGCAGGATTCCGGTCAGATTTTGATTGAAGGAGAACCGCTCCATAAATTACCGGCTCAAAAAATTCAATCTTTTCAAAAAGAATTAAGTTATATGTTTCAGGAAAACGCATTGTTTGATTTTTTAAATATATATGATAATATTGCCCTGCCGTTGGTTGAAAATTCAAAATTTCCAAAAGCCCAGGTTAAAGAAAAGGTTTTGTCGCGTATAGAACAATTGAGCTTAACCGGTACACAAGAAAAATTTCCAGCACAGCTTTCAGGGGGGATGCGCAAAAGGGTTGCGCTTGCAAGAGCTCTTGTGACGGATCCCAAGATTGTCCTCTTTGATGAACCGACAACCGGTCTTGATCCTGTAAGAAAAAAAACAGTACATTCAATGATACAGGAATATCAGGAAAAATTTGGATTTACTGCTGTAATTGTAAGTCATGATATCCCTGAAATTTTTAATGTTGCCCAGCGAATAGCCATGATAGATGATGGCGTTATCCGGTTCGAGGGCACTAAAAAAGACATCCTTGATTCACACAGTAAAATTTTAAATGCCTTTGTCAGTGGTGAGGACATTTAAACTATCTTGGATTGAAAATCCAACTTAAAAGGAAACACATGGATAAACGCAAAATAGAATTTTATGTAGGACTTTTTGTTATCATTGGCTTGATTTGTGTCGTATGTCTATTCGCTGTTCTAGGCGAAATAAGTTTTATTAAGGACAAGCGATATCCGATTACGGCTTTTTTTACTTCTGTGTCAGGGCTTAAAACAGGTGCCAGGGTTGAAATGGCCGGAGTTGAAATCGGCGCTGTCTCAACCGTCAGTATTGATAAGGAACGATTACTTGCAAAGGTAGAGCTCAGTATTGATAAAAACATCTCGCTTTCTGAAGATATCATTGCATCTGTTAAGACTTCTGGTATAATAGGACAAAAATTTATCGAAATTTCGCCGGGTGGTTCTGATATTATGCTTGAACCCGGAGAGGAAGTATACAATACAGAATCATCCCTTGATATTGAATCGCTGGTCAGGAAAATCATTTTTGATAAAGACAATAAATAGTTGCTTGTTTAACTTCACAATAATGGAATGAACCCGGAAAGTTTATTTTAAATTGTGCTCAATGAAACAAAAGGAAACGGTTAACAATGGTTAAAAAAAAATACTTTGCCGCATTGATAGTTGTTTTTTTGGTTTTTTTTCTTAACTCATATGTTTTTGCTCAGGACAGACACCGCATAGCGCCGGTCTTATCTGAAGATTCCATTTCTGCATCTTACAGCCAAATCGATCAAAAGAATATAATTTATATGGCTCAGAACACCCAGCCCCTGTCAGAAGAGGAGAAACTGTCTGAATCGCTTTTGGAAGATTTTGATGATACCCTGGAACCTGAATCCATTGCTGATCCTTTATATTATTTTAATTATGTGATGTATTCTTTTAATGATTTTTTATATTTTGCAGCAATTAAACCGATTGCTACAGGCTATAAAGCCATTATGCCCACCCCGATACGCAGGGGGGTAAATAATTTTTTTCATAATCTGTTGTTTCCTGTCCGTTTTATAAACAACCTTTTGCAAGGTGAAATCAAAGATGCGGGAACTGAGTTTCAAATTTTTCTAATCAACACAACTGTTGGCGGCCTGGGATTTGGCCAGGTTGCTCAAAATAAGCTTAATCTTCACACATCCAATGAAGACCTGGGACAAACACTTGGCTCTTATTCCATTGGAAATGGATTTTATCTGGTACTTCCTATATTGGGTCCGTCAACACTGAGAGATACGGTGGGACTTGTGGGTGATTATTTTTTAACCCCGGTCAACTATGTAGAACCCTGGGAGCTTTCAACCGGGATTAAAGCCTATGATACCATAAATGCCACCTCATTTCGCATTGGTGATTATGAAGCATTAAAGAAAGCAGCCTTAGATCCTTATATTGCCATAAGGAATGCATATATTCAGCAACGCTCAGAAAAGGTAAAAGAATAAAACTTAGAGGTTAAACAGGTCTTTGCGTCTATAGGGCAGAAAATATTTCATTTTATGAGATCTGACCTGATCCAGTGCGGTTTTTTTGATAGTGACAATATGCACCCCTTCTGATTCATCAATGGATTTATTGATAATATTTCCATCCGGTCCGATGAAGATGCTTATCCCCGGGAAAAAGAGACCTTTGGTGTTATCACCGGTTTGATTGCAGGCAGCAATATAAATTCCATTGTCAAAGGCCCTGGCCCTTAAATGTCGAATCCAGGACTCGTATTTTTCCTGTGAGCTGCCCCGTGGCGAAGCGTGGGGAATGAAAATCACATCGGCTTTTTTCAATGCCATGGCCAGTGACAATTCCGGAAAATGAGCATCATAGCAAAGCTGGACGCCAAAGATAAGTCCATGTGATTGAAACAGGGAAATTTTGTTTCCTGGTGTGAAATATTTTTTTTCAAAAGGAGCTGTATGGATTTTTCGATATGTCTCATATGAACCATCAGGCAGGAAAACAAGGTGAGTTGCATAAATTTTTTTTTGGAGCGTTCTTTCTGCCAGGCCGATCAGTATGGTGATGGTCAACTCTTTGGCAATGGTTGAAAACACAGTTACCAGGTCTTCATTAATGGGACGGCTAATTGAAAGAATATCAGGGCCTGCCACATAACCGGTAAGGTTCATTTCAGGAAAAACAATGATTCTTGCACCTTTCTGGACTGCCGAAAGGATGAAGTTGCGACTTGACTCAAGGTTTTTTTTAAAATTTCCAGCAATACAGTTTTGAACGATAAGAGCGGTTTTAACAATTGTCATAATTTGAAATTAGCACTTATTTTAAAGACCTTTGTTGCCGGCAGATTCAAAATCGTCTCAACACCGCTTGCTTTACGTATTTTTTTTAAGCTGTTTTCAATTATTTCAACCGAAGGGGCAATAAAGGTAAACCAGATATTGAATTCATGATCCCGTTTGTAATTGTGAGTTACCCCTGAATAGGCGTTCACTGTTTTTGTAAATAGCGATATTTTGTCTTCCGGTACTTTGGCGGCACATAGGGTTGAATGGTATCCAAGTCTGTCAGGACTGAAATTTCCGCCAATACGTCTGATCAGCATACTATCTTTCATCTGTTTGATCCGTTGGATCAATTCATCTTCCGAAAGGCCAAGTTTGTCGGCAATGATTTTATACGGCCTTGAATGAACAGGGAAATCGACCTGGATAGTGTTAAGGATTTTTTTGTTTTTATCATCGATTTATACCATATTTTAACTCCTTGAACAAAAAACAATAAAGGCCCTGCACTTTTTATGCAGAGCCTTTAAAACCTAACTAAACGTATCGAATGCTGATGTTACTATACACATCCGGTTGGTTTTGGAAGACCGGCCATTTTACAGGCTCCTTTTCCAGGTCCAGACGGGAATAGTTCATAGATGTGTTTCAGTTTGAACTTGGTCAGCTTGGAAAGAACACGAACCATTGGAGCAATACCATTTTTTTCGTAGTAATCCTGAAGAACTTTTACAAGTGTCCAGTGTTCTTCAGTAAGCTCTTCGATACCTTCTTGACTTTTGACATAATCAACCCACTCTTCACAATAGGTATTGTAATCAAGAAGGAACCCATCTTCATCTATTTCGAAAGATTTCCCAGTAAACTCGACTGTTGCCATTTAAAATTTCCTCCTGTAAATTGTTTTTTTTACTATCATCTTTTAAGACATTCTGTCTTAGCTTCAATAATTGAAGCCTAAACATATCTTAAGCAATGGTTACTTGTCAATATAAAATAAACCCGATTTAATATTCTTTCGGGGTTTGGTTAAGCTCCTCAAGAGTAAAGACTGGGCCGTCTTTGCATACCAGTTCCTTGCCGATATTACATCGGCCGCACATGCCGATTCCGCATTTCATTCTGTTTTCAAGCGACATGATAATCTGATGTTCTTTATATCCCAGCTGGGTTAGTGACGGCTGGGTAAATTTAATCATGATCGGTGGCCCGCAGATGATGGCAAATGTATTCTCATCGGCTTTTGGTGCGTTTTGTTCCACAATCTGGGGAACAAATCCTGAATGGTATTTCCAGTTTGGATCATTGGTGGAATCAACCGTAATATGCATATTGATATCGTCCCGTTTTTCCCATTCAAAGAGTTCTTCCCGATACAAAAGCATGCCGGGTGACCTGGCACCATAAACAACATCAATATTTTTGAATTTGCTCCTGTTGGCAGGATCAAGCATATAAACAATGGAGGACCTTAAGGTTGTAAAGGCAAATCCACCGCCAATAATAACCACATTTTTATTTTCCAGTTTATCCCAGGGATACCAGTTGCCCAAAGGCCCCCTGATTCCCATGATATCCCCGACCTTCATATTATGAAGATGAGAGGTAACAACGCCTGTTCTAAATACGGTAAATTTGACAAATCCTTTTTCAACAGGAGAGGATGCGATTCCTATGGGAATTTCTCCTACACCTGGAATAGACAATTCAGCAAACTGTCCGGCATGATAGGAGAATTTTTCTTCGTCTTCCTTGTTTAAAAAAACAAATTTAAATGTTTTCAAGGATTTATCTTCAGTTGCAATTTCAATCGTATCAATGCGAACCGGATAAGGCATATAGGGGTTTTCCATTTTTCCTCCTTTGTTCGCTAATTTTGTTTTTCAAAAGCATTCATCATATTGCACACGTTACGGATGTCGATATTAACCGGACAGCTTTTCACACATCTGCCGCATCCGACACACATAATTCCCTGGTCGTATTTATCAAGAAAATATTTCAATTTATGCATAAATCTTTGTCTGACTCTCTGGGTTTTTGTATCCCTTGGATTGTGTCCTGTTGCGTGCCGTGTAAATAAGGGTGACATACAGGTGTCCCAGTTTCTGATCCTGGTGGAGGATTTGCGCTTGGTCTCATCCTGGATGTCAAAGCACCAGCAGGTAGGGCAGACAAAGGTGCAGGTACCGCAGTTAATACAGGAAAAGGCAACATCATCCCAGAAAGGAGCTTCATGAAGTTCAAGAAGGGTCTTTTCTTTTAATTTGTCCGTATCAACATGGGATGCAATATTTTTTTCAGCTTGTTTTTGTAAAATATCAAAAAGCGCCTTGCTTTCCTTTTCATCGGCAATTGCATCAAAGGTGCAGGCAGCCATGAAAGCCTCTCCCTTATCCGTCAAAACTTTTGCCAGATAGTTGTCATCCATATCTGCCAAGAGAACATCAAGCCCATCATCACAAAATGGTCCGGAACCGGCAGAAGTGGAAAAATCAAACGGTCCCGGCCTGTTAATGCCTAAACCGACAAAGGTTGTTGCTTCGTAAGCATCACACCAATAGGGGTCACGATACTCAGGGGTATCAAAATTTAGCTTGACCAGCTCGATGGCTTTTGCATCATAGGGTCTGATTCCGATAACCGCTCTTGGCGTGGTATCGGTCTGCGCTCTTTTCATAATGTGGTGATCTTCTTGTGATTCATCCAGGGTTGTGAAGAGCATTCTTTCCGTCTGGGGAAACAGCACTGATTTTACCGACATGACGGAACTTGAATAGTCCATATCAGGCAGTATGCCATTCTCAAGATTCTTGATAAAGAACCCGTTTTTATCTTTAACAGGACCAAAAAGCTGATAGGTTTCCCTGGATCTTTCAATGCCTTTGGCCCATTCTTTTTTATCAATTGTTATAAATTTCATTGTTTGCCCTTTTTATTTATTTGATAAAATCGTTGGGATCATCTGGGCTATAAGCGTCCAAGGGCGGACGTTTTGTGATATCCAACCCTGCTTCCCAGCCAAACATCTCAAAGGAATCTTTATTTAATTTTCTTGTAAAATCCCTGACATTAATGTCCATGGGGCAGGCTTGAACACAGGCGCCACAGTCTGTACAACGGCCGGCACAATGAAATGCCCTTAAAAAATGAAAGGTGTTTACATCTGTTTTGTCCTGGCCTTTACCAACCCACTGGGGGCCTGATTCATCGACAAAGCAGGTAGGACAATAACATAAGGGACAGGCATTTCTGCAGGCATAACACCGAATACAATTGCGTGTCAGGTCTTCAAAATGCTGCCACTTTGTGTCTGCATCCATGGCTTCAATTTTTTCAACATCAGGATATGGAATATCCAGTGTCTGTTCCCTCACAAGGTCATCGGCCAGCACATCATAAATGACAGGATTTTTATGCAGGCAAAGCCTGCAGTTTTCTCTTAAATAATCTTTTTTATTGAGCTGTTCTTGTTTTAAGAAAGATTTAACATTCAGTGTGTCGCCATCTTCTGTAAATTCAATAATCTCGTCTTCAAACAAAGAGGTGATTTTGGCTTTATCAATCATTCCCTTGCAGGGAACGCCGATAATATAAAGCTGTTCTCTTTGGATCTGATTTTCAACAATATGGGTGACAATGTTTCTGGCATCACACCCTTTGGCGATCACGGCTATTTTGCCTTTTTGATTTCTGATATAATTGGCAAGATTCAGTCCGCATGTTGAATTGAAAACAAGTTTTTGTGTATCTTGTTTTGATGTAATAATAATGGGACTTGTTGCCATGGGAATGGTTCCGTTCGCAAAACCAATGACTTTGTCAACTTCCTTTTCTTCCAGGAGTTTCAAAGAAAGTTCCCTGATTTTATGTGTACAGGTATCCATAAACTTACCTTTATTAATTATAGTCCTTTGCAAGTTTTCTATTTGGCCCAAGTGCCCTTACTTTGCTTGAAATCTCTTTAACAACATCCACAAATTTAGTGGCTTCTGCAGAGGAGATCCAGGAAAAATGTATCCTGTCTCTTTCTATTCCCATATGTTCCAAAAGATTTCCCATGAGTGCAAATTTTCTGCGTGCATAATAATTACCATCCAGGTAATGACATTCTCCCGGATGTCAGCCGGATACCCAGACCGCATCAGCACCTTCCCTGAATGCAGAAAGGACGAATTTAGGGCTCATCCTGCCGGAGCAGGGAATTCTAATCACCCGTATATCAGCCGGATATTCCATCCTGCTGACGCCTGCAAGATCTGCTGCACCGTAACTGCACCAGTTGCATAGAAAGCTTACAATTTTAATATCTTTTTCAGCCATTTTTATTTTCTCCTTTAAACCACTTCACCCAGCGCAAAGATCTGTGAAAAAATCTGATTTGTATCAAACCCTCTAAGATGCAGGGCTCCTGACCTGCAGGATGCCACACACAGTCCGCAGCCCTTGCAGAGCACGGCATTGATTTCCGCTCTTCCCTCAAATCGGCCCTGGGTTGCAAACTGAGGGGCTGAGTAGGGACAAATGGATACACAAACGCCGCATTCACTGCATTTCATTGGATCAACACTTGCTATGGTGCCGCTGGTAAACAGGTTATCTTTTTTGGCAAGAAGGGTAAGGGCCTTGGATGCAGCAGCTCTACCCTGTGTTATCGCTTCATTGACCGGTTTTGGATAGTGACCTGAACCACAGAGGAAGACTCCGCTTGTGGCAAACTCTGCAGGACCTAATTTGGCATGTTTTTCAACAAAAAAACCTTCATCATTTAAGGGTACTTTAAAGAAATTGGCCAGGGTTTCATCTTTTCTTGGAACAATCGCAGTTGCAAGGGTTAAAAGATCTGCCTGGATTTCAACCGGCTGGTTCAATACATGATCATTGAGTTGGATTAAAAGTTTATCATTTTTTAAACTGACGCAAGGTTTTTTATCCACATCATACCGGATAAAAATAACCCCAAGCTCTCTGGCTTTTTTATATAAAAGTTCTTTTTCGCCATAGGTTCGGATATCACGGTAAATGATAAACACATCCATATCAGGGTTTCGTTCTTTGAGTTCAATGGCATTGTCAACAGAGTGTGTACAGCATACCCTTGAGCAATAAGGACGATCCGGCTGCCTTGATCCGACACATTGGATAAAAACAGCACAATTTATTGTATCAAGTCCTGCATCATTTTCCTTGAACATCTTGTCAAGGTCAAGGGAAGTGATAATCCGGTCATCTTTCCCGTACTCGTATTCAACGGGCACAAAGGCTTTGGCGCCTGTCGCCAGAACAGCAATCCCATATTTAAGTTCAAATTCTTTATCAACTGTTTTCAAGGTTGATTTAAAATTACCGACAAATCCGTCAGCACTTTCAAGGGTTGTATTGCAATGGACCGTTATATTTTCATTGTTTTCAATTTCTTTGATCAGTTCGGCAAGTTTAATCTGAACATTTTCGCCCTGGGCTGTTTTATAAAGCTTATGGGCCTCACCACCCAGTTGTTCCTTTTTTTCAATAATATGGGTTTTATATCCTTGAGTTGCAAGACTCTTTGCAGAAGCCATACCCGCTAAGCCACCGCCAATCACCACAACGGTATCATTGACAGTAATTTTTTCTTCTTTTAACGGCTCTGCCAAAGCTGCCTTGGCAACGGCCATTCTGACCAGGTCTTTTGCTTTTTGGGTAGCAATCTCGGGATTGTTTTTATGAACCCAGGAATTATGGTTTCGAATATTGGTCATTTCAAACAGGTATTTATTTAACCCAGCAGCGGCCAATGTTTCCTGGAACAAAGGTTCATGGGTTTTTGGGGTGCAGGCTGCAAGAACAATCCGGTTCAGTTTCTTTTCTTTGATGAATTCTACCATTTTTGCCTGGGCATCCTGGCTGCAGGCATACATGGCTTCATCGGCAAACTCGACATAGGGAAGTGTTTTTGCATATTCAGTGACAGCCTCACAGTCCACAACACCCTTTATATTGGAACCGCAATCACAGATAAACGCGCCAATCCTGGGCCGTTCACCCACAACATTGATTTCCGGTATTTTTTCAATCGCCTGGGTAAGTGTGTCTCTTGCCGCACTTAAAGCATCTCCTGCCGCAGATGCGGCCGCACTGGCATCCAGAACAGACTCGGGGATATCCTTGGGATTGTTAAACACACCAGCAATATAAATCCCGTCTCTGGAACTTGTGACAGGTTCAAATGAATCGGTTTTACAAAATCCGCCGGGTGTCAGATCAATACCCAGTTTTTGTGCGAATTTCTTAGTTTCCTCTGAAATAACAAGCCCAACGGACAGGACAATCATGTCATAGGTGTCATCAATAATTTGACCCAGCTCATCTACGTACCGTATGTTCAGGTCATGGGTTTCGTTGTCTTCAGTCACAGAGTGAACCCTGGAACGGATAAAATTAATCCCATGTTTTTCTTTGGCATTCTGATAGTATTTTTCAAATTCTTTGCCAGGTGTTCTCATGTCCATAAAGAAAATAGAACAGTCAAGGTCACTGCCGGCATGCTCCTTGGCAATGATTGCCTCTTTAACTGCATACATGCAGCAGACAGAAGAACAATATGCATTATCACATTTATTGATATCCCTTGATCCCACACACTGGAACCAAGCTATTTTTTTCGGGTCCTTCCGCTTTTGTGCCAGAAGCTTGTCTTTTTTCTTTTTTGGATTGAGCGGTAATTTTGGAAAGGTTGTAACATGTCCCATGGTAGGGCCTGTTGCAGACAAAATTCGCTCAAATTCCATGGATGTTACTACATTGGGGAAATTTGCATATTGATAATTATCAAATTTTGATGGATCAAACGGTGTAAATCCAGGGGAAAAAATAATGGATCCCGCGTCAATCGTTATGGTTTCTTCAGTTTGTGTATAATCAATTGCATTGGCAGGACATACTTCCTGACAAGTACCGCATTTGTCTTTTGTCAGTTTTAAACAGACATCCGGGTTAATGGCATATTTTAACGGTACTGCCTGAGGATATTCCACATAAATCGCAGTCCGTTGTTTGAGATCTGCATTGTATTGGTCATCAAATTTTCCCGGACATTTTTCTGTACATGCGCCACATCCGACACAAAGATCTACATCCACATATCTGGGCTTTTTCAGTATTTCTACCTGAAAGTTTCCCTTTTCACCTTTTACATCAATTACTTCTGAAAGCGTTAAAAGCTTTATATTTAAATGCCGGCCGACCTCGACCAGTGTTGGTGAGATAATTCACATTGCACAGTCATTTGTCGGGAAGGTCTTGTCAAGCTGGGCCATAACCCCGCCAATTGAGGGACCTTTTTCAACCAAATAAACGTAATACCCGGAATTTGCAAGATCAAGAGCTGAAAGCATGCCAGAAATACCGCCACCAATCACTACTACAGATCCGGTTAGTTTATTGTTCATATTAACTTTCTCCTGTTTCTTATATAAATCATACTACTTTACCATGAATTAAATATTCACGATCTAATCAACCTTATATTTTCATAACCAAAATATTATGTTATAAAGCTTTCAAATAAGGGTTGTCAACAATTATTGAACGAATATAAACATTGTTTATGGAAAAAATTATTATCATTTGCGGTCCGACAGGAATAGGTAAAACATCTTTTGCCATTTCAGCTGCAAAACAGTTTGATGGAGAAATTATCGGTGCGGATTCAATGCAGATTTATAAGCATATGGACATTGGCACGGCCAAGCCTGCACCTGAAGAATTAAAACAGGCACGGCACCATCTGGTTGATTTTCTTGATCCAAAAGATGATTTTGATGCCGGTTCGTACGTAAAAACAGCAGATAAGGCCATTGAGGATATTATCAGCCGCGGAAAGATTCCCATTATAGCAGGTGGTACAGGCCTATACATCAGGGCGCTGCTGAACGGGTTGTTTCGATCTGAGTCCCTCTGTAAAAAAACCATGTCGCAATTGGAAAAAGAGCTTGAAGAAAAAGGAAGCTTAAGCCTTTATCAAAAACTTGAACACTGTGATCCTGCGGCTGCAAAAAACATCCATCCCAATGATTCCTTCAGACTGATCAGGGCATTGGAAGTTTATCAGACGACCGGAAAAAAAATTTCTGATCAGCAAAGAACACATAATTTTGATGACCAGCGGTATAGCAGCATTAAAATCGGGCTGACCATGGACAGGGAAAAATTATATGACCGCATCAATAAACGGGTTGACATAATGCTTGATCAAGGGTTGCTTAAAGAAGTGACAACGTTGGTCGAAGATGGATATTCCTTTGACTTGAAACCCATGCAGTCCATCGGGTACAAACATATGGCCATGTTCATTAAAAATGAAATAGATTGGGAAGAAGCCGTCAGACTGCTGAAAAGAGATACAAGACGATATGCCAAGCGGCAGTTTACCTGGTTTCACAAGGATAAAGATATTCATTGGTTTTTCCCATCTCAGGATGATCTGGCTCAAAACCTGATAAAAGAGTTTTTGACATAGCTTTTGAATTTACATATAGTCCATGTTCGAAACGATATGGAGTACAAAAAAAATAACCGACAACATAAGTATTAAAATAAAATGAAGCCAAAATACCACCGCCATTTACAGTATAAATACCTGATAATTTATATGATTATCTTTTGTTTGTCTGCATGTACCGCGCTGCCTGTAAAATCACCTGTTGAAAAAGCTAAAGATCAAAAACAGATGCCGGATTCTTCAAAAGATAAAACAAAAGAAGACCTGTCAAAAATATCAATTGTTGAGATTTTAATTGTTGAAGCAGAAAAATTTTCTTTACAGAAAAATTACCAGGATGCCTTATTTGTATACAACCAGGCGCTTTCTCAGGCCAGTGAAAATCAAAAGCCATCTCTTATCTTGCGCATTGAATCGGTTCTTGCAAAAACCTCAATAAAAATCATACAGGAATTTCTTGATATAAAAAACATTCAGATTCCAAGATCTTTATTGCTGTATTGGCTTGGTTTGAACTATGCCACGGAAAACAATGCTGTAAAATCCAAAGAAATACTGGAAGTTTTTTTATTTGAATATCCTGGCCACCCATATTATTCAGATGCAGCAGATCTTGTGGATGTCATCAAAAAATCGCTTTTCAGCAGGAACACGATTGGATGTCTCCTCCCGTTGACAGGTAAATATGCTATTTTTGGTCAAAGGGCATTATCAGGAATTCAATTGGCCATACAGGAATTATCAAAAAAATATTCCAAAGAATTCAATATTATAATAATCGATACCCAGGCAAGCTCTGATCGGGCAGTTGAAGGTGTCAGGACCTTGCATCAAAAAAATGTTGCAGGGATAATCGGCCCCCTATTGGCAGTTAATGAGGCGGGTGAGGAAGCGCAAAAGCTTCAAATACCAATGATTGCTTTAACACAAAAAAGTGAGTTCCCCTTTAAGGGAGACTATCTGTTTGCAAATTTTATTACTCCTGAGATGCAGGTTCAAACACTTGGTGCCTATTTATTTCAGGATCTTGGAATAAAAAAAGTGGCCATTCTCTATCCAAACGAGAAGTATGGTAAAAAATATATGGAACTTTTCTGGGATGTAGTGGATGAATTTGGTGGCGAAGTGGTTGGTGTTGAACCTTATGACGGTAAAGAAACAGATTTTACAG
>JAHJLN010000282.1 GCA_018821715.1 Pseudomonadota bacterium | reverse complement strand
TAATGACCATGGCAAGCCCCATCAGGGCATAGGAGCTTCCCACTGCAACGCCGCTGACAACCATCTGGATAAAATCAATCATCTAACTCTCCATATTAAAACGGCCAGGTTCGCCAGTATTTCTTTGTTCGAATCCAAATCCCATAGAGTCCCATGGGTTCAAACAACATAATCAAAATCATGATGGAACCAAATACGATAAATTGAATATTGGAGACCCCGGTGATGGAAAACCAGTTTTTTGAAAGATGTTCCAGCCAGTCCCCGATATAGGGGATATCAAGAATATTCCGCAGTTTTAAATCCAGCCAGCAAAGAAGTGTGGCCCCGGCAATAGACCCCATCATGGACCCTAAGCCCCCCACCACCACCATGGCCAGAAACATGATGGACATCATCAGAGTAAAAATTTCAGGTTCAATAAATTTTAAGACAAAGGCATACAAGCCCCCTGCCATACCGGCATAAAATGCACTCACGGCAAAGGCAAGGGTTTTATAGTACACGATATTCACCCCCATGGTCTGGGCGGCGATGTCTGCATCCCTGATGGCGATAAATGCCCGGCCCACCCTGGTTTTAATCAAGTTGCGCATGAACAGCAGCAGAAAAATCGTCAGGGTGATCAACAGATAATAAAATTCCCTGTCTGTATCCAGAACCCAGGAACCAATGGTGATATTCGGTGCATGAAGGCCTTCTCTGCCGCCAAATATCTCCATTCGCCCGATAATCTGGGTAATGGTCAATCCGAATCCCAGGGTGGCAATGGCAAGATAGGGTCCCTCAAGCCGAAGAGAGGGAAGCCCCAGCAAGAATCCAAAACATGCGGCGATAAACGCTGCACATGGCAGCGCCAGAAGGAAAGGGAATCCTGCCTTTGCCATGAGGATAACCGTACCATAGGCACCGATGGCAAAAAAACCGGCATGGCCAAGGGAAATCTGACCGGTATATCCGACCAGAAGGTTAAGGCCTGTCGCTACAATAATGTTAATGGCAATGTAATTGGCCACATAAACATAATAATTGTCCGCAACCATGGGAAAAAGATAAAGTCCCCCGATCAAGATGACAAACCAGAAGATGACAACCGGCGAGGAAAACAGCCGAACATCCTCATAATAATCCCTTTTCATATCCATGTGAAACAATCCTTTTGCTTTCAATGGCCTGAAGAAACGATCTATATACCTACTTATTTTCTAAGCATATCTGTTGTCAAGAAAAAAGAAAAAGGATTCAAATAATAAACGGTGTTCATCCTCCTCCATATTCCGGCATGAGAAATATTGTTTATGAAAAAAAAATCCTTTCTGATGATCTTACCACAATAAAGAAAAAAAATGGGCTTTTTTATGACAATTACATCAAGTTTATCAGTAGCGGCTTGAAAAATTTAATTCAATATAGTATGGTCGCTGCAAGCCAATGTAGCTCAGGTGGCAGAGCAGCTCACTCGTAATGAGCAGGTCTACGGTTCGAATCCGTACATTGGCTCCATCCGAAAGGCCTGCCAAAAAGGGTTCTCAGAGTTTCATAAGCATATCAACAAAACGCACCAAGCATCTCTAAACTGCCATAAACAAAAAAAAATATGCCCTGTTTTTGATAAAAACGATATATGGCGGCTGGTGCTGATATTGAAGCAACCTAAAACCGCTCCCCTTTATATAGTAGGTTGAATGGGATCTGAATATTCAATCGATAAAAAGGAAAAGAAACCGTCTGGAAAAGAGGCTCTATTATTGGCGGTTTCTTCTCGAATTAGATATTTGTGGGTTATACAGTTAATCTTTTCTTGCGACTGACCCCAGTGATTCCCAGAAGACCGATACCAAACAGTATGGCTGTAGCAGGTTCAGGGATAGCCGAGGCAGCTAAACCATAAATAAGTTCATGCCCAACAGAGGATGGATGGAAACCATCCACCCAGAAAAGTTCACCCCAGGCGGCACTTCCAACCTGAAAAGAACTAAATGCACTATAAATATCAAGATCATACAATGTGACATCATTTTTGGTACTTGCAAAGGTTGAGATTGTCCCTGCCAATGCTGTATTAAATGACATTGTCCAGAAAGATGCATATGCTGCTGCCACAGGGTCTCCAGCTTGAAAAGCAGGTGCTGAACCGATGTTCGGAAGATTGGGAACTAAAAAATCACGGAACCCATCAACATAGAGTGATTCAAGGGCTAAACCGATGTTATTCGCAGCATCATTATAAAGTCTGCCTTGTAAAAAATCATTCGCACCGGCCCAAACACTTACCATGGTCGATCCGGCGAATGTGGTATGACCATAACCGATGTTGAGAGCCCCGTCAACCTGCCATTGTAACCCAGTACCGGAGCTTCCAATTGCCGGATTATCATATCCGGTTGTGGCGCCGCCATAGGCATAATCATAAAGAGTGGCTTTCATACTGTTGGCTAACTTTTCAACCCAAATATCCCCATCTGAAAAACGGGCCACATTTCCATTGTCCGAAAGACTGTCTCCGAATACAACCAGATTGTCGAATGTCGTAGCAAACGCAGATGGGCCAAGTGGTAAAGCAAAGCATAACAATAACAAGATTGACAAGCAAAACTTTTTCATCATAATACGGTTCCTTATAATTAACTTTGATAATGATTATTATCATTAAGGGGAATGAGAAATAAAAGTAATAAAAATATGTAAAAAATGTGGTACTATGTGATTTTTTATTCTACTTCAATTTTGGATTTGTGGCAGAGCTTTGAAAACCCTAAAGTTAGAAAATCTATTTAATATTCCTTATCGGCAGCACACGGTTGCCCATGGTGTGTGATTTGTGATGCCAGCTGCTCCCTGTGGCGATACCCTTAATAAATGGATAACTTGCAGGCCTTTTCCCATCGTCCTGAAGCGCCCATGGACAGCAGCAGGTCAAAGCAAAAAATGGATGGATTACATAATTTCCTGAACATCCGTCACTTGGTTCAGTTTTATTCCTTTGATAATAAACCATTAAACTCTCTAATTCTTTAATATCAGGAAGCCGCCAATCAGTATATCCGCCTAAATTGAAATTCATAGCATATACTTTTGCTTCTTCAATAGAAAGTTTGTCCCCATTATCTGCCTGAGCCCACATCAAGTTAGTTCTTTTATCAATAACGATTCCAATTGAGTATTGAATAAAGGATTCATCCTCAGCCACAACATCACCATAATTCTGTGCCCTTAACAAAAGACAAGAGGATAAAGACACTATAATTCCAACCATAATAGTTGCCATTATGCATTTCCAAACGAACGACCTTGCAAAGAATGAATCAACCCCTATAATTTGTTTAATCTTACACTCCATTACAGCTGCCTCCTTTTTCTCCACTTATTTATGCTTCCCTGCAGTTTATCGAATGATCATTCATGGACTAACTGTACGTGAATCTTTTTTAAGATTAAAGAGGCATAAACGTCAAAAAACACAGGAATTGCGTCATGGATGAAAACCGCCGACAAGACTGCATCAGGGTTACTTTAGCGGCATAGAAAAATTAACAGGGGTCCCCCATTTTATTCGATATTCCTTTGGACTGATCCCGGATATCTGGGTAAAGATCTTTCGGAAAAAACCAGGGTCTTCATAGCCGACTGCATAGGTAACTTCATCAAAACTTTTATTCTCATTTTCCAGAATTCGTTTTGCCGCCTCGACTCTTACACGCTGTAAATATTGCAATGGTGAGTCGCCGGTCGTGGCTTTGAAACGGCGCTCAAAGGTTCGCCTGCTCATACCAAAATCTTGCGCTACCCTATCAAAATTAAAGCTGTCAATATATTGATTTTCCAGCCGCTCCTGGGCATTGCGAATTTCTTTGTCTGAATGGGCTCTCTGGCCCTGAAATTCAATCCAGGGCGCCTGGGATACACGGTCCAAATCATGCAAAAAAGCCTTGGCAAGTTTTCGGGCAACATCATTCCCGCAGTACCTGCGTACCAGGTAAAGTGAAATATCATAACACGCATTGGACCCTCCGGAGGTAAAAATATTTCCTGACTCTGTTATCAGTCGTTCCGGTTTTAATTTAACATTTGGATATCGTTGGCGAAAAGATTCTATGAACCCCCAGTGAGTGGTTGCAACCTTGCCATCCAAGAGACCTGTTTCGGCCAGCACAAATGTACCGGTACAAATAGCTGCCACATGGGCACCATGTTCGTATGTTTTTTTTATCCATGGAATAACCTGTTTTTCTTTTGTCATTGTCTCCTCAATATCTTTGATAGAAGGAATAATAAGCAGATCTGTCTCTTGGACGCAGTCAATACTGCTATGGGCATTGATTGTTAGATTACCACCACATTTTATCGGCTGCCCGTCAGGGGATACAATTTCAATATCAAAATAGGAGACTTCAGGTTTTTTGAATATAAAATTCCAAAGGTGCCCTGCATTACGAAAGATATCAGCAGGACCGGATATTAAACTCGACGCCGTATCTGTAAGTCCCAGAATGGTTACTTTTTTCATTATGTACTCCTTTCTTTAAGCTGATGCAGTGAAATTATGCTCAATAGGTTTAACCTTCACTTTTAATCTGTCATATTTCAAATTACAAAAAATTAACAGTGCAATTGTTTTCCTGAATCAACATAAATACCATTATGCTGCCGGTTTTTTCTGTTGTGAGTTTATCCCCCTGCTGGCGCATGTGGTATAGACAAACTTTATATCTTCAGATATAAAGTTTTATGGATAACAGAAAGGGAAACCACATGATACCGCTAAAAGAAAAAGATACCATCGGCTTTTTTTCACCTTCAACCCCTATCACGTTTTTCTGCCCGACCCGGTTTGAAAGGGCCAAAACATTTCTCACCCAAAAGGGGTTTAACTTAAAACCGGGATTTCTGACCGGGAAACAGGACGGGTACCGGTCCGGATCAGTAATGGATCGGGCCGGCGAACTCAATGAACTGATCAATGATCCGACCGTTGACTGCATTATTTCAACCATTGGCGGTATGAATTCAAATTCCCTTCTGCCCTATATTGATTATGATGCCTTTAAACAGCACCCGAAAATACTCATGGGGCATTCTGATATCTCTTCCATTCTCTTGGCGGTTTATGCAAAGACCGGCATCAATACCTATTACGGACCTGCCCTGGTGGCTTCTTTCGGAGAGATGGAACCCTATAATGAAATGACCTTTCAATATTTCAGTGATATCTGCATAGACCCTTGTTTGCCATACCGGTTTCAACCACCTGAATTCTGGACCGAGGAAGATCTGGACTGGGAAACCCAGGACCGGAGCAAAACCCGGACCCAAAACAAATGGATCACCTGCAATAAAGGGGTTGCAACAGGAAGGCTGATTATCGGAAACTTAAATACCATCACCTCAATCTTTGGAAGCCAGTATATGCCTGACATCAGGGAGGGCGACATCCTTTTTATTGAAGATACCCAGAAGAGTGCTGCCATGATGGAAAGGTTGTTTGCCTTTTTAAAGCTTAATCATATCTTTGATAAAATCAGCGGTTTAATTCTTGGAAAACATGAGCGGTTCAATGACCAGAAAACCGGGAAACAGCCGTATCAGATTTTAGAAGAAATTATTGGTAATTATGACTTTCCTTTTCTGGCCGAAGTGGACTGCTGTCACACCCATCCCATGTTTACCATGCCCATCGGTTCAACCCTTGAATTAAACGCCACAGAACAGACCATCACGCTTCTGGAAATTTAAGGCTGTTCTTCCTTTTTAATTCCCTGACAATCTGATCTGATAAATATTCAAGACCGTCTGAAAGGCTTTGGGCCTTTTGCAGATCCCCGGCCTTTCCAGCAGCCTCCATGGATTCCACCTGGGCTAAAAATAAATGGGCATCAATACTTCTTGCGCCGGACTTAAGGGCGTGGGCTGTAATGGCAATGGTGTTAAAATCTTTATGAAGAATAGCCGTTTTTATTTTTTCAACAGCCTCTGGAAATTTAATAATAATGGTTTTGCAGATTTCCAGGACAATATCGGTGTTTCCACCCATGAGCTTTAAAGCATAATCAAGGTTGCAGACTGGTTTGTCCTGAAATGTTTTGGGTTCAGGTCTCTTCCCCTTTGAAAACTGTTCCATAAGATCTAAAAGCTCGGCCCCTTGGATGGGTTTTGAGATATATCCATCCATTCCAGCAGATATGAACCTTTCCTTGTCCCCTTTAATGGCATGGGCGGTTAAGGCGATAATGGGAATTGTTGATATGTCGGGATGACTGTCTGCCCGGATATGCTGTGTGGTTTCTATCCCGTCCATGACCGGCATTTTGATGTCCATAAGAATAAGATCAAACCTTTGCTCTGACAGCCTGTCAAGGGCTTCTTTCCCATTGGCGGCGGTAATGACGGTGTGGCCGTATTGTTCAAGAAACGGTACGATTAATTTCTGGTTGACTTCAAAATCTTCTGCCAAAAGGATTGTCAATGGGGTATACATTTTATCGGGAGCCGGCAGGGCCTGGAGTTCTTTTGATACTGCGTCTATTTCCTCTGCCAACGCATGTGTCAGCCGGATTTTAAAATAAAAGACACTGCCTTCTTCCTCACGGCTTTCAACCCAGATATCGCCTTCCATCAGATGAATCAGCTGCCGGGTGATCGTCAGTCCAAGCCCTGTGCCGCCCGATTCCATTGTATTGGAACCGTTCAACTGAGTAAAATCATTAAAAACAACAGTGAGTTTATCCTCAGGAATGCCGATGCCGGTATCTTTTATGGAGAAAAGAAGGGTGACATCATTGGGGCCTGTAATGTCATGGTCTTCATCATAGACAGCCACATCAATGGTGATGGAACCTTGACTTGTAAATTTAATGGCATTGCCCACCAGATTGACCAGGATCTGGCGGAGTCGGTGGCTGTCTCCTTTCACGTACCTCGGGATTCCGCGCATAGCATACTTCAGGTCAAGTTTCTTTTTTTTTGCCTGATATGAGAACATGACCATCATGTCATTTAAAAGACTGTTAATATCAAAGGCTTTGTTCTCCAGTACAAATTTTCCAGCCTCGATTTTTGAAAAGTCAAGGATGCTGTTCAACAGGGCCAGAAGGTGATCCGAAGAAATCAGAACCGCATCAAGGTATTCTTTTTGTGTATCATTCAGATCAGTGGTAAGGGTCAGGCGGGTCATACCGATGATGGCATTCAAAGGTGTTCTGATTTCATGGCTCATGATGGTCAGAAATTCGCTTTTGGCAAGGCTTGCATCCTCAGCCATTTCTTTGGCCTGCTTAAAAATCTCCTGTGCATGCTTTCTTTCTGAAATATCCTCAAATGATCCCTGGATATACAAAAGATTGCCCTTTTTGTCCTTGATCCCCCGTCCGCAGATGGATACCCATACCTGGGAGCCGTCTTTTCGCTTTAATTGAGTTTCAAACCCGGAAACAAAATCGTTTTTTTGGAGGAGATCGATAAAGATCTCTCGCTGTTCAGGCTGGACATAAACCTGCTGGGACAGGTTCTTTATGCTGGATAAAAAATCCTGGATGGAATCATAGCCCAGGAGCCTGGCCATGGATGGATTGGCGTTGAGCACCTGGTTGTCCTGGGAAGACTGGAATATCCCCTGGACGGAGTTGTTGAAAATATCCCTGTATTTTTCTTCGGATTTGATAAGCTGCAGTTCGATTTCTTTTCTTTCCCTGATTTCAAGCTGCAGCCGGTCCAGGGTTTTTTCCTGTTGAAGGCTTTTTTCCTCCAGTTCCAGGGTTCGTTCTTTCACTTTTTGCTGCAGCTGGTTGGAATGTTCTTTTTCTTTGATATTCAGCTTTTCCAATTCAGCAACCATACTGTTAAAGGTCTGGGCAAGAATTCCGATCTCATCTTCGCGTTTTATCCTCACCTGCTGTGAAAGATCTCCGCCTTTTACAGATATGGCAGCCTTTATCAATGTGTCCAGGGGTGAAATAAAATACCGGAATGACAGGATGGTAAAGCCGACAATCGATACCACCATAACGATCAGGGCAAAAAATCCGAACTTGAAAATCATGGTATTAACCATTGATTTCATGGCACTCCGGGTTTCCTGGATGGAGTTTAAAAGGTTGGATTCCGGTACGGCAATTCCCAGGCGCCACCCGGTGGACGGCATGGTATAAGAAGAAATCAGCAGCTGCTGATCATTGACAATGACCCTTTTTTGCTGAGGAATATCAGACGAAAGGGACTCTGTCCACAATTGCCTGACGGAAGGGCTTTCAGAGTCTGTCAACCTTAAATTAAACAGGGCATTGTATCCGATATTTTTTTGTTTCGTCATTTTTTCAAAACCGAAAAGCGCAAGGTATTCCCTTGGAAAAGCAACGATTCTGCCCGTGGTGTCGATGATAAAGGAGAACATATCCTTTGTGCGCATGGGATGATCTGTTTCCGTGCTGACAAGAATTTTATCCGTAATATTGGTCAGTGTCACATCAACGCCTGTGGCGCCGATAAATTCTTTGGCCGCAGTATATACCGGTGTCACTGCCGTGGTCATCAAGCCCCGGCCAGCCGGATCCTGGTAGACTTCCGACCAGATGGTCCTGTGTCCGGGATTGTTTTTTGGCTTCACCGCAGTATACCAGGCAGAATCTCTTATTTCATAGGCCTCTTCCGATAAATTCCGGATAATGGAAGGGAAATTGGGATAATACCGTGTAGTGGCCTTTTCAAAGGTAATGAAGCAGGCAACAGCTTCCGGATTTTCCTGTATCACTGTTTTTAAAAGCGGATCCATATGGGAAAGGGCATTCAAATGGGTTGTGATACCGGGATGCAGTTCTTTTTCTCCCCAGTAAAGGACCATGACAGGGTCTGTCGGATGATTTGAATAAAGCCTGCTTTGAGGCGCTTTTGTCAAGATATCCGGAGAATTGTGCGCAAAATCCCCGAGGATTTTTTCCATATCAAGGTTAATTGATGCATGCTTTGCAAGATAAGCTGAAGAAACTGCAATCCGGTTAAAGATATTTTCACATCGCATGGCTTTTTCACGGGTGACCTGGGACAGGAAAAAACTTGCCTGGCTTCGAATGGTTGTTTCATTCTCAACTGCGGAATATTCCCCGAACTGGGTCACAATTTTTGTGGCCATATAGGTCAGAAAAATTATGGAAGCAATGAAAATAATTGAAAACATGACAAACAGCCGGACCCTGATGGTTATTCTTTTTTTTGCTTTCATCTGGTTTCCTTACCCAAACTTATCGGATGGTCTTTTTGTGTTTGGCAAAAAGCTGGTAGATTCTTGATCTTGACAGCCCTGACATCCGGCAGAGTTCACTGATATTTTTCACGGAAAGGCCTGCCAGGTAATCAATATATTTTGATTCCATCAGGTTGTTGACATGGTCGCGGAATTCTTTGTACTGGATCATGTTGTTTGAAGGGGCCTGGCTGATGTTGAGAAAAACCTTTTCTTTGATATCATCATTGCCGGTATTGATTTTAATTTTTTTTTGCAGGATTTTTATTCGAAATTCCCTTGGTAAAAAATGAGGATACAACATGGGCTCGTCAAATGCATTGGTCAATGAGAGGTGAAGAAGATTGATCAGTTCCCTGACATTGCCCGGCCAGTCATAGCATTCAAGCGTTTCAACAAAATCATTTGAAATCCCCTTTACATTGATGTTCATCTGGTGGCAGATATCCGGAACATAATGGTTGATCAACTGCCTGACATCTCCCTGGCGCTGCCGCAACGGTGGAAGATCAATGTGGAATACCACCAGCCGGAAATACAGGTCTTTACGGAAAACGCCCTGATCCACAAGGGTTTTCAAATCCTTATTGCTGGCACAAATCACCCTGAAATCACATGAGATTTCATCTTTTGCGCCAATGGGCCTGATTTTTTTTTCCTGGAGAACCCTTAAAAGGGATTTTTGAACTCCCGGGGACAGATCGCCCACTTCATCAAGAAAAAGGATGCCCCTGTCAGCCTGTTTTACCAGGCCGGACCTGTCATGTTCAGCACCTGTGTAGGTACCTTTCCGATGCCCGAAAAGGATGTTTCCGGCAAGTGTTTCAGGCAGGTTGGTACAGTCCACGACAATAAAGGGATTGTCCCGGCGGTTGCTGTTCTCGTGGAGAACCTTGGCAATAAGCTCTTTGCCGGTCCCGGTTTCTCCTGTGATAAAGACATTGCCATCGCTTAAACAAGCCCTTGCGACCTTTACCAGCGTATCATTCAAAGCAGGGCTGTTTCCAATAATGGGCTGGCGGTTGAAAATAAGCTGCTGTTTTTCTTTTGTTTTTTCATTTCTAAATTGAGAAATCCGCTGGATGAGTAGTTTTATTTTATTGTATGCCGGCGGTTTAACCAGATAATCCCATGCCCCGTTGTTCAGAGCGATTTCAGCGCCGTCCATATCACCGTCTCCGGTGATAATGACAACTTCAGGGCCGGAAGGCGATGCCTTTAGTCGGTTAATCCCGGCAAGGCCATTGGAATCGGGCAGGATAACATCAAGGAAAACAAGGTCAAAGGAATAACTGTCCGCCATCTCAAGCCCTGTTTTCATGTCCCCTGCTATCCTGTATTCATACCCCATCCGGTCAATATAAAGTCCCATCTGCCGGCTGAAAATGTCATCATCATCTATGATCAATATATTTGTCATCTTTTGCGTTCTCCCTGGCAAAGGAAAAATAATAAAAGCGCAGGCCCCTGATTAGACCCCATAATACTTTATGATGAACAAATCAACTGTCCAATATGACTGGATTGTGTCCAATCAGGCTGCACAATTTATTTCAATGATTTTTTCAATGTGTGCAGGATTGCAGGAGACCGACCAGTCGGGTTGGACAGGTACAAGGTCCAGTCGCTTTGAAAAGAAGAATCTTAAAAATGTTATAATGTTTAACTGACCGGAATTTAAGAAAAATTCAACAAACATAAAAGGGTGATCCGCAACTGGCACAGATGTTGTAGTAACCCGTTAAATAGTTTTTCTTGCGGGATAAAAATGGAATCCAAAGGAGGGAGAGAAAATGATTGATGAAAAAGAACTGGCTAAATTATCCTATAAGGGGGCGCCGAAAATCGTGACCACGTCATTCCCCGGGGAAAAAACCCGGGAATATCTTGACATTGCCTTTGACAATGAATCCATGGCAAGAGGCGGCGGACGGTTTCCCCTTGTCATGGCCGAGGGGAAAGGCGCAACCATAAAAGATTTGGATGGAAATCTATTGATCGATATTACCGCGGGTGTTGCCGTCAATGCCGTGGGTCGATGTCATCCCCGCGTGATAAAGGCCATGAAAGATCAGATGGGAACCATGATGCATGCCATTGATTTTTCAAGTGTGCGGCGGACACAGCTTGCCCAAAAAGTTGCCGGCATCATGCCAAAGGGGTTAAAAAACAATTGTATTTCTTATTTTACCCAGTCCGGCAGCGGTGCGGTTGAAACCGCATTGAAATTTGTCAGGAAAATAACAGGGCGCACCCAGGTGGCTGCCTTTCATGGTGCATATCACGGGGTCTGGTTTGGATGCAATTCTCTTACGACCGGTGACCAGTACAGGAAAGGATATGGCCCGTTTATCCCCGGGGTCATTCATCTGCCCTACCCGTATTGTTACCGCTGCTGCTTTGGGCTGACCTATCCTTCCTGCAAGCTTCAGTGTGCCGAATATGTGGATTATGTCTTAAACACGCCCTATACGGGTGCCGATGATGTGGGTGCCCTGATCATTGAAGCCCAGCAGGGTGAAGGCGGTTATGTTCCGCCACCGCCGGGATATCTTGAAATCATAAAAAAGGCCTGTGAAAAACACGGGGCCCTCTATATCTCTGATGAAGTCCAGGCTGGAGCCGGCCGCACCGGAAAGATGTGGTGCATTGAACATTCGGATGTTGAACCGGACATGATCACATGGGGCAAGGGCATGGGCGGTGATGTTCCCATGGGCGGCCTTACCCTGCGCAAGGATCTGGCCGAAAAGATCGAGGACCACTCCCAGCCGAACACCTTTGCAGGGAACGGAGTTTCCAGCGTGGCCTGCATGACCAATATCGATATTTTGACTGAAAATGACCTGGCGCTGATCAAACGGGCCGGAACTCTGGGGAAACAGATAAAAACCTGGATCAAAGAGGCGGGAAATGACATTCGCATCATTGGAGATGTTCGCGGTCTGGGCCTGATGATTGGTATTGAGATGGTGGAAGACAAAGACACCCGCCAGCCGCTCAACCAGGAATCTGTCGGCGCCATTATCGGCGGAATGCTGTCAAAAGGCATGGTCATGGTGCCTTGCGGAAGGTTCGGCAATGTTTTCCGGTTCATGCCGCCTCTGGTCATCACTAAAAATTATGCCCAAAAAGCTGTGGACATACTCATTGAGACTGCAAAAAAAGTTTCAGGATAAGGCCATTTTTGAAAAAGAGGAACTGTTTTTGTTAATATAAATGAAGAATTTTTAAAGGAGAAAACCATGTCCAAGATGATTCGCAGTAAAAGGGTGTTGGGTCTGTTTGTATTCAGTTTATTGTTTTTATCAGCTGTTTTTATCTCACAGGTATCAGCAGAAAAAAAAGTTTATAAACTCAAAATTCAGTCGGCGTTTCCCCGTGGGGATTTGTCCATGGAAACCCTGAAAGTATTTGCCGACTCTGCTGAAAAATACAGCAACGGCCAATTGAATATCAAGATATTTGCAGAGCCTGAAATTATGCCGGGTGACCAGTTGTTCGGCGGTACACAGCTGGGCGTTGTGGATATGCTGCACAGCATGGGCGGCATGTCCGGCGGTATAGTTCCCATAGGATATGTGGAATTCAACCTGCCGCTGGCATTTCGAATAGATGAAAAAGATACATTTGAAGAAAAAGCCCAGGCTGTCAGGGATTTTTATCTGAATAACGGTTTTATGGATCTGCTCCGTAAGGAATATGCCAAACATGATCTTTATTTGCTGGATATTCATACCTATGGTCCTGTCCCCTTTGTGCTTTCCACAAAACCTGTCGCTTCCTGTGCTGATTTAAAAGGCATGAGGATTAAGGCCGAAGGCGGCAACCTGGCCTTTCATGGTGCAGTGGGGATGCAGGGTACTGCAGTTTCTCCGACGGAAACGTATATGTCATTAAAGCTGGGAACCATAGATGCGGCGGAATGGGATGTCTCTGCCGTTACCGGTTTAAAATGGCATGAAGTGGCACCTTACTGGATCCGGGGAATGGAATGTGATCACACCACCGGCCATATTCTTGTGAATATGAAAAAATGGGATGCGCTTTCAGACGATCTTAAAGCAGCGCTTCATAAGGCTGCTGAAGATTATTGGTATGCCACTGTAACTGCCTATGAAAATGAGATTGAGGTTGTCAAAGGATTGGTGAAACAAGGAAAAGTAACAGAGATTATGCTGGATGAGGCCTGCCGGGAGCAGTACAGAAAAGCTGCATACGAGATGTGGGATGAGATGGCCAAACAGGATGATGCTAGTGCCCAAGCCATCAAAATGATAAAATCCTGGCGTGGTATCAAATAACCGCTGTTCTATTTATTTTTGCACCAATATGTGCGGAACAGCCTCATTACCGGGCTGTTCCGCCTTATAACGGGACTTTTTTTATGGAAGCTTTCTCAAAAACCATCAAAGCCATTATTGAAACAGCGGGCCGGATCAGCAGCATACTAATTTTGTTAATCATGGCCATTGTGAGTTTTGAAGTCATTTCACGGTATGCCTTTAATGCGCCGACATCCTGGGCCTGGCTGATCAATAAGCAGCTCTTTGGTGTGTTTGTCCTGATTGGCGGAAGTTATGCACTGATTCACAAAAGTCACATACAAATTGAAATGCTATATGACCATTTTCCAAAAACCATGAAGACCTTCGTTCGCTGGCTTACGCTTGCTGCAGCCCTTTGCTTTCTGGGCGGCTTGTTGTGGAAGAGTGCCATTATGGGAATGGTTGCCTTGAAGGTGGGTGAAAAGGCAACAGGCGTTTTTAAACTGCCCCTGTATCCTTTGAAAATGTTCATGCCGTTCAGTATTGCCCTTTTCATTCTGGGGTGCATTGCGGTTTACGGTAAAAAAAAATAGCGCCTTACCATGTTAAATTAGGAAAACTGATCAATGAGTATTGAACTGATTACAATTGTTTTGTTTGGCGGACTCTTGCTGCTTCTGGCGCTTGGAATCCCGGTCTCTTTTGCACTGGGGGGTATCACGGTGTTGTTAACCTTTCTTTTTGACGGGCCGGATGCGGTTTACACCGTTGCCACAACAACCTATCAACAGATGACCAGCCCTACTTTAATGACGATTCCGCTTTTTTTGATCATGGGTAACTTTTTGGTGGAATCCGGCATATCGGAAAGAATGTATAATGGGTTAAGCTATTGGCTGTCCGGGGTCCGCGGGGGACTTGCAATTGTTTCCATCGGGGTTTGTGTGGCGTTGGCCATGTGCGGGGGATTTGGTCCCGGTATCCTGACCATGGGCCTGGTTGCCGTTCCGGCCATGTTAAAGCACAATTACAGTAAATCCATTGCACTGGGATCGGTGATGGCAGGCGGTGTTTTAGGCGAAATAATTCCACCGGCCATTATCATGATTATTTTTGCCTTTATCGCCAGGATTTCCATCGGTAAATTGTTTTTTGGGGGCATTGTGCCCGGTTTTATCCTGGCTTTGTTATATATCTGCTACATTATTTTCATTGGTATCATCAGGCCCCAGGACCTGCCTAAACCGGACATAACGGTTTCCTGGGGAATGCGCTGGAAAGCCCTTGGTGAAATATTTATGCCCTGCATGCTGGTGGTGCTTGTCCTAGGCTCCATCTTCATTGGTGCTGCAACGCCAACGGAGGCGGCGGGTGTGGGTGCACTGGGATCAATGATTATCTGTGCGATTCACCGCAAGCTGACCTTAAGGGTTATTATGGATTCGTGTACCCAGACGTTGAAGATAACAGGGATGGCGCTCTGGATTCTGATCCCGGCCACTTTATTCGGTGTATTTTATGCCACGGCCGGGGCCCAGGACATGATCATGGAATTAATAGAATCCCTTGAGGTTAACCGCTATCTTGTGCTGATCTGTATGCAGGGAATCCTTCTTATCTTCGGCATGTTTATGGACGATTATGCAGTGGTGACCATCTGCGCGCCGATCATGCTTCCCATTGCCCGAATGCTTGGGTTTGATCCGATCTGGTTCTCTATTTTATTTATTTTAAATATGCAGATGGCATATTTGACACCACCCTTTGGCTGGGCCCTGATCATGATGAAAGGCGTGGTTCCTGCGGATGTATCAACCGAGGATATCTGGCGGTCTGTGCCGCCGTTTGTTCTCATCCAGTTATTTGTATTGATCCTGGTGATGATTTTTCCTGAAATTGCAACCTGGTTGCCCAACATAGCCTTCTAAAGACAAGTGGTTTTGCATCCAACATAACAAAAAACAAACCGGGTAACACCAAGCCTGTAATAATATTAAGGGAAGACAGTAAATTCCAAAATGGTAAAGGGTCAATTTTATAATCAATTAAATACTGAAAGGAGATGGGTATGAAATTTATCAATGTCGATATGACAAAAAAATCAATCACGGTTTCGCAGGTTCCAGAGCAGTATATGGGCCTTGGCGGCAGAGGCCTTACATCGGTTATGATCAATGCACAGGTTCCGCCGACATGCGATCCCCTCGGCCCTGAAAACCTTCTTATTGTTGCTCCGGGTGCCCTGAGCGGAACAAGCTTCCCGAATACCAGCAGGGTGTCCATTGGTGCCAAAAGCCCGTTGACCGGTACAATCAAGGAAAGCAATGCCGGGGGGACTATGGGCGCTTCTTTAGGGCGATTGGGTATCACAGCCATTGTCATCAGCGGACAGGCATCTGGGGATGGCCTTTTTGTTTTGAAAATTGATGGACAAGGAGAGGCTGTTCTTGTTCCGGCAAATGAGTATAAGAAAATGAAAACTTATTCAGCCACAGAGAAACTGCTTGACCAATATGGTGAGAAAAATTCTATCCTGGTCATTGGGCCTGCGGGCGAACACCAACTGACGTCGGCATCCATTCAGGCGTCTGATGTGGATGGCCGCCCCTGCCGGGCTGCAGGCCGCGGAGGGATGGGAGCCGTCATGGGCGCCAAGGGACTTAAAGCGATTGTCATCGATCAACAGGGCAAGAATGCCGATGCCATTGCAGATCCGGAAGGGTTTAAAAAAGCGGCAAAAGCGTTTGTTCAAGCGCTGAAAGCCCATCCAATGACCGGTCAGATGTTGCCGGCATTAGGGACGGCCGGACTTGTGGCTCCTGTCAATTCCATGGGTGCTTTCCCAAGTCTCAATGCGACAAAAGGAACCATGGACAACTGGGAAAAAATCAGTGGAGAAACCCTTGCCAAACTCATTCAGGAACGGGGAGGCCAGACATCGCACCTGGGGTGTTCCCAGTGTTTGGTAAGGTGTTCAAACGAATTTGTTGATAAAGAGGGAAAATATGTAACCTCTTCACTTGAATATGAAACCATCTGGTCCATGGGGGGCATGACCGGCATTAGTGATCTGGACACAATCGCAAGACTGGACAGGCTTTGTGATGATATCGGCGTTGATACCATGAACATCGGTGTGGGCATAGCTGTTGCAATGGATGCCGGAAAAATTGAGTTCGGCGATGGTTCGGCTGCCATTGAGATGGTCGAGCAAATTGCAGCAGGTACAAATTTCGGAAAAATTTTAGGCAACGGCCCTGACGCAGTTGGATCACATCTTCATCACAAACGTGTTCCCACCGTCAAAGGCCAGAGTATTGCAGCATATGACCCTCGTGCCATGCAGGGGAATGCCGTCACTTATGCCACCTCACCCATGGGTGCGGATCATACGGCCGGAAACGTCGTTGGGGAGTATATGACCGGTGCTCTCGATCCCCTGAAGCCCGAAGGCCAGGTACAAGCATCCAGGAATACGCAGATTGCAATGGCTTCGGTTGATTGCACCGGCCTGTGCCTGCTGGCAAGCTTTCCTTTGACAACACCGGAGGGCGGCATGGCATTTTTAAACGCCATGAATGCCAGATTCGGCACACACCTGGTTGGGGACGATATTCCAGCCCTGGGTATCCGGGTGTTAAAAGAGGAATTGGAATTCAACCGGAAAGCCGGATTCACCCATAAAGATGACCGGCTGCCGGAATTTTTTTATAATGAACCGCTGCCGCCGCATAATAAAACCGTTTTGATCTCTGATGAAGAAATGGATACAACCTTTAATTTTTAAGAGGGGTTCCGATACTTGAAATGAAAAATATAGTTGCAACTATTCATCAGGATAATGAATCAGATTCATCTATTGTCTTGACTTGAGAAAAATTATATGGTTACTTTGAGCTTTAAAAGGAAAAAACAAATGAACTTTTGCTTAACCGACAGATTTTATTTTTACTTTAGGTATTATTTTTATACCGGTCTGCCTGTTTTGCGCTAGCATTTAATTTTAACATAAAAGCCGCAGGCAGCCAAAGCCTGCGGCTTTTTTGTTTTTGGGTTGCCGGCTTTTGGATGAAAACTGCAAAGGAAAAGACCATGAAACAGACCCATGATGTAAATGTAAAAGAATTCAAGCCCCTTATTTCACCGGCAGCCATTAAAGAAGAGCTCCCGATAACAGATGCGGTTGCAAAAACCGTCATTGACGGACGTCATGATATTGAAAACATCCTGCATAAAAAAGATACCCGACTTCTTGTGATTGCCGGACCCTGCTCAATCCATGACACGGATGCCGCCCTTGAATATGCCGGAAAAATGAAACAATTAAGAAAAGAGGTTAAAGGAAAAATCAACCTGATCATGAGGGTATATTTTGAAAAACCCAGGACAACGGTTGGATGGAAAGGGTTGATTAATGATCCCTTTCTGGATGCGTCCTATAACATTGATGAAGGGTTAAGAAAAGCAAGGTCCCTGTTGATTGAAATCAACAAAATGGGAATTCCCACTGCCACGGAAATTCTTGACCCCATCATACCCCAATATATTGCCGGCCTTCTAACCTGGGTGGCCATTGGTGCAAGGACAACAGAATCCCAGACCCATCGTGAAATGGCCAGCGGCCTTTCCATGCCGGTTGGATTTAAAAACAGTACCGACGGCAGCCTTTCCGCCGCCATCAATGCCATGACGGCAGCCGGTGCCCCCCAGCATTTTCTCGGAATCGACTCACAAGGATATTCCTGTGTGGTCAGTACTAAAGGAAACCCCTTCGGGCATATTGTCCTTCGTGGCGGTCCCCACCCGAATTACGATCCGATTTCCGTGGGAAGAGTTCAGGAAGAGCTGAAAAAGAAAAACCTTCTGGATGCAGTAATGATAGATTGTTCCCATGACAACTCAGGACAGAAATTCAAAGGTCAGTCTTTTGTATTCAAAAGTGTTCTGGATCAAAGAATTCAAGGCAATACCAGTATTATCGGATTAATGCTTGAAAGCAATCTTTGTGAAGGCAGCCAGAAATGCCAGGGTGACAGGGCTGCGATTAAATACGGTGTTTCCATTACAGATGAATGCATCTCCTGGGAAACCACAAAAGGACTGATCCGTTGTGCCTATGACAGATTATAACCATCATAATTCTTCCTTCCAAAAAAGAATAAAAAGAAGAATTATCGGCAGGGAACATGATTTTTTTGCTGTTTGTTCGCCCGGATTAAAACAGGTCTGTCACAATGAAATGCTTGACTCCGGGTTTCCTGAAGAAAATCTTACGGTCACTTCCGGGGGAATTGAATTTAAAAGCAAACTTGCGGATTGCATTGGGTTCAATCTTGGGTTAAGAAGCCCTTTAAGAATTTTGATGCGGATCAGCCGGTTCAAGGCAGATTCTTTTGAAACGCTTGAGAAAAAAATAAACGCCATTGACTGGATACTCTATCTGCCTCAAAATTGCTGTCTCAAATTTAAAGTGACCACCAGAAAATCAAGATTGTACCATTCTGACGCCATTGCCCAGCGGTGTGAAAAGATGATTTCAAATCAATTAAGGGGGGCCGGTACTATTGTTTTAGCGGATCAAAAAAAACCAGACCAGACGATTTACGTCCTGGCGGAGCATAATGAGTTCACGATCTCTTTAGACAGTACAGGAACACTTTTATTTAAACGCGGCATAAAAGAAAAGGTCACCACCGCACCATTAAGAGAAAATCTTGCCTTTGCCATGCTGTTCTGGGCCGGTTTTTCAAAAGAGGATATATTGATTGATCCCATGTGCGGATCCGGCACCTTCTCCCTTGAAGGGGCCATGATGAAAACAGATTGTCCACCGGGATTTTTCAGATCCTTTGCCTTTGAAACCTGGCCGGGTTTCAGCCGCAAGGCATATGATCATCTAAAAAAAAAGACTCAAGAACAAATTCTTACCATTTCACAGAAACAAATTTTTGCATCTGACATTGATGACAGCGCCATCACCTGCCTGGAACAAAATACTTCAAAGCATGGGTTCAGCGATCTCATAGATGTCTCAAAAAAAGACTTTTTTTCCATCATCCCTTCCATGATATCCCCAGGGGAAAAAGGGGTGGTGATGTTAAATCCGCCTTATGGGAAAAGACTTGAGGGGAAAAGTGATACCCAATCCTTTTACCGTGAGATCGGCAAAAAGCTGGCAGCTGATTTTAAAGGATGGCGTGTCGGGGTCATTCTTCCATTACGAGAATGCAAATCATATCTTGGATTAAAGCTTGAACTAAAACCCATCTATCACGGAGGGCTTGATATTTTTGCCGGCATTGGATTGATCTGATCATAGGGTCTTGTAATCATTTTTCCGGATATGATTAGCGTGTTCAGAAAATACCTTGTCATAAACCGTTTCAATTCTTGAAAATATTTTTTTCCAGGCAAATTGAAAGGTTGCTGAGCGTACATATTCCATATCCGGCGCAACCGTATGGATAACCTCTTTGATGCCCTGTTTCAGTATCCCGGAAAGACGATTTTCAAGATCATTTTTATCCTTTTCATAGGGTGTATCAATGGTTTCAAGCTTTGGCAGTTCGATCATCCTTACCATAAATCCATGATCTGATCCAAAAATTTCTTTTACCCCGGGCAATGCAGTTGTAATAATTCTACAGCCGCAGGCCAGAGCTTCCATCAAAACAAGGGGCAGCCCTTCATAAAATGACGGCAGTACAAATATATGGGATCTTCGCATCAACTCACCTAACTTTTCATGGCTTAAAGGGCCGTGATAGACCACTTTTGATCCCAGCGCCCCTGCAAGTGCAAGACACATTTCTTTTTGGCTGCCACTGCTGGTGCCGGCCATATGAAGCCTGAAAGGCAGATCTTTGATTCGTTCCAGGCTCTTTAAAAGCCAGGGAACGCCCTTGGCTGAACTGAGTTTACCCGCATAAACCAATTCTACGACACCATGAAAGGTTTTGGGCTCATAAAAGAAGAAATCCTTATTATATCCGCCACTGATCACATTAATCGTTAAAGGGTCGGCATGGATGGTGTTCACAATATTCTGCTTCTGATCACAACTCAATGCAATGATCTGATCAATCTTTTGCAGATCTTTTGTGATCTGTCGGCCCACGTTTGGGCACAGGTAATGCTGCCGAAGGCAGGTCCCGTGACAGGTTGTCACCATGGGAATTTGGGGGGCAATCTTTCTTGCAAGGGCAGACACTACCCAAAGATGATGGGTATGCAGAATATCGGGTTGAAAGGTGTCAACTGCCTGTTTAATTTTTTTTTCAAACGCCCTTTGATACGCAATCATTTCTGTTTCGCACAATTTTGAAAAAATGCGACTTTGATAGGGCATGACATCACTCATACCCGGAATGGGTGCGTCAATGTCCTTTCCGTCAAACCTTACAAAAATGCAGTGATCCTTGTCAATCAAAGCGCCTGGCATTTTAAAATCTGCCTGGACACCGGCAACAAGAAAATTGTCATGACCGTTTATTGCACTTTGCCGGATGATTTCCTGGATAAATTTTCCACTCCCGGTAAAATCCGGAGACTGGCTGATGATGTGAAGAATTTTCATGAACAAAATATATCACAGGATTAATTTAAAGAAAACAATAAGCACAATTCAAGGAAATCGATTGCCTTGACCATGAATGGACGTTGAACAGGCAGCCATAATTTTATCCAACCAGGTTTCCAAACCGGTTTAAGATCAAAAGCGCTACGTTCGTGGGTTCGATCTTCTCCAGAATTTCGGACAGGTGCAGTCCTGATTCTTTGATGGTGGGTTCCATGCTCCTGGCATAGGCTGCCATAATGGTTTCATCATATTCCGGATGAAACTGAACCCCCCAGGCAGATGTCCCGATTCTGAAAGCATGCGTGGGTTCAAACGAATTTTCAGCTATCCGAACGGCATTATCCGGCAGTTTAACAATTGTTTGAGAATGACAGACATGGGCGAAAAATGCTTTCGGCAATCCTTTGAAAAGTGCATCTGATGCATCGTCCTGCAAAATTTCAATCTTTGTTGTGCCGATTTCCATGCCGCCGGCGTGATAATCCACTGCCCCGCCCATAGCTCTGGCCAATAATTGATGACCGTAACAGATGCCTAAAACAGGTATTTTAGATTGGATAAGATCCGGAACCCATTTCTCAATGGCCAGACTCCAGGAAAGGTTCTGGGTCACCATGGCGTGGGAGCCTGCAATCACAACGCCCCTGCATGTTTCAACCCGTGGCAGCAGGTCTCCTTTAGGGACATCCACAATTTCAACATCTTTTTTATCAAAGCCAAGACCCTTGGAAATCCAGTCCTCAAAATCTCCCAGCTGCCTTGCAATAGCCCCAAAGGTGTTCCCTGTTTTTATAATAACCACTTTTTTCATGTTAAATCCAGTCGGCTAAACCAGCACCTCGCGAAGAATGATATCTTCAATGGCATCAATTTTCCCCAGGTGCCTTGTGACCTTGAAGTCAACATTAGGATTGGTTTTTTTAATCTTTTTTATCAGTTCAGGGATATCAACAAGGATATGACTGCCGCTGGCGATAAAAAATGGAAATACAACAATTTTTTTTGCACCCTTTTGCACAAGTTCTTCAATTTTATGTTCAAGGAGCGGTTCGGCAAACTGCAAAAAAGCATGATCAACAATATCAAATGATCCTGTGGCTTTTTGAGACAGCCGTTCGGTGAGTGATGCAACTTCAAAATTCGATTCTTTTTTCCTGCTGCCATGGGCAGCAATAATCAATGCTTTCAAACGTTTCTCCTTGATGTTCTTCTCAATTTTCAACAACTTTTGGTTTTTTGAACAATTAAAATAACAATGGTTTTTACTTTTGCAACCCCACTATGACGATCCATATCCTGACTTTAACGTACTGATACTGCTTTTGCCCGTCACCCGAATGGCGGCCCTGCCCTGGACCGGACAGACCTGCTCACAGATACCGCATCCAATGCAAAGCGCCTCCACTACATAAGGCTGCTTTAACACCACCTTGTTTTCCGCAACATCCCTGAGGTTAATTTCAGTAAACTTGATGGCCTTATCATAGGTTGGACAGTGTTCTTCACAAACAATACAGGCGTTGTGCTGTGCATAGACCATGCACTTGTTTTTATCAAAATACGCCTTCCCGATAACAAATTCATGCTTTTGGGCCAGACTCAATTTTTGCAGCGCTCCTGTGGGACACACCTGGGAGCAGAGTGTACAATTGAATTCACAATATCCCACCCTGGGAACAAGGGTGGGGGTAAACATGCCTTCCAGGCCCCTCTCCAGAAACAAGGGTTGCAGTGCGTTGTTAATGCAGACCTTCATACATTCCCCGCACCGCACACATACTGCAAGAAACTGGTCTTCCTCAAGGGCGCCGGGCGGACGGATCAATGCATCCTCCGACATCCTTGATATGGCATTGGTGCGGCTTAAAACCGGCAGGGCCAATCCGATAAACCCTGCGGCAATCCATTGCCGTCTATGAATATTTAAGGCCGGCGGAGTTTTCAAGGTAAAAACTTTAAACGTAGCGATACTGTCCGGGCAGAATTCAAGGCAGTCCATGCAGAGAGTACACTCTTCAAACAAAAACCGCCTGTCTTTGTCAAAGGCATTCATTCTGCATCCTGATTCACAAAGGCCGCAGTTTTTACAGGCCTTGACAGGAATTCTTTTGAATATGGACAGTTTTGAAATCAAGGCCAGAAGACCGCCCAAAGGACAAAGATTCCTGCACCAGAACCGCCTGGCAAAAAATTCCATTAAAAAAACAAAGACCAGCAGGAAAAATGACAGAAAGGACAGATAAAAAAAACTTTGTTTATAGGGAAGAAGATATGTTTTTAAAAAGCCATATAACGGCTCGGTCATATCTGAAAGCAGGGGAGGCCCGGAAGAATAAACCCCATTAAAAAATCCTGAGACAAGGTAATGGAACATAGGATCAATACTGAACACCATTCCCCTGACAAGGAGTGAAAAAGGATCCACAAATCCCAACAACTGCACACCGAAAACAGAAGAGACCAATACGATGGCCAGAAGGATATATTTTAAATACGGCAGATGAAGATGATTTTTTTTATCCGGCTTGATGAAACGGCCGGATATATCAATCAAGGTGCCCAAAGGACATATCCAGGAACAGAATACCCGGCCGAACACCAGGGTCAACCCGATGATGATAAAAGAAGGCCACAGCAGTGTAATAAACGTCTTTTTGGCCAACGTTATCGCTGCAAACACCAGAGGATCAAGCCTGAACAAAATATTGACAGCATAGGGGAGGATATCTTGGCCTGAATAATCGGTCTGTCTGAACAAAAATAAAAAAATCAGCAGGCAGATCACCTGGGATGCTCGCCGCCCCTGTTTTAAATACGGTTTTATTTTCATAAAAATCAGGCCTTCAGATAGCGGATGCTGCATTTATCCAGGTCTATCTGTCCCAATCCTCTTTTATAGGCTTCAAGCGTTGCCTCAACCTGATGGGGTTTTAATCCGAAAAGGGTTGTGGCATAAGCATCAACGGCTACCGGGTCCAGGGACCCGACAATGGTATCCAGTTTTTTTACATCCTTTAAATCTCCGCCCTGGGGACCGTTCCTTACAATGACGCGGGTGGCATCTACAATGGTGAGGTCCGGTTTGATGACCATATTCAAATCTGCAAGTTTGGCCCCAAGCTGATAATGAATCCTGCCCCGCCGGCCGCCAATAACACCCATAATATTTTTAAGCCCCAGGCTTAATCCGGACAGGCTGTGGTGCTTGGCAACCGGCACATTGATATAGCAATCCGCTTTTAGTGCATCCTTATAAAAAGACCACTCTTTTAAAACGATTCCTTTTTTTATGGTAACCGGGATAAATTTTCTGTCATCAATATAATCCATCCGGATGCGGTTATCTCCGATCTCTTTTAGCGCGGATTTTATCCCGCTATTGGTATAGCATCGGCGCTCTTCATTGCAGGTCCTGTCAAACACCAATACCTTTGATGCCCCGGCATCAAGACAGAGCTTTGCCAGCTGGACCACAATAACAGGATGAGTATTGGCTCCCTGTTCAACCGTTCTGTCCCACCCGATGTTGGGTTTAATCACCACCGTATCACCGGTTTTGACAAAGGCCTGCATTCCGCCCAGGGAGGAAACTATCTTTTGCACCATGCCGGAATAATCCTCCCCTTTTGCAACCAGGATGTCAGATACTTCCAATGGCGATCCAAACAAGTTTGGTGTGAGATTAAACACAGGCGGCGTGAGGATGACTCCGGCAGACCACAATGACAATTGTTTTAAAAATTTGCGCCTGTCCATCTTCCTCCTTTCCAAGGTCTGCTAAACCTTAAATATTTGAATTGCCTGTTTTAAATCTTTTGCAAGGCTTGAAAGCTCGTCGGCCTGAACCTGAATCTCTTCTATCCCTAAGGCAGAGGTTTTCACGGATTCATTGGCACGGTTCACATAGGTTAAGACATCCTCGATGCCCATGGTGGTGGTGGTGACATCTTTTTGTATGAGCTCGGATTCAGCTGAAGTGGCCTCAATATTGATCGCCACCTGACGGATCGCATCAATATTTTCTTTTGCCTTGATATTCAGATCATTTGCATTTTCAGCAGTTACGCTGATGTTTGAGGAAATATCATTGGTCACAGTGGTCTGTTCTTCTACTGAAGAGGCAATGGCAAACATGATCTGATCAATATCTGAAATCACCTTTACAATAGACTGAATAACCTCAACCGCCTTTTTTGTATGTTCCTGCATTCCCAGAATTTTTGAACGGATGATATTTGCAGAGGTCTCTGTCTGGTTGGCCAGCTCCTTTACTTCATTGGCAACGACAAAAAACCCTTTCCCGGCATCGCCTGCACCGGCAGCTTCTATGGCAGCATTTAAGGATAAAAGATGGGTTTGGGATGCAATGGTCTGGATAATTTCTATTATTTCGCCAATCTCTTTTGCAGACTCACCCAGCTGATTCATAATAACAGATGTTTCCTTGGCCTGCTTGGAGGCATTTTCCGTAACGCCGGCACCTTTACTTGAATTCTGGGCCGTCTCATTAAAGGATGCATACATCTGTTCAATGGCACAGGCTGCAGATGTTGTTGATTTTGACACAGAATCAATCTTAACACCCACCGAGGAGGTATTATTTGAAACACTTTCTGTAAACCCTGCGATATTTTCCAGCTGGGTATTGATGGTATTTGTTGCAGATAAAATATTTTTCATATGATTGGAAATGCTAAGGGTTTCCCTTGTTGCATTTTCCGAATTGTTTTCCATCTCTTTGGACGAATCTTTTAAGTCATATGCAATGGTCAACAACCGAGACGCTGCGTCAGCAATAGTTGTGGAGGTCAAAATTAATTTTTTAATTAAATTGCCAAGATCCTTTGCCCCCCCCCGCATGGACTCTGCCATGAATCCAATCTCATCATTGCTTGTATATGCCAATGTTGCTGCCAGATTTCCAGCCCCGATTTCCCTGGCAAAATCAGCTACTTGCTTAACCGGGCTTAACAGCTTCCGGGTGAGCATAATCGATAGAATAATAAAACACACGGAAAAGAACAGAATACTGCCCACTAAAGTTCCCATTCCTTTTTTAACTTTTTCAAGTAATAGTTCCTCCTTTTCAAGGGCGATATCTTTAATGTCATCATTGTAAATACCGGTTCCAATGATCCACTGCCATTTGGGAATTCTTCTGAAATAGGTCAGTTTTTCGCCGATCACCCCTTTTTGGTGCGGTTTTTCCCATTGATATGCGATAAACCCCTGGGTTTCAGTTTTTGATCTCTCAATCATTTCCTTAATAAAAAATTTCCCGTCTTCTGATTGAAGGTTCATCTGGTTTGTACCAATAAAATCCGGCCTTTCCGGATGGACAATAAACCGGCCCTGCTCATCAATAACAAAAAAATAATTTTTCTTTTGTTTTCCAAACCGCATGGCAGTGATGGCATTAACGGCATAACTGTGAAAATTGGTGGTTTCCAGGACAGCGGAAGCATTGTCCGTCAGCTCAACCAGTTTTTCTTTTCTCTCTTCATGCATAATACGGGTCAGTTCATCTTGATTGGCTTTTTTCATCTCGGATATGGAAAAGAACGCGCTTAAAAAAACAATCAGGAGGGTTGATAATATTGCGGCTAAAACAAGTATGCTGATTTTTGTTGCAATACCAAGATGCGTGTTCAATGTTTTCTCCTTTAATTTGTAGTACAGACTTAAAAAAACAATCAAAATACCTTAAAATATAAAAAATACGAATATCATATGGAAAAACCGACACCGCTTAAGATACTTTTTTTAATCTCCATATAAACAACGGGTATAGGGTAAAGTCAATTGATTTTTAGATCTGATTTAATGGTATCAAGTCCTATTCTTTCAATCATTCTGCCCATGCGTTCCCGTTTTGAATATGTTTTGTAGTAGGTCATCATTGCTGCCACCATGGCCCTTGCATCCTCAAAAGACAACTCTTCGGCCAGGATGTCCGCAAGCCTCGGCCGTGCCGAACCATTACCGCCGATCATCATGGTCCACCCCTCCTTGGTACCGTAAAGGGAGATATCTTTGATGCAATTTTCCGCACATTGAATTTTACAGCCGCTGACACCGATCTTCATTTTACTTGGAAGAACCATTCCATGGTAAGCTTCATCCAATTCCATTCCCATCTTAAGGCTGTCCTGTTGTGCCAGCCGGCAATAGGTTATCCCGGGACAAACCTTGATACTCCTGACACACAGCCCTGTTGCATGACCCGGATCCATGCCCAGATCTTCCCAGACGCCTTCCACCTGTTCTTCTGTAATACCGATAAGGGCAATTCTTGCGGCACTGGTAATCTTTAAGGCCGGTACATCATATTTTTGAGCTGTATCGGCAAGTTTTCTGAGCTGATCCGGGGTTACAATCCCGCAGGGGATATGCGGGGCAATGGCATAGGTTTCCTTTTCTCCGCTTCGTTGACGAATAACGCCTTTTTCACCATCTTTGAGCATAATAGACTCCTGAATTATTTTCTTTATTTACAGGTCCGCATAAAAAAATTACACTTGCCTTACCTTTATACCATAACAATATTGGTAAAAACCATGGGTACTTTTTATTATCCATATCCCTATATGTCAAGGAAATCAGGGGATTTACAAATCAGGACCAGACTAAAGCATTAAACTTTATTTTCCATGAAACAATGAGGAGTGTATGGACAACCGGTCATTACAGGAAAAATATAACCGCCAGGCACAAATGCTTGCCAATAAAGTAAAAAAAAAATTCAAGCATTTACACAAACGCTATGCAAAACAAAATCTTGATGCCTTCAGGCTTTACGACTGGGATATCCCGGAAATCAGAGCTGTTGTGGACTGGTATGCCGGCCATCTTGTTATCGGCGAATACAGCCGGAAACAAACTGATCCGGATTGGCTTCCTGTAATGGGTAAAGCGGTTGCAACTGCGCTTGGGATTCCTGTTAACAATCTTCATCTGAAAATCAGGCATGCGGGTATCAAGGAGGGAAAAAGGTATGACCGCATCAACCATACCAACCAGAAAATTGCAGTGTCTGAAAGAGATCTCAAATTTTATATCAACCCAAGCGATTATGTGGATACAGGGCTGTTCTCAGATCACAGGAATACCCGAATGATGGTCCGCGACCTTGCTCTGGATAAAAATTTTTTAAACCTTTATTGCTATACCGGGGCATTCACCTGCTCTGCAGCAAAAGGCGGCGCCTGCCGAACCGTATCCGTGGACCGTTCGGAAACAGCCATTAACTGGGTAAAAGAAAACCTTGAGCTCAACAATTTATCAGATCCGAAACATATCCTGATCCAGGAAGATACCCTTGATTTTCTCACAACAGCCAAATCCAAATATCAAAACTTTGATCTGGCTGTTGTAGATCCGCCATCCTATTCAACCACCCAATTTACAAACCAGCATTTTGATATTGCCAAAGATCACCCTCAACTGCTCAATTTGGTTTTTGATCTGATGAAACCAGGCGCGATTATCTTCTTTTCCACGAATCATCAAAATTTTGATTTAAAAACAAAGGCCTTAACCGTAACGAATATCAAAGAAATCACATCAAAAACCATTCCGGAAGATTATCTGAACAAAAGAAAGCAGATCCATCACTGCTGGGAAATAGTGGTATGACATTTAACCCTTTTGAAAACAGGTGTTGAAAACTGTGTAAAATCAAGCAGATTAAAAAAAAATTAAATTTTCGTTAAATATTCGTTTTTTTCACTTGCGGAAGTTATAAATACATGTTATTTGCATTTTCGAACATATAGTTTTTGAATTCACGATAACTCGGAGATCAAAATGAGTCTTTCAATGAAAAATATTAACCTGACTGTTAATGAGGAAATATATTTAAAGGACATCTCTCTTGATTTTGAATCCGGGTCCACCAATATATTCCTTGGCAGAACACTGGCCGGCAAAACATCACTTTTGCGCATCATGGCAGGATTGGACCGGCCGGACAGCGGCAGAATATTTGTAAACGGTAAAGATGTAACCGGCGTGTCTGTTCGAAAGCGAAATATCTCCATGGTGTACCAGCAATTCATCAACTATCCTTCTTTCACCATTTATGAAAATATCGCTTCTCCCTTAAAAATTCTTGGAATGGATAAAACCAAAATCGATCGCCGGGTCAGACAAGTTGCCGAGATGCTTCATCTTGAATCAATGCTGGACAGGATCCCTACTGAACTTTCAGGCGGTCAGCAGCAGCGGTGTGCCATTGCCAGGGCCCTGGTAAAAGATTCAACACTTCTTTTGCTTGACGAACCATTGGTAAACCTTGATTATAAGCTCAGAGAAGAACTGCAGATTGATCTGCAGGATATTTTCAAGCAGCGGGATGCCATCGTTGTTTACACCACCACAGAACCTGCCGAAGCCTTAAAACTGGGGGGAAATATTGCTGTTCTTGATAAAGGACGGATGATTCAAACCGGCGTAACTTCCCAGGTCTATCACAAGCCTGCCTCCATAAAAGTGGCGGAAGTATTCAGTGACCCGCCCATTAACCTGCTTTCCTGCAGTGTTGATGGTGCTTCAATAAAATTTGGACAAAATCTTACCATTCCTTTGAAGGGCCATTTAAGCCAATTGGCATCCGGCAACTATATAGCCGGCATCCGTTCCAACCATCTGTATTTGAATTGTCAAAACCAAAACGATATTAAACTTGAAACCATTGTTGAACTAGCAGAAATAAATGGGTCTGAAACATTTATTCATGTGGATTATGGGACAACGAAACTGGTGGTTCAAGAGGTGGGGGTATATTCCCGGAAAATAGATTCAACAATCATGATATATCTGGATCCGTCCAACCTGTTTATTTTTTCAGAGTCTGGATCACTTATATTGTCACCGGATAATCGTTCCCCTGAAAAATTATTATAGGAGATATAAATGGCAAAAATTACATTGGATAATATTGCACACAGTTATCTCTCAACCCCTAAAGATGAATCCGACTATGCCTTACGGCTCATCGACAACATCTGGGATGATGGGGGGGCTTATGCCTTGCTTGGACCTTCGGGCTGTGGAAAAACAACACTCTTAAACATCATTTCCGGATTGCTCGTCCCCAGCAAAGGGCGGGTATTGTTTGACGGCAAAGATGTTACAAATCTGCCGCCTGAAAAACGGAACATTGCCCAGGTATTCCAGTTCCCGGTTCTGTACGACACCATGACGGTATTTAATAACCTTGCATTTCCATTGAAAAACAGAGGTTTTAACAAGGAAGACATCAATAAAAGGGTTCTTGAAGTTGCACAAATTCTTGATTTAACCGACAGCCTGAATAAAAAGGCCGCCCGGCTCAGTGCAGATGCCAAACAAAAAATATCTCTTGGACGGGGGCTTGTCAGGGAAGATGTGGCAGCCATCCTGTTTGACGAACCCCTCACCGTCATTGACCCGCATTTAAAATGGCAGCTGAGGGGCAAACTCAAGGAAGTGCACGAACAATTAAAACTTACGTTTATCTATGTCACCCATGACCAGGTGGAAGCCCTTACCTTTGCCGATCAGGTTATTGTCATGTATGAAGGTGCGATCGTACAGATCGGAACGCCCCAGGAGCTTTTTGAAAATCCCAGTCACAAGTTTGTGGGATATTTTATCGGCAGCCCGGGCATGAATTTTCTGCCCTGTAAATTAAACGGCAACAAAGCCATGATAAACGGGATTGGAATTGAGCTGGATGATAAAACAGCCGATTTAGGCCACAAAAGTCATGGCAATCTTGAACTCGGCATCCGCCCTCTTTATCTGGAGGTACACCCCCAGGAAGTTGAAAACAGTGTTCCGGCGCTGGTTAAATCAATTGAAGATCAGGGCACTTATAAAATTATAACCGCCAGTTTGTCAGGAAATATTTTGCGGGCCAGGCTGCCTGAAGGAAAAGAAACGTTTTCTGAAAACGCATGGCTTAGATTTCCCAAAAGCTGGATCCGGTTATTTGCCAACGACAAATTATTAACCCGTCCATAATCAATTAAAAATGATTAATTAAAATTGGAGCATCCCCAATATGGATAAATGGAAAGATAACAAAGCATGGTTTCTAGTGTTACCGGTTTTTTTAATCGTTGCTTTCAGTGCCGTTATTCCCTTGATGACGGTGGTCAATTATTCCATTCAGGATATCTTTGGCCCGGGGCAAAGGGTTTTTGTGGGAACGGAATGGTTCAAGGAAGTGCTTTCCGATGTCCGGCTGCATGAAGCCTTGTGGCGCCAGTTGCTTTTTTCAGGTCTGGTGCTGCTGATTGAGATGCCCCTTGGCATCCTCATCGCCCTGATGATGCCCAAAAAAGGGTGGGGAGCCTCCATCAGTCTGGTGCTGATTGCCCTGCCCCTGCTGATTCCCTGGAATGTCATCGGAACCATCTGGATTATTTTCACACGGCCGGATATCGGCCTTCTAGGCGCAACCATAAACGGCCTTGGGATCGGATTCGACCATACGGCAAGTTCCCTAGATGCATGGGTGACATTGATGCTCATGGAGGTCTGGCACTGGACACCTCTGGTTGCCCTCCTGGCATATGCCGGTCTTCGGGCCATCCCTGAGGCCTATTTCCAGGCCGCTAAAATTGACGGTGCATCAACCTGGGCCACCTTCTGGTATATCCAGCTGCCGAAAATGCGGGGGGTTTTGACCATTGCCCTTTTACTGCGGTTCATGGACAGCTTTTTAATTTATGCTGAACCCTTTGTTCTCACCGGAGGCGGACCGGGGAATTCCACGACCTTCTTATCCATTTATCTTGTAAAGGTTGCCGTGGGTCAGTTTGATCTGGGACCGGCAGCAGCTTTCTCTCTGGTGTACTTTTTAATCATCCTCTTGTTCAGCTGGTTGTTTTATCAGGTACTGCAAAATGTCGGGAAAGGAGAAACCTCATGAAAAAAAGAACCGTATTCTTTATGATTTACCTGTGTCTTCTCATGCTTCCCATTTACTGGATGCTCAACATGTCCCTGAGAACCAATGCCGATATTTTAGGGTCATTTTCCCTGTATCCAAAAAATATCACATTTTCCAACTACATGAAGATCTTTACAGATTCCTCCTGGTACAACGGGTATATTAACTCCATTATATATGTCACCATGAACACGGTTATCTCCCTTGTCACTGCATTGCCGGCAGCCTATGCTTTTTCACGGTACCGATTTATCGGAGACAGGCAAATGTTCTTCTGGCTTCTGACCAACCGCATGTCGCCTGCTGCGGTTTTCCTGCTTCCTTTTTTCCAGCTGTATTCTACCTTCGGCCTTATCGACACCCATATTGCAGTTGCTCTTGCCCATTGCCTGTTTAATGTCCCTCTGGCCGTCTGGATTCTGGAAGGGTTTATGTCAGGCGTCCCCCGTGAGATTGATGAAACAGCGTTTATTGACGGATACAAATTTCCGCGGTTCTTTTTAACCATCTTTCTTCCCCTGATCCGATCCGGTATTGGCGTCACCGCATTTTTCTGTTTCATGTTTTCCTGGGTAGAACTTTTGCTTGCAAGGACCTTGACCACAACGGTTGCCAAACCCATTGCCGCAACCATGACCCGGACGGTAAGCGCATCAGGCCTTGACTGGGGACTTCTTGCTGCGGCAGGAATTCTGACCATTGTTCCCGGTGCCCTTGTGATCTGGTTTGTACGGAACAACCTGGCCAAGGGGTTTGCCATGGGACGAGTTTAAATAAAGGAGTGACCATGAATTTAGAATGGATGGCGTGGACAATCCCCACTGCAACCTTTTTCATCACAATTGCAATCATTTTGATCAGTATGACCGTCTGGGAGGTTGTTTCACCAACCATTGAGCGAAGAGGTTTTCTACCGCTTTCCACCACCCGGGGAGATCGTCTTTTCATCGGTCTTCTGGGCAGTGCCTTTATCCATCTTGCCTGGGTGGGTTTGTCAGACCTGACAATCTGGTTTGGATTTGCCATTGCGCTTGTATGGATGGTGGTTGTCATGCGGTGGGGATAATTTAGGTTTTTTTTAAACATATTACAGGTGTCAAACAGCCTTCACATCTGCAATATATCCCCTTTAGGGATAAAAATAACGAAGGCAAACGGAGGGGATGACATGAAAAAAACGTTGTTTAAAAACGGTTCCGGAATGGCAGTCCTGGGATTGATTATGACTGTTTTGTTCTTACTTGCAGTGGTTCCTGCGAGTGCAGACACGGCAGCTGCTAAAAAATGGATTGATGACGAGTTTCAACCATCGACATTGTCTAAGACAGATCAGCTAAAAGAAATGGAATGGTTTATCAAAGCTGCCGCTCCTTTTAAAGGCATGAAAATCAAGGTTGTTTCCGAAACAATTCCCACCCATGAGTATGAATCTAAAGTACTCACAAAAGCATTTGCGGAAATCACCGGAATTGAAGTCACCCATGATCTGATCCAGGAAGGCGACGTGATTGAAAAACTGCAGATTCAAATGCAGTCCGGGAAAAATGTTTTTGATGCCTATGTAAATGACTCTGATCTTATCGGAACCCACTCCCGGTATGGACATGTTGTGAATTTAACCGACTGGATGGCAGGCGAAGGAAAAGATGTCACACTACCAACCCTGGACGTGGATGATTTTATTGGAAAATCCTTTACAACCGGCCCTGATGGAAAACTGTACCAGCTTCCGGATCAACAGTTTGCCAACCTTTACTGGTTCCGTTATGACTGGTTCAGCCGCCCTGATTTTAAACAGAAATTCAAAGCGCGATATGGATATGAATTAGGCGTTCCTGTAAACTGGTCTGCCTATGAAGATATCGCGGAATTCTTCAGTGAGGACGTAAAAGAAATCGATGGAAAAGCGATTTACGGTCATATGGATTATGGAAAGAAAGCGCCGGATCTTGGATGGCGGTTTACCGATGCATGGCTTTCCATGGCAGGTGCAGGCGACAAAGGAATTCCCAATGGAAAACCGGTTGATGAATGGGGAATCCGTGTTGATGAGAACGACCGTCCCGTAGGATCTTCTGTTTCAAGAGGCGGTGCTGCCAATGGTCCTGCCGCTAAATATGCCTTGACAAAATACATGGACTGGTTAAGAAAATATGCGCCTCCAGGTGCTTTGGGAATGGATTTTTATCAATCCCTTCCAAGTCTTGCCAAAGGCAATGTGGCTCAGCAGATCTTCTGGTATACGGCTTTTACCGCTGATATGGTAAAAGTAGGGACTCCGGTTGTGAATGACGACGGTACCCCGAAATGGAGAATGGCGCCCTCTCCCCATGGTCCGTACTGGGAAGAAGGCATGAAACTGGGGTATCAGGATTGCGGTTCCTGGACACTCATGAAAAGCACACCTGTGGACAGAAGAAAAGCAGCCTGGCTGTATGCCCAGTTCTGTGTTGCCAAAACCACTTCTCTTAAGAAAGCCCATGTAGGACTCACTCCCATTCGTGCCAGTGATTTAAATGATCAATCCTTTACAGACCGTGCACCAAAACTCGGTGGTCTTGTAGAATTTTACAGAAGTCCTGCCAAAGTTGCCTGGACACCTACTGGAACCAATGTGCCGGATTATCCGAAACTTGCCCAGCTGTGGTGGCAGAATATTGGTGAAGCAGTTGCAGGGGAAGTGACGGTTTCAACAGCCATGGACAACCTTGCAAAAGAACAGGATAAAATTCTTGAACGTCTCGAGCGCTCCGGTGTTCAGGGAGACAAAGGACCCAAATTGAACCCGATAAAGGATGAATCCTACTGGCTGAATCAGCCGGGATCACCCAAACCAAAACTTGCCAATGAAAAACCCCAGGGAGAAACTCTTGATTACGACAAACTCCTCCAGGCATGGAAACAAGGAAGGGTAAAATAATTTTTATTTATCATAACCTGTGAGTCAAAACAAAAAAGGGTGTTTGAAGCAATCATCAGCTGAAAACACCCTTTTTTGTTTTTATCCTAAGCCCGCAAAAAAATATAACCAATCTTCATACCCCGGACTTTTGCCTGAAAAATCAGCTGATGACCAGGTTGATGCCGTTGCTGGAAATTACATCCATGAGTTGTTTCGGCGGTTTTTTATCTGTAATCAGGGTATCAATCTCTGTAATACTGCCCAGCTTGACCATGGCGTTTCTGCCAAACTTTGAATGGTCGGTAACCAGATAGACTTTTCTTGAGTTCTCAATAATGGTTCTTGCCACATAGACTTCCCTGAAATCAAAATCAAGCAATGTGCCGTCAAGGTCAATACCGCTGATGCCGATAATACCGATATCCACCTTGAACTGGCGGATAAATTTGACCGCAGCCTCACCGGTAACCCCGCAATCCTTGCTTCTGACAATACCACCGGTAACGATCACCTCAAAATCCTCTTTTCTGCTCATTATGACGGCAACATTCAGATTATTGGTGATAATCCTTAATTTATTGTGATTCATCAATTCACTTGCCACAAGCTCTGTGGTTGTCCCGATATTAATAAAAAGAGAAGAATGGTCCTGTATCATGGCGGAAACGGTTTGGGCTATTTTCTTTTTTTCGTTAAGAAGAATTTCTTTTCGATGCCGGTATGCCACATTTTCCGTACTTACAGAATGCCCCGCACCACCATGGTATCTTGAGACAAACCCCTCTTTGTCAAGAAAATTAATATCCCTTCTGATGGTTTGCGGTGTCACATTATACAGGTTTGCCATTTCTTCCACTGTAACAAATCCATTGTTTTTAATCAGTGAAATAATTTCTTCTTGCCGGTTGTTAATGGTCTTTCTTTTATTTATCATAAGCGTTAATCCACCTGCCTTATTTCAAAGTATTGTGAGATTTCGCAAAATAGCTTTTTTAAACGCCATTCTTTTATAGCCTTATATCCAGTTTAAAGACTTTTCAATGGCCTTTTTCCAACTTGCGTACAATTTTTGCTGATGCTCCCCGGTCATAGACGGCTCCCATCTTTTACTCTCTGACCAGTTATTTTTTAATTCCTCAGTACTGTTCCAGAACCCAGTGGCAAGCCCTGCTGCATAGGCCGCACCCAGGGCTGTTGTTTCTATGACGTTGGGTCTGATGATGGGCACGTCAAGGATATCTGACTGAAACTGCATTAACACTTCATTGAGAACCATTCCACCATCAACCTTCAACTGTTTTAACCCTATGTTGGAATCTTTTTCCATTGCAAGGGTTATGTCCCGGGTTTGATAGGCACAGGCCTCAAGTGCTGCCCTTGCAATGTGACCTTTGTTGGCAAATCTTGTCAATCCTGCCATCACTCCACGGGCATCGGAACGCCAGTATGGGGCAAACAAACCTGAAAAAGCAGGTACAAAATATACATCCCCATTGTCTTTGACGGTTTTTGCAAGTGCTTCTATCTCGGATGCCGTCTCAATGATACCAAGATTGTCCCTCATCCATTGAACCAGGGCTCCTGCAATGGCAATGGAACCTTCCAGGCAATACACCGGTTTTTCATCGTTGATCTTATACCCGACGGTTGTCAAAAGACCATGGGTTGATCTGACCATTTTGTTTCCGGTATTCAACAGCAAAAAGCAGCCGGTGCCATAGGTATTTTTGGCCTCTCCTTTTAAAAAGCAGGTCTGGCCGAAGAGTGCTGCCTGTTGATCCCCAAGGGCGCCGCATACGGGAATCCTGCCTGCAAACGGCCCATCTTTTAAGGTCGCACCCCATGTTCTGGAATCAACGGAAGGTTTTATTGCGGGCAGCAGTGAAGAATGGATACCAACAGCATCAAGCAGGTCTTTGTCCCATTCCAGGGTCTCAAGATTGAGCAGCATGGTTCTGCTTGCATTTGAAACATCGGTTACATGGGATCCCTTGCCAGGTCCGCCTGTCAGCCACCAGATAATCCAGGTCTCAATAGTGCCGAACAGAACCTCTCCTTTTTCACAGTCTTTTTTTGCATCCAGAACATTGTCAAGAATCCATTTTACCTTGGGCCCTGAAAAATAGCTGGCTACCGGAAGTCCTGTTTTTTCATGAAAAAAATCTTGGCCAAACGCTTTAACAAGATGTTTGCACAATTCATCCGTCCGGGTGCATTGCCAGACAATGGCATTGTAATAGGGTTTTCCGGTCTTTTTGTTCCAGACAACACTGGTCTCCCTCTGGTTGGTAATGCCGATTGAATCAATCTGATCTGCCAGGATACCGGTCTTCATCATAACCTGTTTGATAACAAAACAGGTATTTTCCCAGATTTCAACGGGATCATGTTCTACCCACCCGGGTCGCGGAAAGATTTGTTTATGTTCTTTCTGTGCGAAATCGAAAATATTTCCCTGTTTGTCGAATAGGATGAATCTGTTGCTGGTCGTCCCAAGATCAATGGCTCCAACATACTTAGTCATGGCATTATCTCCCGATTTAATAAACAATATAATCCACAAATAGTATTTTTATCTGGAGGATACCATACCATTTAAATGTTATATTTAATACATATAATCCATAAAATTTTCATTTTTTTATCATTAAACCCTATTGTTAGAAGAATTCGTAACTTAATACCATAAAAATACTATAATATTTTCACTTATGATTCGTTTTTTTCACTTGCGGAAGTATTAAATATGTGATATTTGCATTTTCGAACATATAACCTTAAATTGCAGAAATAATCCAAAAGAGTTTAAAAAAGGCTTTTGTCCATGAAAAAAATGATAGAAACCCAGGTCCTTGTTATCGGCGGCGGCGTCACCGGAACAGGAATCGCCAGGGATCTTTCGTTACGCGGACTCAACGTCATCCTTATTGAAAAACAGGACCTGAATGCAGGAGCATCGGGTGGGAATCACGGATTACTTCACAGTGGCGCCAGATATATTTGTTCCGACCCGGGGGCTGCGGTTGAATGCAAGAACGAACTTGAGATCCTGAAGAAAACTGCCGGTCATTGTATTGAAGAAACCGGGGGCCTCTTTGTTGCCGTTAAGGGAGATGATGAAAACTATATCGCTGATTTTCCGGGCATGTGCGATGCCGCCAAAATCCCTTTTAAAAAAATAGACCCGGCAGATGCCAAAGAAATGGAACCTGAATTATCAGATGACACCATTGCTGTGTATGAAGTAAATGATGCCGCCATCAATCCCTTTAAGCTTTCCATTGAAAATATGAACGATTCCATTTCAAGGGAGGGGCAATTTTTCAGCTACAGCAAAGTTGAAAGCTTTAAAATTGAAAACAAAAAAATATGCCATGCAATAATTTTAAACCAGCTCAGCAATGAAATTTTTTATATCAAAGCAGATATCTATTTAAATGCTTCGGGTGCCTGGGCCGGCAATATTGCTGCCATGGCCGGTATTCATATCGATATGGTGCTGTCAAAAGGCAGCCTTCTTGTCACCAGCAGACGGATTGCCAGACGAGTGATAAACCGGTTAAGAAAAGCCACTGACGGCGATATTCTGGTACCCGGCGGTGTGGTTTCAATTCTGGGAACCACATCTTTAAGAATCGACTCCCCGGATAAGATTTTCCCCACAGTGGATGAAGTTGATTATATTATCAGTGAAGGTGAAAAAATGATCCCTGCGCTCAAAACCTGCCGCTATATCAGAGCGTATTGCGGTGTCCGCCCGCTTGTGGGCGAAGGAGAGCATGATGACAGGAACGTCAGCAGAGGATTTGCCCTTATTGATCATAAAAAAGACGGCGTTGATAATTTGATTACCATAACAGGCGGAAAACTGTCCACTTATAGGTTAATGGCGGAAAAAGCCTCTGATATGGCCTGCAAAAAACTCGGATGTTCCCTGGCGTGCCGGACAAGAGTTCTTGCCTTGCCTTCAACCAAAAGCGGTGAATGGTCAGAACCCGGTGTTCTTGTCAATGAGCCGTTTAAACCGGGGAAAATGGACGATACCATTCTTTGTGAATGTGAAATGGTACCCTTAAGTGCGGTGGATACCATCATCGATGCCATAAAAAAGAGTAAGGGCAGACCGGATCTGACATCCATTGCACTTAGAAGCAGGGTTGGGAAGGGACCGTGTCAAGGCGCTTTTTGCAGTGTCAGGATATTGTCTCACATGTATAACACAGATGAATTAACCCATCGTACCGGGATTAATGATCTAAAGGATTTTTTAAACGAGAGATGGAAAGGTGAGCAGTCTTTATTATGGGATCAGGCCCTTGTTCAGTCGTCATTGAAAGAAATCATACATTGCGGCTTGTTCGGGCTTGAGCTTGAAACTTAAATACCCTTTAAACGGTTTTTTGCAAGATGAAGGATAAGCAGAATATAACTTGTGATCTATTAATCATTGGTGCTGGTTTTGCCGGAATGGTTGCTGCAGCTTGTTCGTCAAGCCTTGGATTAAACACGGTCCAGGTCGGAAATTCTTCAGAACTGTTTCTGGCAAGCGGATTGTTTGATCTTTTAGGTGTATATCCCACTGATCCATCTTCTATCATCAAAAATCCCGGGGAAGGATTAAAAAAACTGCAGGCGGACATACCGGACCACCCCTATTCAAAAACCAGTTATGAAAATATCATTAAAAGCTTTGAATTTCTTAAGCAGTTTTTAGAATCCGCTGGTTTGAAATATCATTCATCCGGCAATAAAAACACTTTTATCCTGACATCTGCAGGCACGTTTAAACCCACCTTTATGGTACCCCAAACCTTTGTTAAAGGCTGCCAGATCAAAGAAGCACGTAAAAGGGTTTTATTTGTGAATTTTAAAGGCTTAAGAGAATTTTCTGCAAAACAGATTGCCAATGTTATCCATAATACAGGGATTGACACCTCCATCTTGACCATTGAACTGCCGGATACCTATGGGGGACTCAATCCAGTCCAACTGGCCGGTTTGTTTGAAGATTCGGAATTTTTAGACTTCTTTTCAAAAAAAATTATCCCTTTTTCAGATAAAACAGATCTTGTAGGGATTCCTGCGGTGTGCGGCATCCATAAAAGCTTAGACATCCTGACGACCCTGGAGAAAATGACCGGCCTTGATTTTTTTGAGATCCCGGGGCTGCCGCCTTCAGTTCCCGGGTTACGGTTAAAAAATGCATTTGAAAAAAAACTGTCTCAAAACAATGTCATCTTTTTAAGCAACTCGAAAATAACCGCCCACACCTTTGAAGATCATCACTTTATCTTAACGGCTGCAAATCAGAATACAAAATTCACGATTACTGCCAAAGGAGTGATCCTTGCGACAGGCAGGTTTCCAGGCGGCGGCCTTCATGCAAAAAGAGATCAGATAACGGAAACCGTGTTCAACCTGCCGGTTTATCAACCAGAACAAAGAAATTTGTGGCACAAGTTAAACTTTTTTGATCCAAAAGGCCATTCCATAAACACTGCAGGACTTGAAACCGACGCTTCTTACAGACCTGTGGATACAAACAGAAATCCAATATTTGAAAATCTATATGCCATCGGCACCCTCCTGGCGCATAACGACTGGGTCAGACTTAAATCAGGTTCCGGCGTTTCCTGTGTGACTGCCTGTACTGCTGTTAACGATTTTTATCATAACGCATCCAGGGGGCATTAATGTTTCAGTTCACCCTGTATACAGCCCTTGTCATTTCTATCTCAGGATTTCTTTATCAGGTCTGCCGGTTTAAAAAGAAAAACCTGTTCTTTAAAAAGAATAAAAAATTTAATGGGAACAAAACTGCTTTTAATCTCAAAGGAATCGTATTCAATACGGTTTTCCAGATAAAGCTTTTAAAAGCCGGGGGCATGAGATGGGGTATTCATTTTCTTGTTTTTTTAAGTTTTTTATACCTTGTCTTTTTCCACGCCCTTGATGATGTGACATCCCATGTTTTCCTGAACAATTATGAGCCCACAATTGATCCCTACCAATTTTTGAGAAACCTTGCCGGAGGTTTTATTTTGATAGGTTGTGTCACTTTTTTATATCGAAGAGTGCTTAAAACAAAAATTCATCAGGAGAATAAAATCAAGTATAAAGGGATATTTTCAATCCTCCTGATCGTACTGGTTATAGGTTCAGGCTTTTTGCTTGAAACAGCTAAAATTATATCTGAGCCTGTTTTCATGGAAATGGTTGAGGAGTATTCCGATCTTGCTGAAGCATCAGAGCTTTTGGATCTCAAACTTTTCTGGGAAAAAAATTATCATGTGGTCTTTACAAATGACCTTTTGGCTACAGAAGATAAACTTGAAAATGGGCGCAACTTAAATGAAGAATACTGCCTTTCGTGTCACTCAAATGTAAAATCAGCTTTTATATCAGGCAGCCTTGCAAAAAAATTCAGACCCATGGGAAAAATCCTGAATCATTATCGAGCTGATGGATCTCTTTATGTGATGCATTATCTGCTCAGCTTTTTAATGCTTGCAAGCCTGCCGTTTTCAAGGCTTTTCCATATGGTATTAATTCCCTTTGCAAGCAGCGTGTCACATACGAATACAGAAAATTTTCAAAAAAACATCGCCTTTATTCATACCGCCACCTTGTATGCCTGTACAAACTGCGGTTATTGTTCCCAGGTTTGCAGTGTTTTTCCCAACTTTCAAATTACCGGGAATCACGATATTCTGCCCCATTCAAAAATAGAATCTGTTAAAGCCATGATAAATAACCCTTTTGCATTAAATTTAAACCGTCTAAAATCCGGTAATGCTGAGTGTACCTTTTGCCGTAAGTGCACGGATATCTGTCCGTCCAATATTGACCTTCAAGGCGTATGGGCTTTCCTTGACGAACAGCTTGTTGCAATGGGATATATTGACAATTACCACTTTGTTAAGAATGCTTCCCCTGGTTTCTGGACAAAAAAAGAAAATGAAACATTAAGCTTCCAAAAAGTGTTGACCACAAACCTTGCAGATAAAATTGATGCGTTTGAAAACTGCGTTCAGTGCACCATATGCACAAATGTCTGCCCTGTTGTGGAATATGATTCAAATCATAATGACATGACACCCCAGCAGATCATGAATCTTTTAAGACTGGGCAAAAAGCATCTGGCAACAGGAACACGGATGGTGTGGAACTGCCTGACCTGCTATTCATGCCAGGAACACTGCCCAGAGCAGATCAAGGTCGCAGATATCCTTTTAGAGCTTAGAAACAACGGAAACCTGATGGCTGACAGGATCAACCTTAATCCATCAATAGACAAGGGAACCTGATAAATGAAATTTGCTTATTTTCCAGGCTGCAAAATCCCGTTTTATATGAAAGATTACGGCATTTCCTTTGAAGCTGTGATGAAAAAGCTTTCGGTCGAACTTGTCGAACTCCCGTTTAATTGCTGCGGGTATCCTTCAAGGAGCAGGAATTTTGAGATTTCAATCCTGTCTTCAATAAAAAATTTCGCCCTGGCCCGCAAATATGATCTTGACATCATCACGCCCTGCAAATGCTGTTTTGGCCAGTTTAAACACGCTGCTTTCTGGTATTTTCAGAACAAAGAACTGAAAGATAAAATAGATCATCTTCTGGCTCAGGAAAACCTGTATTGGGATGGGAACACGCGAATCAAACATTTTCTGTCTTTTCTCCATGACGATTTCGGCATTGGTGAACTGCAAAAAAAAATACAAGAAAAACTGCCGGATAAAAAAATTGCTGTCCAATACGGTTGCCACGCCTTGAGGCCGTTTTCAATCACCGGGTTTGACAACCCTTATGCCCCGAAAATTTTTGAGAACCTCATGGCGGTTACCGGCTTTAAACCAATTGAGTGGTCAAAAAGCACTGAGTGCTGCGGAAGCCCTGTTTTTAAAGGAAACAGGGAATTGTCATTAAAACTGCTGAACAATAAAATGAAAAGTGCATCAGAATCCGGTGCAGATTATATCTGCACGGCCTGCACACATTGCCAGATTCAATATGAAGTTTTAAAATTTGAAAACCTGCCAAACAAATATCATCTGACTTCCCTTCTATTTACCCAGATTTTAGGTGCCGCCCTTGGAATCAGCAAAGATAGATTGTCAATAACCGGTGAACTGCCCTAAAAAATTAAAAAATAGCCGGCAGATTAAATTAATTATGGCTTTTGTTTCCATTTCTATTTAAACTCCCGGATGATAGACATGAGCAGAAATACTAAATTTCCCGGAGACACATATGATCAAACTGTTACTGGTTGGAATGGGAGGCTTTGCAGGATCCATCTGCCGGTATATTATCAGTGATGTATCCCAAAGGCTGTTCAACAACCCTTTTTTTCCCTATGGAACCCTGACGGTCAATGTTATCGGGTGTCTTTTAATCGGCCTTTTGGGCGGAGTGTCTGAAACAAGACAACTCTTTACTCCTGAAATCCGGGCATTGGTTCTGATTGGCTTTCTGGGAGGATTTACAACCTTTTCAACCCTTGGATATGAAATCTTTACGGTTGCCCGGGACGGGCAGATGGCATCGGCAATGACAAACCTTGTGCTCCACCTTATTCTTGGATTCGGTTCCGTCTGGCTTGGCTTTTCTTTGTCCAAACTTTTATAAAGGAGGTTACGATATGGTTCTTCCGAAAAAAGGACATTTGCTCAGGATCTTTATCGGTGAAACCGATAAAAAAGACGGGGCTCCGCTTTATGAATGGATCGTTAAAAAAGCAAGGGAACAGGGCCTGGCAGGCGCCACCGTCACTCGCGGCGTCCTGGGGTTCGGAGCCCATTCAAGGATTCATACCACCAAAATTTTAAGGCTTTCAGAAGATATGCCCATGGTGATAGAAATTGTCGATACCCTGGAAAAAATAGATAATTTTCTGCCCATCATTGACCACACCATTACAGAGGGACTGGCCATTATCGAAGAAATTACCATCCGGTTTTATCGGACAAGTTGAAACAAGCCTGATGATCCCTTGAAAAAATCTGCTGTCCGCGATATAAACCCCTGCCAGATGACAACCTTACAGGATACGGCATATGAATGAAAAAAACAGGAAAACACATCTTTTTTTAGCCCGGGTTTATTATGAAGATACCGACCATTCCGGGGTGGTTTACCATGCAAACTATTTAAAATTTTTTGAACGGGCAAGGGAAGATATCATCGGCATCAGCGCCCTTTCCGACATGTGGCATCAAAAAGGCATCGGGTTTGCCGTCTATAAAGCAACCTTAGGCTTTCACGACGGCGCTGTTTTCGGAGATCTTCTGGATATAAAAACAACCTGGGAAAAAGAAGGGGCTTACCGGATTATCTTTTTTCACGAAGCCTGGCGGCCGGACGCAACAAAACCGGCAGTCACCTGCACCCTGGAACTTGTCTGCCTCGGTCCCAATAAAAAACTGATGCCTATCCCGGATCTGGATTTCTTAATGGAAAAGGATACATAATCTGTATCTGAGTCTGGACTTTCTTATCGGCCGGAAATCTGCAGACATTGACATATGGGACAGGTTCAAGTACGTATGACCTATGATTGATTCAAACAGGCAGATCGGTTTTTATCCGTTGAATTGTTGTGACAGGTTGGAGGCTTAATTATGTCAGGTGTCCTTACCATGATTCTGGCAGGCGGTGAAGGGACCCGTCTGTCCCCCTTTACCAGTTTAAGAGCAAAACCTGCCGTCCCTTTTGGCGGGAGCTATCGTATCATTGATTTTGTGCTGAATAACTTTGTAAATTCTGATTTGCTTCAAATTTTTGTCCTGACCCAGTTTAAATCACACTCATTGATGAAACATCTGAGCCAGGCATGGCGGGTGACAGGCTTGACCGGACGGTTTATCGATCCCATACCGGCCCAGATGAGAACCGGAAAGCACTGGTATCAGGGAACAGCAGACGCCATTTATCAGAATTTAAACCTTATTGAAGGATTGGATCCTGAAATTGTCTGTGTGTTTGGTGGTGATCATATCTACAAAATGGATGTCAGACAGATGATTGATTACCACAGGGACAGAGGCGCACGCCTTACGGTGGCTGCCATTCCTGTTCCAGTGGATCAGGCAGGCGATTTCGGTATTATTGAAATGGACGAGAATGGGAAAATGGTGGGATTTGAGGAAAAGCCAAAACACAGTCCAAAAACAATCCCGGGCCGCCCGGACCATGTTCTTGCCTCCATGGGCAATTATGTTTTTGATTCCGCCACACTGGTTGACTGTTTGAAAGAAGAAGCAGAAGACAAAAATTCATTGCACGATTTCGGCCATAATATCATGCCGATGCTGGTACCGGGCGGTGATGTATATGTTTATGACTTTTCACTGAACCAGATCAGGGGTGAGCCTGAAACCTCACAAGGGTATTGGCGTGATGTGGGGACCATTGATTCCTACTATAATGCCAATATGGATCTGATCGCCGTCTCCCCTCCCTTTGACTTGTATAACCGCTACTGGCCGCTGAGAAGCTATCATCCGGCAGTTCCGCCGGCAAAATTTGTCCATGACTATGCAAACAGGACAGGACAGGCCATCAGCTCTTCGATCTCATCGGGCTGCATCATCAGCGGTGCCGTTGTCAACCGGAGCGTCCTGGGATACCGTGTCCATGTTCACAGCCATGCCTATGTCGATAACTGTGTGATCATGGGAAATACCGACATCGGAAGTGGGTGCAGAATTAAAAAAGCTATTCTTGACAAGGATGTAACCGTCGCGCCGGATACGGCTATAGGAGAAGATCCGGTTGAGGACAAAAAACGATTTCAAGTGTCTGAGGGAGGGATTGTTGTCATACCAAAGGGATCACGCATCGGGTTTAATGAATGAAAATTCTTTTTATTGTTTCTGAAATCGAAGGCATCGTCAAAACAGGCGGGCTTGCAGATTTTGCACGGGCATTGCCCTGGGCACTGAAAAAAATGCACCATGATGTCCGGGTGGTGATGCCGAAATACAGGGCTGTCCAATATCCCGGCCTGGAGGGTTCTTGGCCCCTTTCTTTTCTGTTGAATCACGCCACCCGTTACGGATGCCTGGTTTTCCATGCACGTCATGACGGGATTCCCCTGAGGTTGATTGAACATCACGACTTTTTCAGCCGTGACGGCCTCTATGATAACGGTTATACCGCTTATCCCGATAATGCCCTTCGGTTTGCCTTTTTGTGCAAGGCTGCGCTGGAACAATGCCTGCAGGAAGGATGGGCACCTGATATTGTCCATTGCAACGACTGGCAGACCGCCCTTGCAGCATACTATTTAAAGGAACATTACCCCCATGATCCGGTCCTGAAACATACCCGATCCGTTCTGACAGTCCACAATGGCGCCTTCCAGGGAAAAACCGAAGCAAAATGGCTGGATGGCCTGGGCATCTCCTGGGATCGGTTTGCAGGCGGGCAGGTAGAACATAACGGACTTGTCAACCTGCTGAAATCCGGCATCCTGTCTGCTGACAAAATTAACGCGGTAAGTCCCGGCTATGCCAAAGAACTCCTGGCAAAAGCCTCCTCCCACGAACTCTGGTATTGTTACACGGCACGGCATCATGATTTTACCGGCATTTTGAATGGATGCGATTACACCATGTGGAATCCTGAAAAAGACCCCTATCTTCCCCATAGGTTTTCAGCAGATAACCTGAAAGGCAAACATTTGTGTAAAAAAAACCTGCAGCAGCGAATGGGACTTCCCCAAAGAAAAGAAGTTCCGATTTTCGGCATGATCAGCAGGCTGACGGATCAAAAAGGATTCGACTATCTGATTCCTGCCATGGAACAGGTGTTAAATCAAGGTTCTGCCGTTCAGTTTGTCCTGTTGGGTTCAGGAAATCCTGTTTACGCCTCCAGACTTCATCATCTGCAGAACAGACACCGGGAAAAAATGAGTTTTGTAAACGGATATGATGTTGCATTGTCTCATTTGATTGAAGCCGGCTCTGATTTTTTCATGATGCCGTCGCTTTTTGAGCCCTGCGGGTTGAATCAGCTTTACAGCCTTGCTTACGGAACATTGCCCGTCATTCGAAGCACCGGAGGTTTGAAGGATACGGTTGTGGCCCTTTCGCATGATTTCAGCAATGCCGACCAGGCAACCGGAATTGATTTTAACGCCCCGGATACATATCACTGCAGTGAGGCGATTCACCGGGCCATGGCGTTATTCAACAACCACAAAGCGGTTTATGACAGGCTCCAGCAGACTGCCATGGGCCAGCTGTTTACCTGGGATATGTGTGCAGCAGAATATGAAGCGCTCTATCATGAGGCCTTTGAATAAATAAACAGTTTGATCGCTTTGGAATCCCCTATCCCTATTCTGTTTCAATCCAATTTTCCAACCGCAAGCCCTCGACTCTCACAAACTCACGCATGTTGTTGGTGACCAGGATCAAAGATTCACTTCGGGCATGCCCGGCAATGTGCAAATCATTGACCCCGACAGGAGTGCCTTTCTTTTCTAAATCCGCTCTGACATTTCCATAATGGGCAGCGGCATTATCGTCATAGGGCAAGACCTCCAAACGGGATACAAAGTCCTCAACTTTGCGTAGGTTGTGAGACACCATAGAGCTTTTTTCAGCACCATGTAATAATTCTGCCAACGTGATTGAACTAATACACATCTGTCCTGCATGGGCGTTAAAAATGTCTAATACTTCAATTGGACGACGCTTAATCACATAAATAACAATATTGGTGTCCAACATATACTTTAACATCAAAAGGATTCCCTTTCAGATTGTTCTTGTGAAGCACGTTCCGTCATAAAATCATCAGACACCCCATCTTTGGAAAGAAAAAAGCTATCCCATGTATTTTCTACTGGTGAAAGTATACGGTCTTTACCGATAATACGTACAACAACTTTTTTCACATTTTCAGGAAACCTGCTGTCAACAGGCAATCTTACCGCTTGAGTTCTATTATTTACAAAGACGGTTCCTACATCCATAACTCAATCTCCTATATCCAAATTTGTTATATATGAAGTATATAGCACAGGTATGTATTTAGCAAGAGTATATAGCATTATTCTTTTAACATATGGTTTATCCCCAGACATTTCCATTTTTGTTTGGGCTTCCATGGCCTTTAGGTGAATTTCTGTGTTCGTGGTCGAAGAATGACCCAGGAGATCAGAAATTAGGTCTATCTCCTCGATTTACTGAGCCGGTCTACTGCTCAAGTTTTTTTTAAAGCGTAATGATTTTTCGGGCATGAGTTACAGGGGAAATCTTAGGTACTCATTCACCTAAAAAACGGAGCTCGTTCTGCAAGTAGTCCTCTCCATAAAAATAATTTTAGCCTGGAAAATTAAATTTTTTTAATCCAAAATTTGAAAATGAATATTTTGATCTTAATACAAAGATTAACAATGTTTGTATTAATGCCATTATAATTCATAGTTGTTTTAGGTTGATTTATTTACAAAGTCAAAGATTTATCATATCAACGAATTATTCTTTTCAAAGGAGG
>JAHJLN010000281.1 GCA_018821715.1 Pseudomonadota bacterium | reverse complement strand
TTGTCTTATCTGCCGGCCAATAACATGGAAGACCCCCCCTATGTTGTGCCGACGGATGATCCCAGCCGTATGGAGGCATCTTTGGATTCCATCATCCCTGACAGCCCCAATACGGCCTATGATATCAAAGATGTCATCAAGTCCATCATGGATGATGGTGAATATTTTGAGCCCCACCAGTATTTTGCTAAAAATATTGTGATCTGTTTTGCAAGACTCAACGGACGGCCCATTGGTATCATTGCCAATCAACCCAATAACCTTGCCGGATGCCTTGACATTGATGCCTCTGACAAAGCCACGCGGTTTATACGGTTTTGCGATTCATTTAATATCCCCATGCTCACCATTGCCGATGTGCCGGGGTATCTGCCGGGAAGCAACCAGGAGTGGGGCGGCATTATCCGGCATGGGGCAAAACTCTTATGGTGCTATTCTGAAGCAACAGTTCCAAAACTCCTTTTGATCACCAGAAAGGATTATGGCGGATCTTATCTTGCCATGTGTTCAAAACATCTGGGCGCAGATATGGCCTTTGCATGGCCAACTGCCCAGATAGCCGTCATGGGTGCTGAAGGTGCTGCCAACATTATCCATGCAAAAGAGATAAAAGCGGCTGATGATCAGGTGGCAAAGCGCAAAGAAAAAATAGAAGAATATAACTTAAAATTTTCTAATCCGTATTGTGCTGCTGCAAGAGGGTATGTCGATGCAGTGATTCAACCGTCTGAAACAAGGCCCCGCCTCATCGATGCCCTTGAGGCTCTGGTGACCAAAAGAGAATTACGGCCGGCTAAAAAACATGGGAATATACCTGTATAGGATAAAGGGATGAGAAAATGAATAAAAAGAAATTAGCTGCAGCCATGGCGGCTGTTTTTGCTTACATGAAAACATCTGAAGAAGCTGCTGCATATAGTGCTCAACAAGAATCTCAAAATAGTATCGCAGCACCGTCCCAAATGGTCATGCAGCCACAAAATATTTGGGGAATATCAGGGAGACAGACCCATATGCAGGCCAATTCAATGATGCAGCTGCGGATGTTTAAATAAGTTTTTAATAATGAAATATAAAAATATATCCAGGAGAAAATAAATGAGTGATCACACTGAAGTTAAAATGACCGCGATGAACTATGATAACGACAGACCAAAAGCCGCAAACCCATTATTGATTGAGGATTTGTCCCTGCGGGACGGTCACCAGTCTCTTTTTGCCACACGGGGAAGAACAGAGGATATGATCCCTGTTGCCGAAAGAATGGATGAGATCGGTTTCTGGGCAGCTGAAGTCTGGGGCGGTGCCACCTTTGACACCATGCACCGCTTTTTGGGAGAAGATCCCTGGGAAAGACTTAGAACGCTGAAAAGATATTTTAAAAAGACCCCGTTTTCAATGCTCCTAAGGGGTCAGAACCTTGTGGGATACCGCAATTATGCCGATGATGTGGCAAGGCTGTTTGTTAAAAAGACTGCTGACAACGGCATGGATATTTTCAGAACCTTTGACGCGTTAAACGATTATCGTAATTTTGAAACCGTTGTCCCTGTCATCAAGGAATGCGGCAAGCATTTCCAGGGCTGCATCTGCTATACATTGACCGAAGCCAGACTTGGCGGTGAGGTATACAACCTTGAGTATTATATAAAAAAAGCAAAAGAACTTGAAGATATGGGTGCGGACAGTATCTGCATCAAGGATATGGCCGGGCTTATGGCACCCTATGATGCCTATGACCTGGTTAAAGCCATGAAAGAAAACGTTAAACCCTTGATCCATCTTCACAGCCATTTTACATCCGGCATGTCCCCCATGACGCATTTTAAAGCCATAGAAGCAGGGGTTGATATTATTGACACCTGTGTTACCCCTTATGCTTACAGAACCTCCCATGCCGCATTGGAACCCTTTGTCATGTCACTTTTAGGTACCAACAGAGATACCGGTTTTGACATCAAAGCCCTGGCAGACATCAATGAAATCCTGGAACGGGATGTAATGCCAAAATACAAGCACCTTCTGGATGATTCAAAGGTGTCGGTGATTGATATCAATGTTCTGCTCCATCAAACCCCTGGCGGAATGCTGTCCAACCTGGTGAACCAGCTAAAAGAGATGGATGCTTTGGATAAGATTGATGAAGTTTACAGACAGCTTCCAAGGGTCAGAAAAGAGCTGGGCCAAGTTCCCCTGGTGACGCCCACCAGCCAGATCGTCGGTATCCAGACCGTTAATAATGTTTTATTTGATACACCGGACGAACGGTATAAAATGGTCACAGCCCAGGTAAAGGATCTGTGTTACGGTCTTTATGGCAAGACAAGCGTCCCCATCGATTCTGAGGTGCAGAAAAAAGCACTCAAAGGCTATGACAGGGGGGAAAAACCGATCACATGCAGACCTGCAGAAGTGCTTGAACCTGAACTTGAAAATGCAAAAAAACTGATCGGTGATCTGGCCGTGGATGATGAAGATCTTATTATCTTTGCCCTTTTCCCTGTTACCGGCAAGAAATATCTCATGCAGAAATATGGTAAGGAAAAAATACCTGAAAGCATTAAACCCATTACCCTTGAAGACGTGGCAAAACAGAAAACCATGATTGAAAAAGCCAAGAAAGGCGAACTGATTGAAAGAACCTGCCTGGATTGCGCTCCTTTAAAGAGTGAATATACCCGGACGTTTAATGTGTTTGTAGAGGATGAATATTTTGAAGTAGGGGTTGATGAAGTCGGGGGTGCTCCTGTTATTACTTACGCGGCACCGGTATCGGCTCCAGCTCCTGCCGCTCCTGCAGCTCCTGCAGCCCAGGCACCGGCACCGGCACCGGCAAAGCCCAAAACTGCTCCTGCTCCTAAAAAAGAACCCGCACCTGTCGCTGCGTCCGGAACGCCTGTCAAGGCTCCCATGCCGGGCATGGTGATCAAATATGAAAAAAATGTGGGTGATACGGTTAATGAAGGTGAAACCGTTATTGTCATTGAAGCCATGAAAATGGAAAATGCATTGCCTGCGCCCATAAGCGGTGTGATCAAAGCGGTTAATTTCAGCAGTGGGGATTCGGTTGCCAAAGGAGATGTGCTGGCTGTGATTGAATAGCATTTCATTTAAAATCAGTTGATTCTAATAAGCATACAGTTTGACAAATCAAGCTGTATGCTTATTTTGGTAGCCTGAATAGACAGACTACCAAAGGAGATTGATATAATGGCATTTGAAACAAAAGAAGAACTGCTTGAAAAATATTTAAAAATGGATAGGCCGCACTGCCCGGATTGTGATACTCAGATGACGCTGTGGGAAGTGCCTTCCATAAATTTCAGTGACGGACTTGGCTGGGGGACCCCATACCTGTTTGTTTGCTTCCATGACGAGTGCGGCAGTTATAAAAAGGGGTGGGAACATCTCCAGGATACCATGGAAACCACGGCATCCTATCGCTGCTATGTTGAGCCCGGACAGAAAAATTTTGAATACATGCCTGTATTCAGTCCCATGGGAGCGCAAGGCGGAAAACTGGATGACGAAGTCCTGATCCGGGAAGAAGCAAAAAAAGAATTGTTAAAACAAACCTTTTCCATTTTAACCGATTATTATATGTCAAAGGACTGGGATGAGATTTTAAAAATTTGTCTTGATCCCAAGATTCCACCCCGGGCACGGCTTAAAGCAGTTGAAATGGTCGGAGAATTGGGGGGTGTTGAAGCAACGGAGCATCTGATGAATCATAAATTTCCTACCCCTGTCCTGAACGAAGGCGTGGAAAAAGCAATTGAACAGCTTCATGAACGACACTTTACCCGTGAATGCCCCTATTGTGCAGAGATTATTAAAAAAAGGGCCACTGTTTGCAAACATTGCAATAAAGAGTTGTCTTAAGGCCTAAAGCGCATCAGATATTAATTTTTTCCAGGTTAAAGGAGCGGTAAATGATCATTTCCCGCTCCTTTCTGTTTTCATCAAAGGGTGTGTACTCAACAGATTCAATCAGTTTGAGAG
>JAHJLN010000280.1 GCA_018821715.1 Pseudomonadota bacterium | reverse complement strand
TAATATTTTTTTAAAAAAACAGGTTACTTTGGCAACCGATGCTTTAATCCGGAACCTTTAAGCAAAGTATAAGCTTATAAAAATAATGCGTGTACTGATACCATGGTCTCTTTTTCCGGTTAAAAAACATACTTGTGATTCCCCTGATATGTGATATGAAAAACCAGGCACTGAAACAATAATTAAAAAAATTGAACGGCAAGGCAAACCCTTGGCTTTGATAATGATCATGAACCAGCCGGATCCGCTGAAAAAAACATCAGAAATCACCATTGTAAACCGGTTTGAACCCACCGGCGATGCCGATGTTGATGCCTGTTTTTCTTTTGATTATACCCATTGCGAGGATGGCCGGGTCTGGTCTAAGATCGAGGGTCTCAAAGAGGTTCCAGGGCTTGTAAAGCAGGACAGGCTGGAGGATGCCTGGTCTATTCTTGAGGCCCATCAGAAAACTTTTTATGATTTTGATTTTATTTATGCATGGAAAGCACTTATCTTTCAAAAAAACGGACAGGTTGATGCAGCAAAAAAAACCTTGAGATCAGGATTAATGCATGCAAAGGGAAAATTTCTTTTATACGATCGATTCGGCTTTTTGGAGTATGAAACAGGGGATTTGAACCAGGCTGTAAGCTGGTGGATCAAGAGTATTGTAACCATGGTCACTGCCAATACTGTAACCATGTGGGAACCCTTTATATATCTTGCCTATGTTGCAAGGGCCTGTGGCAGTGAAACCCATTTCAAGACCTTGATGGCCCAGGTGGCGGACATATCTGTTCACGGGGAACTGAGCCTTGAAGCGAATGCAGTCAAAAGGCTTCATGAAAAAGCCTCAACCCTGCCTGTCGCCTCTGTGTTAAAAGCCATTGACTGCCTGTGTAAAACTTTTATTAAAAATCCGGGTGGGGATGATATGGCGCACCAACCACTGTCCCATGACAGTTTCATAAAGAAAAAAAAAGGGTATTGGCGACTCTGTCTTGCCATAGCAGGATTGATCCTGGTTTGTATTTTTATTTTTTTTACAATGTCACCCCCCCCTCCTGACACATCAAAAATAATTGAACCGCCTGAAATCAAGACAAATATTGAGGTTCAGCAAAAAGGTGCCACCCCAGCCCTATCTAAAAAAACACCTGAAATTGAAATCAAAAAAGAACCGGGTACAAAAAAAGCAATGGATCAACTCCAGAATAAAAAAAAGCTGCCCCAGCTTAAAGTAAAGACAAAATCACCCGATCCCGTTATAAAAAAGAAAGATTAGCTTTAAAAAATTACAGGAAGAGAAAGCATATGAGGAAAAAACTGTTTTGCCGGCAGCACCAGAAAGAGTTGATAAATGTTGCTGCTGGGATTCAAAAGGCGGATCTTGTGATTTCAAACTGCAGGATTTTAAATGTCTATACAAAAGAGCTGATAGATGACCATTCCATCTGCATCAAGGACAAATGGATTGCCTGCGTCAGCAGAGATGCAAAGAGCAGAACAGGGCCGGATACCAAGACAATTGATGCCGATCAAATGACGGTAATTCCCGGGTTGATTGACGGGCATACCCATCTTGCCAATTATTTTAGTGCCAAAGAATTCTTACCCTATGCCATTGCCGGCGGGGTCACCTGCCTGGTGACGGAAACCCTGGAAGCCTATCCGGTTGCAGGGCTGAAAGGCGTGATCGATTTTATTGAATCCTACCAGAACCAGCCGGTCAAGGTTTTCAGCACTGCACCGGTCATGATTTCCCCCAGCAAAAAAACCAGCGGGATCCCGGAAGAGGAGCTGGAGATACTTCTGAAAAGGGAAGATGTCCTAGGCCTGGGCGAGGTATACTGGCAGTCAGTGCTCCAAAACCCCCATGCCCTCCTGCCGTTGATGAACAGGGCGCTGGCTTCAGGAAAGACCGTAGAAGGCCATTCTGCCGGTGCCAAAGAGGAAAAACTGGCCGCCTATGTGGGGACAGGGGTGTCCTCCTGCCATGAACCCATCAATATGGACCAGGCTTTGGAACGGCTGCGAATGGGACTTTATGTCATGGTCCGGGAAGGCGGTGTTCGAAAAGATCTTGAAGCCATTTCAACCATCAAGGATCAGGGCGTGGATCTAAGACGCCTGGTCCTGGTCACCGACAGTGTGTCTCCTGAATTTCTGATTAAAAACGGAAACCTTGAATATGTGGCTCAAAAAGCCATTGACCTGGGGTTTGACCCCATGGATGTCATCCGGATGGTCACCTTGAACGTGGCAGAACACTTTGGGATTGATCCTGTTGTCGGCGGCATTGCACCGGGGCATTTTGCAGATCTGTGTATTATTCCTGATATCCGGAAGATATGCCCTTCCTGGGTGATCAGCAATGGAAAAGTTGTTGCCAGGGACGGAAAATGTAAAATTTTCCCAAGAATTCATGACTATTCAAAAGAAAGCTTGAACACTGTAAACCTGACACGAACATTTTCAAGGGAAGATTTCAAGATATTGGCACCTTTTGGGGCAAAAAAAATAGACGTGAGGATCATTGATAAACTG
>JAHJLN010000279.1 GCA_018821715.1 Pseudomonadota bacterium | reverse complement strand
TATTAATTGTTTATAAGGAGCAGTAATGAGCGAAGACATCAAAACCATGAGAAATGTGGCTCTGGCCGGCCATGGAGGTGCGGGCAAGACAACTCTTGCTGAGGCTATGTTATTTAAAGCTGGGGTTACCAGTCGTCTTGGAAAGGTTGAAGAAGGCAATACGGTCATGGATTTCCAGCCTGAAGAAATCAGGAAACAGCAGAGTATTAATACATCCTTTATTAAATATACACATAATAAACATACCATTACATTAATGGATACTCCTGGTGATCAAAACTTTTTCTCTGCTGCAAAAACATGCTTTCCTGTTGCAGATTGCATGGCCTTTGTCATCGACGGAGTCGGTGGCCCTTCCGCCATGACTGAAGAAGCTGCGGCTAGTGCCTTGGAATATAATTTACCGGGCTTTGTTATCATTAACAAGCTGGACAGGGAAAGAGCGGATTATGCAACCTGTATTGAGGCTTGCAAAACAACATTTAAAAAGAAAATCGTCCCGATTTATTACCCGATAGGGTCTGAAAATGATTATAAAGGCTTTGTGAATATTATATCCGGCCAGGCCTATGAATATGATGCAGATGGAAAATCAAGCAAGATTGAAGTCCCTTCCGACATATCAGATGAGATTGAAATGGCAAAAGAAGAGTTTATTGAGAATGTGGCTGAGCTCAATGACGAGCTTCTTGAAAAGTATCTGGAAGGTGAGGTAATTTCAGTTGCAGAGCTTAAAGCAACATTCAGGCAAGGGATTTTAGATGCTCAGTTTTATCCGGCTATTTGCTGTTCTGCCACAAAAATGATCGGTGTTGAAACCATCTCTGATTTTATCAATGATTATATGCCTTCTCCCTTAGACAGAGGAGACTGGATAGCAAAAGATACAAATGGTGAGGATGTTATTGTTTCCCCTGATCCTGATGCGGAATTCTGCGGCCTTGTTTTCAGCACTATTGTTGACCCGTATGCAGGAAGGCTTTCCCTTTTCAGAGTGATTTCAGGAACGCTTGGAAAAGAAGGCAATATTGTTAATACGACAAAAGATACAAAAGAAAGATTTTCACAACTTCTTGAGATTGCCGGGAAAGAACAAAAAACAATTACAAGTGCTCTTCCAGGATCTATTGTTGCAGTGGCAAAATTAAAAGAAACCTTAACCGGCGATACCTTGACAGGTGGTAAAACAATTCAGATTCCACCGCCAAAACCCATGCCGCCTGTTATCTCTTTTGCTATCTCACCCAAAGCAAAAAGCGACGAAGATAAAATTCATGAGGCTGTTAGAAAAATTCTTGAAGAAGATACAGGACTCCAACTTAGACGTGAGGAAGAAACCAGACAGACGATCCTGTCCGGCAGAGGCCTGGTTCATATAGAAGTAACTGCAGAAAAAATTCAAAGAAAATTTAATGTAGGTATGGACATTGTGACACCAAAGGTGGCCTATCGCGAAACCTTTAAGAAAAAGATCCGCGTTCAGGGTAAACATAAAAAACAATCTGGTGGACATGGCCAGTATGGTGATTGCTGGATCGTTCTCGAACCCCTTCCCAGTGGTTCCGGGTTTGAGTTTGTCGATAAAATTGTTGGCGGCGTAATCCCTAAAAACTATATTCCGGCGGTTGAAGCAGGTGTCAGGGAAGCTTCCAAATCAGGTATTCTGGCTGGATTTCCATGTGTGGATTTCAGGGTCACCGTTGACTTTGGATCTTATCACTCTGTTGACTCTTCGGAAATGGCGTTTAAAATGGCAGGATCAATTGCATTTAAAAACGCTGCTGTAGACGCAAGAGCAGTTTTGCTTGAACCCATCATGCGAGTTGCGGTAAAAGCGACTGATGAGAATACCGGTGACATTATGGGTGATCTTAACTCTCGACGCGGCAGGGTTATTGGCATGGATTCCGAAGGAGATAAACAGATCATCAATGCCCTGGTACCCATGTCTGAAATGCTGCGCTATGCACCTGACTTAAGTTCAATGACCGGTGGCAGAGGAACATTTACCATGGAGTTTGAACAATACGATGAAGTTCCGGGTGATTTATCACAAAAAATTATTGACCGGGTAAATACTGAAAAAGAAGAGAACAAATAACCCATCACTGTTGTAGAAAACAAAACCGGGCAGAAAAGAAGATACTTAACCTGCCCGGTTTTGTTTTTGGCTTAATGTAAAAATAATATCAAAAACATGTTGTCTTATTTCTTCAATGGATAAGTCGTTTATGGTCTTATCGGAAATCGGTTTGCCGATATTTACAGTGACGACTCCCGGGGATAAAAGCAAATTTCCTTTCTGATTGTACTCAAATAATCCATTAATACCGAATGGCAGGATAGGTGCATGAGTATTTTTGGCTAAATGAAACGGTCCTTTTTTAAAAGGTGTCATTTCTCCTGTCAGTGTTCTGTGGCCTTCAGGCAAAATGCCAATGCTCATCCCGGACAAAAGTGTATTCTTTGCCTTTTCAAGGCTCAAAATGGCATTTTTCAAATTATTTCTCTCTATGGGAATACACCCCCATTTGCGAATCAGAAATCCCCAGACAGGCAAAGAAAAATGATAATCAGCCTCAACTCCTACAAAGCATATTGGAATGGCAGCCGGGATAACGAAAATATCAAAAAGACTTTGGTGATTTCCCATAATCAGGTAAGGTTGATCAGGGCAGATGTTTTCTTTGCCCGTTACAATAAGCTTTATTCCCATTATTCTGATAAGAATATTAAATAAACATCTGATAATCTGATAGGTGGTTTTCGGGGGCAACAAAAACAGGCAGAAAACAAGAATAACAAAAGACACTAAAAAAAAGATACCGCCGATAATCCATAACCCTATTGAAACTATTTTTTTCAAGTAAGATACCTTATCATTTTGTGATGTACGGTTACGATTGTCGGTGTAGCCCCAAATATCTCACCATCCGGTAATAATGTCTTAGTGGGCCAGGTTTTAATTTTGGCTTTTTTGGCCTTTATATATCTCACAGCAGGATGATGGATATGCGTTCCCTTATAGATTTTTGGCAATGTTGCCAAAAGACTGGTCCGGGACAGTTTCCCTGCAATAATGATATCCATTAAACCGTCATCGATCTCGGCCTCAGGTGCCATCAGCATATTCCCCCCGGTAAAACAAGAGTTGCAAAAGACTACAAAACAATTTTCTGCTGATATCTTTTTTTCGTCAAGTTCAAGTTCCATGTGATGAAAATTAAGGGTTACCGTCCTGTAGAAGACACCGATTATGTAGGAAAAATCTTTAAAAAATTTAAATTTTTGAGCGGTTTGTGCCACATCTGTAACAAATCCCAATCCAGAAAGATTGACAAAATAATATTTTTTTTTGCCCTGGGTAAAAGAGCAGACATCTATCCATTTTGAGTTATTTTCAACAATTGCTCTGATGCCATCCTCAATCGTATGAATATTTAAATCCTTGGCAAAAGAATTTCCAGAACCGACGGGAATTATTGATATGGGGGGGATTATTTCAGGTTTAAAAGCAGAGAGAAGACCGTTTAAAACATGAAAATTGGTCCCGTCTCCACCCATTGCAACGATGGCATCATATTGGTTTATGTTTAGTTTTGAGGCTATTTCAAGGATGTGTTCATGATACAAAGAGATATACGTATGATACTCGATATGGTTTGATGATAATTTTTTTTTAACCACAGGCAGCAGTTTTTCACCTTTTTTTCCACCCGAATAAGGATTGGCAATTAGGGCAACTTTCATTTTTTTTATAAAAGTGACGGATTTAAATTGCAATGCGCTGCAGCACTTTTATTTAACATATGTCCAAGTTCCCCTTCCTTTTCCGGGAAAAATCCCATGCATTTTTTCCAGACTTCTTCGTCTTCCATACAAAAATACACCAGCACCTTGGGCGCATACTCTTTTATGCATGAAATGATTTCTTTATAAATGTTAATTCTCAATGGTTTGAAATATCTCATTTTATTATCAAGCCCAAGTATAAACTCACCATAACATATGGTTGAATGCTGGAATCGTTTTTCAATAATCTGCTTTAACTTCGGCATGAACCGAAACGTACCAATGCTGATCCATACAATGTTTTGGGGATGAATCATTTCAAAAATCTGTTGAATCACCTGTTTGTAATGGATTTCACATCCCGGATAGATCACTATGGGATCAAAATGGAATGCCAGTTTATACCCTTTTGATTCAGCCTGTTTGGCAGCTTTCAGACGTGCTCCAAGGGATGCTGTCCCCCTTTCCTCTGAATTGATAATGTCAGGCGTATTCAACGACCAGGCCAGTATGGTTTTGCCATTATGATCAAGGGGGAGTAAGGATTCAATATTCACGGTTTTGGTTTTAAGTTCTAAAACGCAATTGTTCTGCCTTGCAAATGTTTCAACAAGAAATTTTGGCAGAAGACTTACTTTTTCCCAGATGAGTGAGTCAGTATATTCACCTGTACCGATTCTGAAAATTTTATTCTGACAAAATGTTTTATCAAGGTCGTGACCAAGGCTTTTAAGTCCTGCGAAATATTGCAGGACGGGTGGATGAAAATAGGCCTGGAGTATGCAGTAAGAGCAATCCATGGTGCAGAAGGTCCCGGATTGAAGAATGGTATAATCACAACAGGTATAACAACTTGTTCCTGGACACGCTTTGATGATGGTACCCTTGTTTAGAGTAATATAAAGGGTTCTTTTGGCCTTTGAAATAGGATCATTGGTGTCATTTATAAAATTATAGACTGGTTTTGAATCTTCAACCCATTGTGGGTCAATTTTAAGCCTAGAAATCAGATACTCTGTTTCATCATTTCTGCCGACAGCTTTATCAATAAAAAGAGTCTCTATTTTCATCGATCAAATATTTCTTTTAAAGACTTGTTTTCTAAAGCAGTGGTCAGATGATGGGTGTTTGCCTTGAATTCATCGTAAGTTTTGGCAGTAAAAGAGATTGAATAGTCCTGGCCCTCAAAATTTTGTGGTGACAAAAATTTTATGGCATTACCAAAGTTTATTGCAGCGATTTTTTCCTGGACCATTTGACGCGTCTTAAAGAGGGTCGGAAATCGGTGTTTATAGAGCCATGTCCGAAGTTGGTGGGTTCTTATTCCCGGGTCTTTGGTTTCATTGAAAAGAAATTCCTGAATCTCCTTTGAATTAAAAAAATCTATCGGGTTTATGGCATCCCTGGCGCAAATTTCTAAAAAATGCTGGATAATTTCGAGTTGAATACTATTGGATGCTTTAACTTTTGAAAAAACGATTAAAAAAATATTGACAGTCTCTTTTTCAAACGCACAAATTCTTTTTGCTGAATTAAATGACAGGTTGCCGTTATCCAATAATTCCAATATCGGATCAGGCAAAGCGCCAATGGACAACAATGTTTCTACAAATTGAGGATTCAGTTTTGTGTTAAAAATGGCGGAAGATTTTTTTGCAATCTCGTTTTTATCTATAAACTCATAAAGCTTTTTTGTGCTTACGATGAGTTCAGAATGTGTTAAAGGTCTTTTAAAAGAAAGAGCAGCTATTGATGTTAAAAGGCATTGATAGTCACTTTCGTCTTTCTTTGTTTGATATACAACTATTTTTGAGGCCTTGTTATAAATTAAAGCCCTGACTCTGTTGAACCCTGAAATTATGATAAACTTCTTGTTCAAAGGCCTGACAATCGGAGGATTGATCAGGCCTGCTTCTTTAATCGAAAGTGCAAGAAAGGTGATATCATCTTTGGATAAAGAAATTTTATATCGTTCATCTGATAAATCAATGTCTAAAAGACGTATTTCGCAAAACGTATCAAACATTTTCACCCGTCAGGCGTGTGAAAATTTCTTTATATGTGTTTGATGTTCTGTTAATCACGTCCTGAGGAAGCTTTGGCCCCGGGTGTTTTTTATCCCATCCGGATTCAATCAGCCAGTCTCGAACATATTGCTTATCAAAGCTATTCTGACTCCTTCCGGGTTCATATTCGCTCAATGGCCAGAACCTGGATGAGTCTGGAGTAAGAATTTCATCAATAAGAATTATTTCATCATCTAAAATACCAAATTCAAATTTTGTGTCTGCAATAATAATTCCTTTTGACAGAGCATATTCCGCCCCTTTTTTGTATATTTCAAGACTTAAAAATTTTAGTTTTTCTGCTTTTTCTTTACCGATCAGCTGAATGGTGTCATCAAAACTGATGTTGATATCATGATCACCGACCTCAGCTTTTGTAGACGGTGTAAAAAGCGGTTGTAAAAGTTTATCAGATTCTTTCAAGCCTTCTGGTAGCTTGATTCCGCAGACATGGCCTTGTTTTTGGTAGGAACTCCAGCCGGAGCCTGTTATATACCCTCTAACAATGCATTCAACCGGAAGCGGTTGTGCCTTTTTTACCAGCATGCTTCGTTTATTCAAAGCATCTGAATACTGTTTGAATTCATCGGGATATTGATTAATATCTGTTGTGATAATATGATTTTTCACAAGGGGTTCCATTAATTTAAACCAGAATACGGAAATCTGATTTAACACTTTTCCCTTATCCGGGATAATATCCGGTAACACAACATCAAACGCGGAAAGCCTGTCAGTTGTGACCATTAACAAGGCGTCTCCCGTGTCAAAGATATCCCTGACCTTACCCTGTCTGACCAAGGACAGATCATCAAATTGCGTTTTTGGAATGGATGCCATCTCACTCTCCTTTTTTTACAATTGGTTACATGATTTTTGGTGCTTAATATCATAAAATAAGATATTTATCCATTGTTACTATAAAAAAATTGTCTGATTTACAGGCATTTTAGAGCAATATGATTAACAATATTTTGTTTTTCATATTTTGTAAACTTGACGTAGATTGCAAAATGATAATATTGTTGTCTGTATTTTGACTTTCAATAAAATGAGGTTCCCAAATGAAGAAACCGCCGAAGTATTTTTTTTTGATCCTGTTATTTGTTATTTTCAGCCAGAGTCCTGCCTATTGTCAAACCACATATTCTCTGAACGAGTTGATACAACTTGCCAATAAACATAGTGAAACAATTAAAATTGCCCAGGAGGATGTCTATATTGCGCAACAGGAAAAGGCAAGAGCATTATCTGTTTTAATACCAAGAGCCACAACTTATGGCAGCATGACCAAATATAGAGAGGCTGATATTGCGGCTCCTGATACCCTGACACTGGGTATTAAGTTAACACAGTCCTTTACGCTCAATGGAAAAGAACTGATCGCGCTGGATGTTACAAAGAAAGGCATTGAAGGAAAACAATTTTCCCTTGAAAGTATCCGTGCCCAGTATTTATTGCAGGTTTCACAGGCATATTACAATATTCTGAGTGCACAACGATTTCTTGAAATTGCCCAGTCTGATGTAAACCGCCTGACAACCCATAAAGAGTCTGTAAAAGAAAAATTAAGTGTGGGCAATGTAACCAAAACCGATTTATACAGGGCTGAAGCTGAGCTGAGCAAGTCACTGACAGAGCAGGTAAAAGCAGAAAACAGGGTATTGCAAGCCAAGGCCGCCCTGCGTAATCTTGTTGATATTGACGATAATTTTAATCTTCAAAAAAACAAGATACTTAGGATTGAAAATTATGAATCCACCCTGGAAGATATTAAAGCCAGCGCATTAAAAAACAGAGCGGAAATTAAAGAAGCGAAAAAAAATCTTGAAATCGCCCGTAAAACAGTGGCGTTTGATAAAAGCGATTATTGGCCCTCAATTTCACTTGAGGCAGGATACAAGGAAACCGACATATCATATGATGCTATCCCAAGGGATGTTGATTATGATACAGAAGATCTTTATTTTACAGGAGAACTTGTCTTTACCTTATATGATGGTGGTTTGAGAAGAGCCCAGATCAGACAGGCCCTTGCGAATCAAAGAAAGGCAGAAAATGCATTTACCCTACAGGAGAAAAGTATTCTTCTGGATTCAGAAATTTCATTTCTGGATTATAACACTTCAAAAAGTACTTTATTGAATTTACAAGATGAGTTGAAATCTGCACAGGAAAACTTTAATGCCGTTCAAATGCAGTTTAAATACGGTATGGCTGACAGCATTGATATGATGGATGCAAATACTTTATTGGTTTCAGCTCAAAGAAGAATTTCAGATGCTGAGTATACCTATTACCTTTCTGTATTAAAAATCATGTACTCAAAAGGTGAGCTGGCTCAGTTTCTCTTAGACCAAGCCTGATATATAGTGAAGGATCATTCAACCATATAAAAAAAAATAGTTGGTTGATTTGTTTTAATTTACACTGAGATATAAAGACGCTAAAGCAAAAAAACGGTTTTAAACCCCTATAATTGCAGTGAAGCTATAATGTTTTGACTGACCAAAGCTTGACTTAAACAAATTGATAAAATATTCTAAAAGCATTGTTATTAAGGTTGGCATGAACTTGTTTTAAAAGGAGAATCACATGTATGAAATTATTGCAAACCCTGAAGAGTACCAAATTGATCATCTCATCAATGGAACCGGTAATGCAAACATTGAAATTTCCAAAGAGGAAAGAAATAAATGGGCAGGCGAAATTGTAAATTTCAGTGAAAAATTAACTGAGTTTGCAAAAAAAGCCAAGGCGCTTGCAACACTTCTTTCCAGCACAGAAAAAATTTCAGCAACCCCTGCTTCCTTAAAAACGTTAAAGATTCAATTGTTTATGATCAATGATTCCTTATCTTCAGCACTTGAAATTGCAGACAAGCTTGAATCTGATATTGTTGAAAAATAATATCAGCCTAAAGATTTTTGACGTAATAAATGGTCTGTGAGTACAATTGCCATCATGGCCTCACAGACCTTGTTAATCCTTGGAATCGCACAGATATCATGCCGGCCTTCAGTTGAAATTTCACTTGGAATATTGTTTTCATCAATGGTCTGTTGTGTTTTCAGGATCGAAGGTATTGGTTTAACATGAACCCTTGCAATAATATCGTCCCCGTTTGAAATCCCGGCCAAGATTCCTCCTGAATGATTTGTCTCAAATCCATCCGGGAAAATCTGGTCATTGTTCTCAAATCCTGTCATTTTTGAAGCATTGATGCCGGCACCGATTTCAACAGCTTTGACGGCTCCGATACTCATCAATGCTTTGGCAATATCAGCGTCAAGTTTGTCAAAAACAGGCTCCCCTAATCCTGCGGGTACATTTGATGCAATTATTTCAACAATGCCTCCCAAAGAGTCTCCTTGTTTTTTTATGGCTTTGATTTTGGCTTCCATCTTAAGGGCTGCATCCAAATCTGGGCATTGTAAGATATTTTTTTCTTTTTGGGACAGTTCATCAATCTTGCCAGCCCTTATACCGCCAAGTTCAAGCGTATAACTATTAATGCTGATATGATACTGATCAAGCACGAGTTGCGCTATTGCTCCTGCAGCAACTCTTGCAGCAGTTTCCCTTGCAGAGGCTCTTCCACCGCCTCTAAAGTCCCTGATGCCGTATTTGGCATGATAGGTGTAATCTCCATGTCCCGGCCTGAAAAGACTTGCAATCTTGTCATAAGATTTAGATTTGGCATCTTTGTTCTCAATCAAAATCATAATAGGGGTTCCAGTAGTCTTTCCATTGAATGTGCCCGATAAAATATTGGGATGGTCTGGTTCTTTTCTTTTTGTACCAGATATCCCATAGCCGGGCTTTCTTTTATCAAGCGCTTTTTGCAGGATGCTCTCATCAATGTCAAGACCGGGTGGACATCCCTGAATGACAACGCCGATTCCCTTGCCATGTGATTCTCCAAAAGTGGTGATATTGAAGGCTTTTCCAAAGCTGCTGCCTGACATTAGGGTAATCTCCTGTCAATAATATTAACGATTTCTTCGGGTGAAACAACACTGGTATCAATTCTTATATCAGCGGTTTTTTCATATAAAGGCTTTCTTTGCTTTAAGATGTCTTCTGTTTCCTTTAAAAGGTCATTATCTGTAAGCGATGGCCTGGAATCAGGGGTTTTATGGTCTGTATTCAATCTGTGCAGAATGGTGTTGATATCAGCATCAAGCCAGATACTGAACCCGTTATTTTTAATATACTGTTGGTTATCAGGATCCAAAATAATACCGCCACCTGTTGCAATAACCGAATTTTTCATATTTTTTGTATTTAAAAGCATTTTTTTTTCCAAATGCCGAAACTTTTCCCATCCCTGTTTTTCAACAATCTGCAGAATAGAAGCGTCTGCAGATTGTTCAATAAGATGATCCGTATCAATAAAATCAATATTGAGTCGATTGGCAAGAAGTTTACCGATGGTCGTTTTCCCTGTGCATCTGTAGCCGATAAGAAATATTTTCATATTAAACTCAATAAAAAAAATGATAAACGCCAGTTCTATAATGCATCAAATATATCCCAGTAATTTGGAAAGGATTTTTCCACACATGACTCGTTCTCAATTTCCATGCCAGGGATTATAAGACCCGGCATGGAAAATGCCATGGCGATCCTGTGATCATTGAACGTTTCAATTCTGGCTCCCCTTGGGCGTCCGCCTGTAATGTAAAGATAATCCTCTCCTGCCTCAACCGTTATCCCCATTTTCATAAGCTGTGAAGAGACAGCATCTATCCGGTCACATTCTTTTTCACGCAAGTGTTTAATATTGGTTATTCTGGTTTTTCCCTTGGCAAAGCTTGCAACAACTGAAATGGCAGGAACAGCATCCGGCGTATCAGACATATCCACATCAATCCCTTTAAGATTGGACCCGCAAACACCGATCATGTTGTCTTCAGTCTTGAGAATGCATCCCATCTGTTCTAAAATTCTAATCTGCTTTAGATCTCCCTGAAGAGAATTTTCACTGATATTTTTAACACATACCATATTCCCTGTAATCGCACCAATTGCCCAGAAATAACCGGCATTGGAAAGATCAGGTTCAACAAAAAAATTTCCTGGAACATAGGATTGGAGACCAGGAACGGTGTAATGAGTTGTATCGATTTGATAAACAGCTATTTTGAATTTTTTCATGATATCAATGGTCAAATCAATATAGGGTGAGGAAACCGGAACGCTCTCAAGGCTTATATCCAGTCCGTTTTTCAACACGGCACCCATCATTAAAAGAGAGGATAAATACTGGCTGCTTTTTGAACAATCTATTTTAACAGGTCCGCCATCCCTGCTATCCCCCCGGATATAAACCGGAGGAGTTCCTTTTGTGTTGTCAGATCTTGCATGAATTCCCAACAGGGTCAATGCATCAAGCAACTCTATCATTGGACGTTCACACATTCTCTGATCACCGGTGAGGGTATATTCAGTTTTTCCCAAAGCCGCGATTCCGGTAAGAAGACGCATGGAGGTACCTGAATTGCCAAGATAAATATCTTTATTACAGGGTTGAGGGTTTCCGCCAAATCCCGTTACCGTGTAAAAAGTTTCTTTTGCCTGATCAATTTTAGCCCCCATTTGTTTAAGCGCTTTGATGGTGAGTTTTATATCATCGCTTTGAAGAAGGTTTTGGATAGTTGAAGTTCCGCTGGATAAGGATGCGCAAATCATCATGCGATGGGAAATGCTTTTTGAGCCCGGAATCACAACCGTCTGATCTTTAATCTTTTTTACAGCAATTTTTTTCAATTAATTGTCTCCATCTCAACCCATTATGGTTTGATGTATCCATTCTATATCAGGTGATATGCCTGTCCACACCTTAAATTGAGCCGCGCCCTGATGCATAAACATGGATAGACCGTCAATGGTTGTGCAACCTTTATCCTGTGCCGCGGACAATAGTTTTGTTTTTAAAGGATTATAAACAATATCCATAACAATCATCTTTGAATTCAAAACCGCTGAGGGAATGGGCGAAGTTTCAATATCAGGTGTCATGCCGATGGATGTGGTGTTGATAATAATATCGGTCTTGATCTTTTCTATCTTACTGATTTCATCCATGGAAATAAACTGGGCATCATACTTTTGTGCCAGTGTTTCTCCCCTGTGTTTGTTTCTGTTGATAACAACAAGTTTTCCCCCTTCTTTGTGTATGCCATAGGCAACTGCCTGAGCCGCTCCGCCGGCACCGATGATGCAGACACTTTTACTCTTTATGCCAAAGGGTTTTAAAGGGGTAATGGCAGCCTTATAATCCGTGTTATACCCAAGAAGTTTTCCATTATTATTTACAACAGTGTTTACAGCGCCAATATCCAATGCATCTGCATCAATCCAGTCAAGTTCCGCCATGATGGATTCTTTAAATGGAATGGTAACAGAAGCGCCTTTAATATTTAAGGTTTTTATTGCAGTAAGGCCTTTTGCAATTTCATCAATTTCAAAAGCAAGATAAACTGCATTAATATGGTGACGTTGAAAAAAAGCATTATGTAATACAGGACTTTTGGAGTGCCTGACCGGATTTCCAAAAACACAATAAAGGTGTGTGTCTGAATCCATCATGTCCCATGCTCCTCTTTCACAAATACCGGATAAGATCCAAGTATTTTCAAGGACAAAGAATATTTTTTAATTTCTTCAATCGTTTTGGAAACAAGCTTGTCCTTCTTGTGACCTTCAATATCAAGAAAAAAATAATAACTCCAGTCTTGATGCTTAGTGGGTCTGGACTCAAGCTTCAACATATTAAGCCCTGCCCTGTCCACAGGTTCAAGTGCTTTAAATAAGGCCCCGGGTACATGGGAAGTTGCAAACATGATAGATGTTTTATCCTTTCCGGTTTGTTCAGGCATATTTTTACCAATAACAAGGAATCTTGTGACATTACCGGAATAATCTTCTATTTTTGATTCCACTGTCTGCAATTGATAAATATGAGCCGCCTGCCTGCTTGCAATGGCAGCAATGTTTTTATCTTCAGATGCCATTAGAGCTGCTTTAGAAGTGCTGCTGGTTTCAAAAATATCCGCTTTGGCAAATTTTTTTTTAATCCAGGTTTTGCATTGTGCAAGGGCTTGGGGATGGGAGTAAATTTTTTGAACATCTTTTGCTTCACCAGTTATGGACAATAAATCATGGGAAACAGGTTCATAGTGCTCAGCACAAATATTCAAGTCAAAATCGGTAAACAGATCAAGTGTATGATTCACTGCCCCTTCAATGGAGTTTTCAACAGGAACCACACCGAAATGACTTTCCTTTTTTTCGACCTCCCTGAAAATCTCATATAAATTTGCCTGTTCGACGAATCGACCTGAATGTTTGAAGTGGGCCAGTGCAGCGATATGTGTGTAGCTTGCTTCAGGACCCAGAAAAGATATGGTTTTCGGTTTTTGAATTTCCCTGGTGGCCGTAATGATGACATTGAAAATATATCTTAATAATTCTTTATCTGCAGGGCCTTGATTAATTTTTGACAATTTTTCAATTACTTTTCGTTCCCGGGATCGATCAAGTATCTGGCTATGGGTTTCTTTTTTAATTCTTCCAACCTCTTTACCAATTTCAAGCCGTTGATTAATTAAACTCAAAATACTTGAATCAATGCTGTCTATTTGAGCCCTCAACCTGTCTAAATCAATTTCAAGGTTTTTTTTAGTCGTCATTTTGATACCATTTTTATTTAAAGATTCAAGATTATTCTTTTTTAAGGAGAAAGTTTTTTATCCTGTTTCCATCCATATCTTTAACAGTGGCCATCCACTTATCGATCATAACGGATTCTCCAGGTTTTGGAATTCGGCCAATCTGTTCGAGAAAAAATCCGGAAAAAGTGTCATATACATTTGATTCTGGAATTTCAATTTCGATTTCTTTATTTAAATCATCAATATCAATCTTTCCTGCAACCAACCATTTGTTCCCTTTCAGTCTTACAATATCCGGCACCATTCTATCGGTTTCATCAACGATTTCACCAATGATTTCTTCAACAACGTCTTCAAGGGTTACAATCCCTGCGACACCGCCGTGTTCATCCACAATAACGGCAAAATGATTTTTTTTCTTTTTAAAATCATGCAACAGAGAGTCAAGTTTTTTTGATTCAGGAATAAAATAGGGTTTTTTCATGATTTGCTTGACATCCAAGGGTGTTTGGGAATCAGAGGCACTTGCTTTTTGAAAACTTGCAAACAAATCCTTTACATGCAAAATCCCTATAATATTATCGATACTGTCTTCTATAACAGGGATTCTGGAAAACCCTGTTCTAAGAATTTTTTTAATATCCACCTGCTGGGATATGTCTATCACAAACATATCCGCTCTGGGTGTCATGATTTCATAACAGGAAGTATCGTCAAATTCAAAGATATTGGTGATAAATTCTTTTTCTTGTTCTTTGATTTCTCCATCTTCTTCCACTACTTCAACCATGGTCATCAGCTCATCTTCGGTTACCGTTTCATGGGGAGTGTCAATCTTTCCATGAAGTTTGGGAATAAAACTCAATATATAAATCAAAGGAAAAAATAATTTTGAAAGCCAGAAAATTGGATAAATCACAATCCTGGCAACGAAAATATTATTGTGATTGGCAAATGATTTTGGGAAAATTTCTCCAAAAACCAGAATGAGCAGGGTCATCGTGCCGGTTGCAATACCAACGGCATTGGATTTAAAATAGGAAATGGCAATAGAGGTTGCAATTGCTGAGCCGGTAATATTTACAAGATTGTTTCCAATCAGAATTGTGGTTAAGAGTGTATGCGAGTTCTCTTTCATCTTTAAAATCAATTGTCCGGATTTTGAACCATCCTTGGCAATGTGAAGCGCCTTGATTTTGCTGATGGAAAAAAGAGCGGTTTCAGAAGAAGAAAAAAAGCCAGATAAAAAAAGGCAGATAACAAGTAACGTCAATTCAAAAGTCATCAAAACAGAATATAGTCCTTAATTTATTTACTAAACGGTAGTTATACATGAAAACACTCTAATAATATTTGGGTTGATTTGTCAAATTTTAATATATGGGGCCAGAATCCTTGAGCAGGTTAAGCGCAATACCGGCTGTCCTTTTGGATGCCCCTTTTTTCCCCAGTCTTTTTCTAACCCGATCTAACTGCTCTTGAAAATAGCTTAAATGATCCAGCATATATAGCGCTTTTTGACTTATTTTATAAGGCGTAGCGTCATTTTGTAAAAGTTCAGGCATCACTTCAGCATTAACAATTAAATTTGCCAGACCTGCATACTTTATTTTGACAAACAGTTTTGCAATTCGGTAGCTTATTAAGGACATTTTGTAAACTATAATGGTTGGAATGCCGCAAAGAGCAGCTTCCAGAGTAACGGTTCCGGAAGCTGCAATAATAAGATCTGATTTAAAAAAAATGTTCTTAACCGGTCCATCAATAATTTGAAAACCACACGTCTTATCCGCTTTTTTTAGATACGCCTCTATGGTTTCTCTTTTTATTGAAGTTGCCTGGGAAATTATAAATTTTACCTTTTGATTCTTTTGAAAAATTAAATCGGCTGCATTAATCATAATTTCAAGCAGATTTTGTATTTCAGCTTTTCTTGATCCCGGAAGAAGGCCGATGACCAGGTGGCCATTATTTGTTGAGGATAAGGGGTCTGATCGAAAAAAAGGCTTTGATAAATTTTCAGGATATTCATCCACTAAAGGATTTCCAACATAAGTAGAACGAATGTGCGCTTTTTTAAATATTTTTTCTTCAAACGGCAGTATTAAAGCTGCATGGTCAATATATTTTTTTATTTTTTTCAGTCTTGATTTTTTCCATGCCCATACTTTTGGTGTGATGTAATACAGAATCTTAATCTTGTAATGATCTTTGGCAAATTTTGCAGCTTTTAAGTTAAATCCGGGATAATCCACGAGTATAATTAAATCCGGCTTATTCACCCGAAGTTTTCTTTTAAACAAATCAAAGGCTTTTTTTATCTGTTTAAACTGCATCACAACTTCAGTAACCCCCATTGCAGAAAGCAGTGCAATATTATAGAAAAGATCTACCTTCTGCTTTTCCAAATATGTACCGCCAATGCCTGAAAAATAAATACTGGAATCGGATTGTTGGATTTCTTTGACAAGATGGCCTGCATGCATATCACCTGACGGCTCACCGGTAAGAACCATGATGTGTCTTAATTTGCCGAGACGTTTCATCATACGTGTGACCCTCAGGTTATATCATCCTCTGTGTAACCCAAAATAGATATATTATACTTATTTGCAAGGGCTATCATTTCTTTGCGATCAAATGCAATGGATTTTTCTGCCTCAAGAACAAGAATACTAGCCCCTGATTCATGCATGGTTTCAATGGTCTCACAGCCTGAAGAAGGCAGATCAAATCTTAAATCCTGGGAGGGTTTTGAAAGCTTAATGACCACAGCGCCATTATGATGGGACAAGGACCCCCCTCTTTTAATTGTCGCATCTGTTCCCTCTATGGCTTCAACGGCAAGAATGGTTCCATTACTGATTACAATGCATTGGCCGATATCAAGTTTTCCGATTTCTTTTGCTATTTTCCATCCCTGAACAATATCTTTTTTTTCACTTTTATCCGGCTTTCGTATTGTCCAGCACCCCTTGGGGCTGATCAGTTCCGGAAGAAGAAAAGTGGAGGGTAAAATTTTTATTCCTTGCTTGGCAAGCAGATCTGCAAAAGCGGTTAATACTGAATCATCATGAGTTCTGACAGTTTTGGCAATAAAGGAGAGTGCTTTAAAGTCAGGACGGATATCTTTGAAAATATTTGTTTTATTAATACTTCCCAGCATGACGACTTCTGTCACATGGTGTTGTTTGAAATAGTTGATCAATTTTGAAACCTGACCCAGATATAGCCATTTAAGTTCTTGAACATGGTCCAAAAGACTATTGTCGGTTTCAGAATTAAACCCTACGGCAAAAACTATGTATCCATTCTTTGCCGCTTTTTTTGAAAAGAGAATGGGGAATTGACCGCCACCAGCTATAAGTCCGATTCTCATTTTTTATCGGGTAACACCCCTGTTTGAGTTGATAATAAAATTTATAAAATTTTTCACCTCTGGAATTTGTTCAACTTCAGCTTTAACGCGTTCAGAAGCCTGTTTCACCGTCAAACCGATTCGAAAAAAAATTCGATAGGTTTTTTTGAGTTCCTGAAGCGTTGATTTAGAGAATTTATGTCGCTTCAAGCCAACATTATTCAAACCATGGAGGGTTGCGCGATCTCCGGCGGCAATCACGTATGGCGGTATATCCTTTACCACTGCGGATTTTCCCCCGATATAGGCAAAGTCACCGATTTGAACAAATTGATGGATGGCAACCAACCCACCCACTGTGACATTATCACCAATGATAATATGACCGGCAAGAGTGGAGTTATTTGCAAGAATAACCTGCTTTCCGGTTTTACAATCGTGGGCAATATGTGTATAGGCCATTAAATAGTTTTCTTCCCCAACTTCTGTAATACCCCCGCCAAATTCAGTACCCCGGTTAATGGTCACAAATTCTCGTATAATAGATCCCCGTCCTATTGTTAAATATGTTTTTTCACCATGGAATTTAAGATCCTGCGGGGCAGCGCCAATAGATGCATATTGAAAAATCTGACAATTTTCTCCAATGGTTACATATTGATCAATTGTCGTATAAGGGCCAATGGTTGTGCCGGAACCGATACAAACGTCTGCTTCGATAATGACAAAAGGGCCGATGGTGACATTGGTATCAATTTCAGCAGAAGAATCAATAATTGCTGTGGGGTGAATCATTTTTACTCCATTAATTTATTCTTGTTTTCTAAATCATTTAATCTTTTTTCAAAAGAAAAAATTTTCTTTCTGATTTCCGGTAACCTGGAGATAATGCTCACGACTTTGCGCCAGCGATGATGTGGCATCTGCGGTATGCCAGATACAATTTCATTTTCCAAAACATCGCTGTGAACACCTGTATAAGGGCCAACGATGGCATTGTCACCAATTTTTATATGTCCTGTTATGCCGGATTTGCCGGCAATTATCACATTTTTACCAACCTGCGTGCTGCCGGCAATCCCAACCTGGGCAACAATCAGTGTATGATCCCCGATTTTTACATTGTGTGCAATGTGAACAAGATTGTCTGTTTTTACACCATTGCCTATAATGGTCTTGCCAAGCGTACCCCGGTCAATCGTGTTGGCAGCACCTATTTCTACATCATCCCCTAATACAACATACCCTGTGTGAATTATTTTATGATGTTTCTGTGTATCTTGAGCAAACCCAAACCCATCGGAACCAATAACGGTTCCGGAATGAATAATACCGTTTTTACCGATTCTGGTTTTATCCATTATCGTGACATTGGGTTGAATTATTGTATTATCGCCGATAAAGACATTATCACCAATAAACGTACCCGGTTTAATATGAACGTTGTCTCCAATTTGGACATCATCGCCAATAAATACATTTGATTCAATGGTCAAATTTTCTCCAAGCTTAACATCACGTCCAATAGTTGCACCTGGATTTATAAAGGGCGTTCTTTTTTTTTGTGGATAAAATATTGATACTAATTTAAAAAAAGATACTTTTGGGTTATCAACTTTTAATAAGACCCTATCGCCGGAATGATCTGGACTTATAGTAAAGGAATCAGGAATGATAACAGCCCCGGCTGTTGTTTGTTCCAGGCGGGCCAAATGGTTTGAATCACATGCAAAGGTAATATCACATAAATTTGCGTCATCAAAAGAAGATACCCCCTCAATTATTAATAAAGGGTCACCAATGACTCTGGCATGAATTATTTTTGCAATTTCATTAACAACTATTTTCATGAACGTATTTATTTGGTTTTTGAAACTTTTAAATTATACTTTTTTATGATCTGATCCGTAATATCGATTTGATCCGGACGATATACCACGCCAGCAGTCTTTCTTTCTATAATAAGCAGATACCCCTCATCCTTCCCGATTTCATTTGTAATTTCAAAAACATCTTTTTGAATTTTATTAATTAAATTTACCTCTAATTGTTTAAAATCTTTAGCAAACTCCTCCTGCATCTTTGTGAAATCATTCACCCTGATCCTGAAGTCCCGTTGTTTTTCTTTTTGTTTTTCAGGGCTTAAAACCAATGCTTCACGTTCAAAGGTTTTTTTCAGTTCCTCCAGTTCTTCTTTTTCAGCTTTAAATTTTTTTTGCAGTTCACTGCCTTTTTCATTGATCTGTTTCTGGGTCATTTTACCTGCGCTTGATTCCGTCACAATTTTTTGAAAATCAAAAACACCGATCTTTGCTACATCTGCACAAAGTGCTTGTGAAACAATCACTCCGGAAAAGAACAGTACCATGCTTAAAATGCCTAACGTTTTTTTCATTTAAACCTCCAAATATTCACAAATTTAAAAAGAAGCGCCAACAGAAAATTCAAATTGACCATCGCCGGTCTTTTTCACATTTTTACCATCAATTACCCAGCCATATTCTACCCTCAAGGGGCCAACAGGTGAGGCCCACCGAAAGCCTGCACCAATACTGGAAAATTGGTCACCCAAATCAATATTCTCACTGGTTCTGTAAACATCGCCCCGATCATAAAATAGAACACCGACAACCTTGTATTTCTCTGTAATAGGAAAGGTCATTTCCGCATTAAACTGAACAAATTTTTCACCGCCTCTTTGTCTGGAATCACCATCCCTACGGCCGCTGATATCATACTTGTCAAATCCTCTGATGGAATGTATGCCACCCAGATAAAATCGAATATAATCTATATCAATCGCATCGCTGCTTCGATCATCCAGATATCCTGCTTCTGCATGCAATCCGCCTGTAAATTTCCAAAAAAGAGGAAAAAACACACTGGTTTCTGCAAAATACTTTGTATAATCAATATCACCCCCAAGAAATTCTCCGGCATATTCAATGGAAAAGTTATGTTTGGCACCTTGTGTTGGCAAAAAAAGATCATTTCTGGAATCATATTGTATAAACGGCTTTATGCTGCTTGTTAAAAAAGAACCGGGTGTCATGTTTGTACTGGCAGTTTTAACATTTGTTATGCTGAAATCTTCTATGTTGTACTGGGCACCGATTGTGGTGTAGTCTCTTAATTTGTACGCCAGCGTCAATTTTAAGCCCAGAGAATCTTTATCATAGTAATCATATTCTTTATCTTCTTTATATAGATCAAACCCGGCTGAAACAGGGGTGTCAAAAACATAGGGTTCATAAAATCTGATGTTGTAGAGAACAGACTCTGATGATATTCTAGTTGAAATTTTTCCGGTCTGCCCCTTTCCAAAAAGGTTCCTTTCCTCAACAGAGATAGAACCAAATCCCCCGTCTGAACTGCTGAATCCTCCACCAAAAGTAAAATTACCTGTTTGTTTTTCAATAACATTAACATTTAAATCCATTTTATTTTCATCTAAAGTTTTAACAGGTTGAACCTCAATCTCTTTAAAATAATCCAACCGGTTTAAATTTACATAACTTTTTTGAATATTATTTTTGCTGAACAGGCCCTGCTCAATGATCTTTATTTCTCGTCTGATAACTTTATCCCGTGTTTTTAAATTTCCGGAAATAATGACCCGATTAAAATAAACAGGTTCTCCCTTGGCAATTGAATAGGTGATATCCATTGTTTTATCTTGATCATTTTTGTTAACTAAAGGCGTGACGTCAACATTGGCAAACCCTTTGTTAGAATAGATATCAGAGAGAGAGAGAACGTCTTTCCGAATATTTTCTCTATTGTAAAGTTCCGCTTCTTTGAACTCAAGTTTTTCTAAAAGCTCTTCTTTTGATAGAATCAGATCCCCGGAAATATCAATTTTTTTGACTTTATATTGGTCGCCTTCGCTAATTTTAAAATGAATGGAAATAAGCTTTTCACCAATATGGATAATAGGGTCGGATACTTTTGTATCGATAAACCCATTGTTTTTATATAAAGACTCAATTCTCATGACATCATTTTTTACTTCTGTTTCATTAAGATTTCCAGATGTGGTAATAAAAGAGAATAACCCTTTTTCAGAAGTTTCCATGGCTTTTTTGATTTTCTTGTCAGAAAAATATTTGTTGCCTTCAAAGGTGATTTTTTCAACTTTTATCTTATCTCCCTCTTCAATGTTAAAAATAATATCCGCCTGAGAATGCTCTAGGGAAACGACTTCATACGTAATGGAACAATTATAGTAATTTTTTTCCGTATACACTGAGCGGAGACGGTTTACATCTGAGTTGAGTTTGTGAATATTGAGTATTGAGCCTGTTCTCGTGCCGACAATATCTGCAAGCTCCTGATCTTCAAAAATAGAGTTTTTATTAAATTTAATTTTACGGACACTTGGTTTTTCCGCCACTTCAAAAATAACTTTTACACCTTTATCATGGGTTTCTTTATTAACAATAACGTTATCAAAATAACCCATTTCATAAATCTTTCTAAGATCATTTGATACAGCATCCGGCTTTATGATATCTCCGGCTTTACTGGAAATAATTTTTAAAATGGCATCCTTTTCAATTCTTTTATTTCCGATAACAGCAATATCTGTGATTATTTTATTATGAAAAATTTCTCCTGCTATTTCTTTACTGACTTTGGAGACAGCTGAAAACAAATTCTCGAAATTATCTGCATCTGAATAAAAGGACGTAATATTTTCTTTTTCATAGATGTTGATAAGCTTTACGTCAATACTGATACTTTCTCCTGCAACAAACACAGAACCTGTTAAAATATAATCAACACCTGATTCAATTCCAAACTGCCTGAATTGGGAAAAATTCCAATCCTCAGTGTCATGTTGAATTTCTGAAAGAATTACTTTTGCTCCATCTTGTTCAATTTTTTCAGAAATCATCAACGGAATTTTAGTTTTTATCTGATGATTGGGCTGCTTTGCGTCAATGGAAAAAGGAATTATAGCGACTTTAATATCAGTCTCAGCAAACAGATCACCACCGAACAAAAAACAGGTTAAAATGGTAATTGTAACAAGTATTCTTAAAATAGATTTGTTCATAATATAATCCCTAATTCTTCAAATCGATTAAACAGAAATGATTTCCCCATCCACTAATGTAACATTTCTTTTCATCATCTGAGCAAGTTCAGTATTATGGGTAACCACAATAACCGTCATGCCAAGCTCTTTGTTCAATTCATCAATTAACGCATGAACACTTTTGCTGTTTTTTTGATCAAGATTCCCAGTAGGTTCGTCAGCCAAAAGTATTTCCGGTTTCATCACCAAGGCTCTGGCAAGGGCAACTCGTTGTTGTTCTCCTCCTGATAAATCTTCAACCCTATGGGAAGATCGCAAGGAAAGCCCTACTCTTTCAAGCATATTTATGGCACTTTTTTCAATAGTTTTTTTATTATTATTTGCAATTAACCCGGGTATCATAACATTTTCCAAAGCTGAAAAACCTTGAAGCAGGTAATGAAATTGAAATACAAAACCGATTTTTGAATTTCTAAAATTGGCAATTTTTTCATCACCATAGGAAAGCAAATCATTTTCATGAAAAAAAATCTTACCGGAATCAGGTCTATCAAGTGTGCCGACAATATTTAATAAAGTAGATTTGCCAATACCGGACGGCCCAACTATGGCAATTGTTTCACCTTTATAGATGTTAAAGGTTGCATTGTTTAAAATTTCGATTTTAGACGTTTTAGAATAAAACCGTTTTGAAACAGATTGAAGCGACATCATAGGCATCACAGAATTATCCATATCTTAATGCCTCAACCGGGTCCATTTTTGACGCTTTATAGGAAGGATACAAAGTTGAAAAAAAACAAATAATAATTGCACTGACAGCAATCACCAGAACATCTAGAAATTCAAGTTGAACCGGCAGTGTTGAAAATGGATATGCATCTGGTAACTGGATAAAATCATATTTTTTTAAAAGAAAACAAATCACGACTCCGGATACTGTTCCGATGAATGTTCCAGACATCCCGATAATCATACCTTTGATCATAAATATTTTTCTGATGGCTTTGTTGGTAGCTCCCATGGCTTTTAATACGGCAATATCTTTGGTCTTTTCCATCACCATCATAATTAAGGCGCTGGCAATGTTAAAGGCCGCAACAAGAATGATCAATGTCAGGATGATGAACATGGCTGTTTTTTCAAGCTTTAATGCAGAAAAAAGGCTTTTATTGATTTCCATCCAGTCCCGCAGATAAAAGGGGTAGGTTAATATGTCTGCAAGACTTTCCTTAACTGATTTAACATTAAACACATCATCAATCCAGATACCAATCGCTGAAACCTGATTTTTGGCCCCGGAAAGCTGTTGCGCTTCTTTTAAATGAACATAGGCAAGGGAATTGTCATATTCGTACATACCAGAACTAAAGGTGTCTGTTACACTAAACCGCTTCATTGAAGGAAGATGACCCATGGGAGAAATAAACCCATGGGGTGACATGAGGATCACCTTGTCTCCTTTTATTACACCAATAGAATTTGCAAGGTCTTTTCCTAAAATTATTCCGGGAAGATACCCATTTTCTGGTTCTTTTCCTAATAATTTTTTTAATTGATCAGGTCCAAATCCTTTAACAATGCTGAACCCTTTTTCAGGGTCAATGCCGCGAACCATGACACCGGAAAAAGAATGGCTTGATCTGATCATTGCCTGGGAAAACAAAATCGGTGAGGCGCCTTTTATCTGTTTTTTTTGATTAAGATCAGATAAAAGGTCAGAATAGTTGTCAAATTTACCTGAATAATTCATCACAAGAATATGGGGTTCAAGACCAAGAATTCTTTTTCGAAAGTCAGTTTCAGCACCACTCATAACAGCGATGACCACAACCAGGGCCATAACACCTACTGTAACGCCTGTTACGGATAAAAATGTGATCAGGGAAATAAACCCTTCTTTTCTTTTTGCCTTAAGGTATTTGCCGGCTATGAAGTATTCAAAAGCCATTTAATCAGATATTCTTTTTCATATGGGGGAAAAGAATAACTTCTCGAATGGACGGAGAATCCGTCAGCAGCATGACGAGCCTGTCGATACCGATTCCCTCTCCTGCAGTTGGCGGCATACCGTATTCAAGTGCCTCTACATATTCAGAATCCATGATATGGGCTTCTGAATTTCCTTCATCTCTTTGTCTGACCTGCATTAGAAATCTGCTGTATTGATCTTCAGGGTCATTAATTTCAGAAAATCCATTGGCAATTTCCCTGCCTGCAATAAATAATTCAAACCGGTCGGTCAGTTCAGGATTCACATCGTTCTTTCGGGATAAAGGAGATACTTCCACGGGATAACCTGTAATAAATGTAGGCTGAATTAACTTTGGTTCAACTAAAACATCAAAAAGTTTGGTCAAGATTTTCCCATGGCGGTCTTTGTTGGAAATTTGAATATTGTTTTGCTGTGCAAAATTGAGCAGTGCTTCAGTATTATTTAAGATTTTTGAATCAATTCCACCAATTTTTGTCAGGGATTCTATCATTGGAATCCGCTGCCATCCATTTTTAAAATCAATGGCCTGACCCTGGTATTCAATCGTTGTTGATCCTGAAACCTGCGTTACAATGGATTCAAACATTTCCTGGGTTAAATCCATCAATTCTTCATAATCTGCATATGCCTGGTAAAATTCAACCATTGTAAATTCAGGATTATGCTTGGTTGAAACCCCTTCGTTTCTGAAATTCCGATTAATTTCAAATACTCTTTCAAATCCACCGACAACCAGTCTTTTCAGATATAATTCCGGTGCAATTCTCAAATAAAGCTCCATTCCAAGCGCATTGTGCCAGGTTTTAAAAGGCGTTGCTTCAGCCCCCCCGGCTAACGGCTGCATCATGGGTGTCTCGACTTCCATGAATCCTTTTTCTTCAAAAAATCGTCTCATGGATGCGATAATTTTGCTTCTTTTTATAAAAATCTGCCGAGTGTCCTCGTTCATTACAAGATCAAGATACCGCTGACGATATCTTTTTTCAGGATCTTTTATTCCGTGAAATTTTTCCGGAAGCGGCCTTACTGCCTTTGATAACAGCCTGAATTCTTTTGCCAGAAGGGTCCATTCTCCGGTTTTAGTTTGAAATAAGGGCCCTTTAACTCCGATAAAATCTCCGATATCAAGTTTTTTAAATAAAGAATAGGTTTCATCACCTATCCTGTCCTTTTGCAAATAAACCTGGAGTTGGTCAGATCCATCTTTAAATCTGATGAAAGATGATTTTCCCATTTTATTAATGGCCATCATTCTTCCTGCCATATAGAACTCATCCCCATTTTCACCGAAAGCCTCAGGTTTTTCTTCGATAATTTTTTTAAGTACTTTAACAGAATATGATGGTTTAAAATCATTTGGATACAGGTTAACCCCATTATCTTTCAACTCAATGATCTTTTCTTTTCTAAGTTGTATCAGCTTACTTTCATTATCCATGATATTATTACCTTCACCTTCTTTCTGCATCTTGCAGCTCGTTTATGGGTTTGATAAAACATGAATAAATAGCCTAGTTTGTTTGAAAATGTCAAGATTTTGATTTGCTTTTACGATTCTTCTACTCTTTTCAATGCATCTACCCATCACACCAACAAAGAAGTCTAACCTTCTGAGACTGTTGACGAAAGGCTTTCACCAGAGTATAGAAATGACAATAAATGATATTTTTCGATTTTTTAAAACCTGAAAAGAGAGGATGACGCAAGAAAAAAATGGATTTTAAAAAAGAATACTTACTGGAGTTACTGGTCAAAATAGCACCGAACCGATATCTTCAGGCTTTATTGATTATCTTCTTGTTTTTAGGCCTGGCAAAAGTCCTGGACATGATCTTGACCCGTGTCATTAAAAAATGGATACAAAAAACCACACTAAAACTGGATGACCAGATTCTTGACATTTTTCACAAGCCTGTCTTTTTAAGTATCGTAATTTTCGGACTTGCTCTGGCCACTGAAAGAATAGCATTTAAAGAGACCATTAATTTTATCACTCTGAACAGCCTGAAAACCATTGCCATCCTTTTTTGGGCGACAGCGGCAACCCGGTTCCTAAAGCTTTTACTCAACCTGGTGAGCCGTGACGAAAGCCGGTTCAAACTCATACAGGATCGAACACTGCCGTTGTTCAACAATCTGATAATTCTTTTTGTAACAGGCGTGTCTGTCTATATACTATTTCTGATCTGGAACATCGACCTGACAGCCTGGATAGCGTCTGCCGGCATACTCGGCCTGGCAATTTCCTTTGCTGCAAAAGATACATTGTCCAATTTATTTTCAGGTGTATTTATCATGGCAGATGCACCTTATAAACTCGGAGATTTCATTGTTCTGGACTCAGGAGAGAGAGGAGATGTGACGAGTATCGGAATACGCAGTACACGCCTTTTGACCCGTGATGATGTAGAAATAACCGTACCCAATTCCATCATGGGGAATACCAAAATCATTAATGAAGCGGGTGGCCGCCATGAAAAATTTCGTATTCGTGTCAAAGTAGGCGTTGCTTACGGCTCTGAAATTGATAAAGTTCATACGGTTCTGCTTGATGTAGCAAAAAGCCTCCCGGATGTCTGCAAAATCCCTGAGCCCCGCGTTCGATTCCGCGCTTTTGGGGATTCAAGCCTTGACCATGAACTGTTATGCTGGGTGCAAAAGCCGGTGCTGCGCGGCAGAGTTCTTCACATGCTCAATACCGCAGTCTATAAACGTTTTTTACAAGAAGGCATTCAAATACCTTTTCCCCAGCGGGACGTGCACGTTCTATCAACCTTGACAAACACTGCAAACAAAGACATAACACTGCCATAAATTTGGCAGTGTTATATAAATAAAATAATTAATGGCTTATATATTGCACAATTGATTGATTTAAGTTAACATTCCTGCATGTTTAATCAAAGCCAACTTGATGCCATTGATACTGCGATTCTATCCAACCTGATAGAGGCTGGGCTTGATAATGTCATTTTTATGGATATGGCAGGCAATACGATTGCAAAACATGATAATGGGAAAAGTCTTCTGGATTCTACTGCCTTTGCCGCACTTGCTGCCGGCAATTTTGCTGCGGTTGACGCAATGGCAAAACTTGTTGGCGAATCCGAATTTTCATTACTCTTTCATAAGGGTGAAAAATCAAGCATTCATTTCAGCAGGATCAATGATGAAACACTTTTAATTGCCATGTTCAACAAAGATATATCACTGGGACTGGTCAGATTAAAAGTGGCGCAAACCATCAAGGAAATCAATACGATATTAAGCAAATGATTGATCACAATTTACTTTAAGATAGAATCATATTACCCTATATAATTTTATTTAAAGGGAGTCCCGCTTGGCACTTATCAATGTAAAAACCAGGGAAGTTCAGATCAAAATCGTTTATTACGGCCCGGGAAGAGGTGGGAAGACAACAAATCTTGAATATATCAACAAAAAATATCGGAACCAGATAAAAACTGAAATGGTCAGTCTTAAAACCCAGGATGACCGAACCCTGTTTTTTGATTTTTTACCCTTTGACGTGGGTCAGATAAAAGGATTTGACATAACCATACAATTGTACACCGTCCCGGGTCAGGTGAAATACAATGCGACCCGAAGACTTGTCCTGCGGGGTGTTGACGGAATTGTTTTTGTTGCAGATGTCCAGAAAGAACAACGGAAAAAAAATATTGAATCTTTAAATCAACTTTATGAAAATCTTGAAACCTACAATATTGATCTTTTTAAAATACCGCTTGTCATGCAATATAATAAAATAGATCTGAAACTTTCAGGGATTCCGATTTTGTCTTCCCAAACAATGCAAAAAGATCTGAACGGTCTTTTGCGAGTTCCTGCTTTTGAGGCCAGTGCCTTGCGAGGCGGTAATGTTATTCCCACCTTGAAAAAAATTATTTCAATGGCATTGGCATCCATTCAGGATCAGCTCTAACAAGGAGGTTTTTTTGAATTCTTTAACCCCACTTCAAACCGTCATTCATTCCATGAATAAAAACATTATTGATGCAGATATTAACGCCTTTGAAAAACAGGTTTCACAACTTTTACATGTCTATGAAAACAACCCGGCCATCACCTCTTTTTTAAAAATGATGCGATCTTTGGGTACGTATCTTAACTCAAGAAAAAACACTGCCCATCCGGATTCGATTCTGGTATTGAACTCAATTTCAGAGCAACTTGATACCATCATTCGTAACCCTGAATGTGGAGATGAAGAGATCAACCGGATTTTATCTTGTGAAATAAATAAATATAAAACCTTAAAAAATAAAATCATTTCAAACCCTTCCATCAATGATACTGATATTACCAATCTTAAAGCAGTAATTTTGGCCATTGACTGGGAAATTTCCGATATTACCCTTCAAAATTTTGAAGAAGTTGTAAACAATTTGCTATCAAAATTAAAAAATTATAAAATCCATCATACGTTTTTAAAAATCATTCACAGTACCGGCCGATATATTGGCAAACAAAAAGCAAATGCCCATAAAGATGCCATATCTTTTTTACGTTCGATTTTTGAAAATTTTGAAATCATCATTCAAACCCCTG
>JAHJLN010000278.1 GCA_018821715.1 Pseudomonadota bacterium | reverse complement strand
ATGATCGATTGGTACATAATTCATCGTCTAACCATCTTGCCAAATTGTCCCACCGGATGAAACGCAACTTTTTGCCCAACGATGATGCCGCCATACAGAAGACCCTCATGGCTATATGGCGGGCAGAATCTGCTTCAGTGATCGGTTATAAAGAGCTGTTGAAAAGCGGTTTCCGTGTGTTCTCGCAAAACGATGAAGATGGTATCATACTTAGAATTTTTAGTCACATCGGCTATACTAATCAGTACGTTATTGAAATTGGCAGCAACTGTAGTGATTCTGATATTGGCTTACCCGAAAATATGTCCACAAACCTTATCGCCAACCATGGATGGCATGGCGCAATTTTTGAAATCGATCAAACAGAATGCGATAAACTCCGTTACTTTTTTGCGCGAGACTTTGCGACTAAACACTTTCACATGACGAAGAACGGGGAGCACGGTTACTTTTCGCCACTGATTGTCCAGCATGAGATCAGTCCCGAGAACATCGATCAAGCGCTCCAAAACGTGAACGATGAACCCGAGCCGGACCTAATGGTCATTGACATTGACGGTGGGGAATACTCCGTCATGCATAGCATGAGCGCAGTTCGCCCGAGGGTGCTTGTTGTTGAGTTTGAGAAGCGCTTCAAGGATACGTATAGTGTAGTCCAATTCGATAGTGCTGCTTTCAGCAAAAAATGGCCTCAATCTGGGACTGTTAGCTTATCGGCATGGGAAAAGCTACTGAGCAGAAAAGACTACAGCCTGTGTGCCATTGGATCCAGCGGCTTCAATGCGTTTTTTGTCAGATCCGATATAGCTACTGATAAATTTTTACCGCTTACTTCAGGTGCGGCATTTGATAACCATCCGATACTTTCCAAAGTTCCAGAGGACTTTTGGCTCTCACCTGATGACTCATGGGAGGCGGTTTAAACGAAAGATGAACGGAAGAACAAGACAGGCTTAGCCGGGTTTAATAGTGAAGCTTCTGGAGAGAATCAGTGAGATGTTGGTGTTTTTTGGAGGATAAAATCTTTTCAGCAAAAAAGATAGACAGCCAACGATAAAATTTTTATTAAAATGTTTTATTCAAAGCTCTATAGGAGATGAAATGAAGGCAGTTATTCTTGCGGGTGGTTTAGGTACTCGCATAAGTGAAGAAACCTCACTTCGACCCAAGCCCATGGTTGAAATTGGCGGCAAGCCGATTCTTTGGCACATTATGAAGATTTATTCTGCGCATGGCATCAATGATTTTGTGATCTGCTGCGGCTTCAAAGGTTATGTCATCAAGGAATATTTTGCCAATTATTTTTTGCACATGTCTGATGTCACCTTTGACATGGCACAAAATAAAATGGAAGTGCATCAACGTCACGCTGAACCATGGAAGGTGACTTTGGTGGATACGGGCGAGGAGACCATGACCGGTGGACGACTCAGGCGAGTGGCAGATTACGTCAAAGATGAAGAGACTTTCTGCTTGACTTATGGCGATGGTTTGAGTGATGTCAACATCACGGAGTTGATCACATTCCATAAGGCACAAAATGTCAAAGCCACTTTGACCGCCACATTACCCCCCGGACGTTTTGGTGCTTTGGACATGACTGAAAATAGAGTTAATAGCTTTCGAGAGAAACCGAAGGGTGATGGCGCAATGATCAATGCCGGCTTCTTTGTGCTGTCTCCTCAAGTGATTGACTACATTGAAAACGACCAAACAATTTGGGAGAGTGAACCGCTGGAGCGTTTGGCGAAAGAAGGAAATCTTGCTTCATTCAAGCACAATGGTTTTTGGCAACCGATGGACACTTTACGTGACAAGATACATCTCGAAAAAATTTGGCAAACCGGCAAAGCACCGTGGAAGGTATGGAGATAAAAAACTTCATGAATCAAGAATTTTGGGAAAAAAAAAGAGTATTTATAACGGGTCACACAGGATTTAAAGGTTCATGGCTTTGCCTTTGGCTTAATTCTTTGGGCGCTGAGGTTACAGGCTATGCCTTGGAGCCTCCGACAGAGCCAAGTTTATTTAATCTATGCAAGATTGATAAGTTTATAAAATCAGTAAACGGTGATGTCAGAGATCTTGTTTTTTTGCAAAAAACAATTAATACTGCAAAGCCAGAGATATTTATACATATGGCCGCCCAACCATTGGTTCGAGATTCTTATATAAAGCCTGTAGAGACCTATGAAATCAATGTGATGGGGACCGTAAATGTACTGGAAGCTGTTCGAAACACCACGGGCGTTAAAGCATTTGTTAATGTTACAACTGATAAATGCTATGAAAATAAAGAATGGCTTTGGGGGTATCGGGAGAATGAACCCTTTGGCGGATATGACCCATATTCCAACAGTAAAGCCTGTTCTGAATTAGTCACAGCTGCATATAGAAATTCTTTCTTTAATCCTAAAGATTATGAAAAACACAATCTGGCAGTCGCCTCTGCACGAGCAGGAAATGTTATTGGTGGCGGTGATTGGGGGAAAGACAGACTGATAACTGATTGTATAGTGGCTTTATTGCAAGGTAAAAAAATAAGGATCAGGAATCCAAACGCTATTCGCCCATGGCAATATGTACTTGAACCTTTGTGCGGATATTTGAATCTTGTTGAGAAATTATATTATAAAGGACCAGAGTTTTCGGAAGGTTGGAACTTTGGCCCAAATGATAAGGATGCCAGGACAGTTCAGTGGATAGTTGAAAGGCTTTGTCAACGATGGGGTGATGGGGCAGAATACCAAATTGACCATAGCGAACACCCGCATGAGGCTAACTATCTCAAACTCGATTGTTCTAAAGCAAAAACAAAACTGAATTGGTCGCCAAGATGGAGTTTGGATAAAGCAATTGACAGAATTATTGAATGGACTCAAGCCTACCAGGACAATGCGAATGTCAGAGATATTTGCCTGAACCAAATTAAAGAATATTCAAGTGCTGATAATTAAGAATAAAAAGATAAACAAAGACTACTACTTAAACAGGAGGATTTTATAAATGAACAACTTTAAGCTCGTTATGGTCTCTGCAGGCTTCGAACACGGAGGAAATGTGACACATCGGCACCTAGATGGTCATTCCAAGTTATTGGTGTATCCGTTCGAATCCCAGCTGGGTAACCGAGATTTTACAGACTTCCTCGCATCAGTGGAACGTGTGCAATATCGCTACCCAGAATTCCCAGAAGGGATGAATGCGATTGAACTCTATGAGCAGATGATCGATGAAGAAATGAAAACATATTTACGCAAACGCAACGGGTCGAAGTTCAGAGACGCCGATCTCAAACTTGATGAGGGCAAACGCATTGCAGAGTTCCAACGCATACTGGGTGAAGGTCCGCACTCACGCAAAAAGGTGATTGAAGCCTTTTTTCGTTCAACTTTTGCCGCTTGGGAAAACCACCACATTCCAGTTAATCAGAAAAATGTTTATGTGGGCTACTCGCCGGCTATTGGTATCGATGCAGCACGCATCGTGCGTGACTTTCCAAGTGTGAAAATCATGCACATCATTCGCAACCCCTTCTCTGCCTACCGAGACACCAAACGCCGTCCCTTTCCGCAACCTTTGTCCAAATATCTCATCAGTTGGAACATTTACCACTCGACAGTAGAAATGTATGCCAAGATGTTCCCTAATAATGTACGTATTTTCCGTTATGAAGACTTAGTCGGTGATAAGCGTAACTTTATGCAGGATGTATCCTCATTTATCGGTATCGATTTTGAAGACTGTATGCTTTATCCAAGCTGGAATGGTGCTGAAATAAAAGAGAACATCGCACCTTGGGGGACAGTGTTGAAAAGTACTGCTGAGTATGACGAGCAGATCATTGATGAACTTGTAGATGAGGAGAAGTCACAAATTATCAACGCCACCACCGCGTTAGCACTCCACTTTAAATATGACCAGGTCAGCTATCTGAAGAAATATTACAGTGCTTAGTAAACTCCGCTATTTTTCCAATGAGCCAGATGTGTCGGTGACGGATCTTAGATCGGGGATTAATGTTTCGTCTGTACTCGCAGAAATTGGCATATCAGATGCTATAGTCAGGAAGGTCGATACAGGTACTCTAAGCGCTGCTTTTATCGCTGAAAAAGCGGGACGGCGCAGATTCTTGAAGACCCACCTTGACAGTCATGGACAGGAAACCTTGCTTAAGGAATCCGTTATTCTGGCCGCGCTCTACCCGGAAGAATTGTCTCCGCAATATGTTGAGATGTGCAGTGGCACCGACAAGCGCAACTGGCTTGTGATGAATGCTCTTAATCCGCCACTGTTCGATTACACCTTCGACGAGGTAAGCAGCTTTGCAGTTGAGCTTACCAGTAGTTTACGAGGCTTTAAAAAAGTGTCTCTGATCCCGAAGGAAGATTCGATCCTGACACTGTTGGTTGAGGCTTGGGCTGCGCTTGATAATTTGTCTTCCCATAAACTTATTTCCAGCGAAATACATCGTTCTGTTCGATCACATCTGGTGCTGGTGGATAATGAAATTGGTAATTACGCGCCCTGTATTTGTCATGGTGACTTAGGACCGAATAATCTTATGTCTGATGGTAGCCGGGTGTTTGCGATTGATTGGGAAGATGCCTTTTGGGGTGTGGAGGGGTACGACTTCTTGTTTTGGCTTACTTTTTTTTGTAATCGTAAATATTACTCTACTGACATTTTTGGAAAAACTTCTCTTGGAAAGCCGTTAGAGTGTGCATTAGTAGTAATGATCCTTCTGCTCAAATCTGAGTTGTCGTTTCGGGATGGAAGTTATCATGCTAATTCGCTCAACTTTAATCAGCGCATACAAGAAATTATTGCTTTTCAATAATCGAAGATACAGACTCATATGAAAATTATGTATAACCCCAACAGGTTTCCATTTACCGATGACCTCAATTACGTTCTCAAAGGTGTTGGTGACGCTTGGGCAGCATTAAAAAATCAATCTATTTTGATCACCGGTGGAACGGGGATCATTGGCAAATGGTTGATTGCCACCTTGCTGCATGCCGACCAACAACTTGGGCTCGGAATAAAGATTACTGTGGTGTCTCGCAATCCTAATGTATTTCGGTCAGCATACCCGGTATTTGGAGAAAATACACGCTTGACTTGGGTGGCGGGTGATGTGCGGAAATTTGCCTTACCCAAAAATGCCAAGTTCTCCCACGTTATTCATGCCGCAACCGATGTTGTTGCTGCTAAATCGGCCGAAGACGTACTGGACACTTGTATTACCGGAACGCGTCATGTGATCGAGCATGCCCGACGTTGCAGTACGTCACGTTTGCTTTTACTCAGTTCTGGAGCTGTCTATGGCAAGACTCCCCATGAGCTAGGCGCAATTCCCGAAGCATTCATGGGCTCGCTGGACTGCTTATCTTCTGATTCTGCCTATGGCCAGGGCAAGCGGGTTTCAGAGATGCTTTGCGCCATAGAAAACGAAAAAGGCAAGATTAACATTCCAATTGCCCGTTGTTTTGCAATGGTTGGTCCATATCTGCCGATGGACAAACACTTTGCCATAGGTAATTTCATTGATTCAATTATCCGCAATCAACCAATTATAATTAATGGTGATGGGACGCCAGTGCGGAGTTATATGTATATGGCAGATGTGGTTTTACGCTTGTGGTTGCTTCTATTAAAAGGGCGTGGAGGAATGGCCTATAACATTGGAGGAGAAGAACCTGTTACCATAGAAGAATTAGCCCGTCTCGCAGTTCGTATACTTAAATCTGAAGTAGATATCCGTATCGAAAACAAAGCGTTGCACGGTGCTCACGCCAATACGTATTACCCCGATAATAGACGGTTACGGTCTGAATTTGGCCTTGATCCGGGCACCGGTATCGAGGAAGCTATACAAAGAACAGCAGCTTGGTATCAAAGTTCATAATCTATGGAGAAATAAATGATACAAAACACATTCACCACTCCGTTTTCTTCGGAGGTTCTCGCCCGCAATATTCGGATCCAATGCATTTATATGGTGCACAGGGCGAATGCATCTCACATTGGTAGTGCTTTATCAATAGCCGACATCATGGCAGTGTTGTACTGTACTGTTTTGGGAAAAGATAAAGATAATCCAGAATGGAAAGATCGTGACCGATTTATACTAAGCAAGGGGCATGCCTGTGTTGCGATTTACGCTGTTCTTGCTGAAAGCGGATATTTTGATAAATCGGAATTAGAAAGCTATGGTACCGATTATTCCAACTTCATGACCCACATTAGCCACAAGGTTCCAGGTGTGGAGTTTTCCACTGGCTCGTTGGGACATGGCTTGCCATTTGGGGTAGGTAAAGCGTTAGCAGCTAAGAAACAGGGGAGTGATTGGCGAACTTTCGTACTTCTGGGTGACGGAGAAATGGATGAGGGAAGCAACTGGGAGGCGATGATGTTTGCCAGTCACCACCAATTAGATAACCTCGTGGCTATTATTGATTACAATAAGTTGCAAAGTCTGACCACTGTAGCAGACACTCTTGGAATCGAACCCTTGGCGCATAAATTAGAAGCCTTTGGCTGGTGCGCAAAGGAGATTGATGGTCATGACCACACCTCGCTGGAATTAGCCTTGTCATCTACACCGTGGGAGAATGGCAAGCCATCTGTGTTGATAGCCCATACTGTTAAAGGAAAAGGGGTCAGCTATATGGAAAACAGCGTGGACTGGCATTACAAGTCTCCAAACGATCAGCAACTTGCGCAGGCCTTAAGTGATTTGGGAGGAAATTAAATATGCGTAACGCTTTCATTGAAGAACTAGTGACATTGGCTCGACAATATCCACAAATTGCATTGGTCATCGGCGATATCGGCTACTCGGTGATCGAACCTTTTGCAGATGAATTCCCCGAACGATTTATCAATGCCGGTATAGCAGAACAAAACATGGCTGGCCTTGCAGCTGGTATGGCATCAGAAGGTTATCATGTTTTTACATATTCAATTGCTAATTTCCCGATCTTTCGATGCGCCGAACAGATTCGCAATGATATAGATTACCACAAACTTGCAGTAACGGTCGTGGCAGTTGGTGGTGGATTGGCCTACGGAAATCTTGGTTATTCACATCATGCAGTGCAAGACTATGCATTGATGCGTACCATGCCTAATATGCTTATTGCAGCTCCTGGTGATCCAATGGAAGTACGGGCATGTATGAGATATATCGTTAACAATCCGCAGCCAAGCTACCTACGCTTAGGGAAGGCCGGTGAACCATGTATGCACTCTGAGATACCAGAGGTGTTTCCTGGTAAATGGTTGAATATTTGGAAGGGTAAAAAACATGGTGATACTTATCTTACCACTGGTGCTACTCTTGAATTTGTACATCAACTAATAACCAAGGATACTGACCTGAAAAATTGGTCGATCAATTCAATGCCGATGTGGAGTATGAAGGTTAAAGAGGCTCAAGCACGACAGGTTGAAGATTACGCAACAGTTCTCACGGTTGAGGATCATTTGATGGATGGCGGGTTTGGAAGCTGGCTTTTGGAAGCAACCTCCATACACCCTGACTTGTTAGGCAGGATTAAGATCAAATCGCTTGATGCAAAAGTGTGTGGCATGGTGGGTAAGCAATCTACATTGAATGCAGAAGGTGGGTTGTATAAGATGACATCCTAAACCTTGGTCGGCACCCAAATGTGGAGAAAATAATATGTGTTTTCCAACTGTTTCTTTGAGTTAGAAAACAATAAATGACTTTGTTTATATAAAAGGAATTATTGTGGCAAAAGATAAAAAAAAGATAAGTGTTGTTACGCCATGTTACAATGAAGAAGGTAACGTGCGAGAGTGTTATGAGAAACTAAAAGAAATATTTACAAAGCAACTCTCTAATTACGATTACGAGCATATATTTTGCGATAACAGCTCTGATGATGAAACGCTGAAAATTCTTCGCAAAATTGCAAATGAAGATCCACGTGTAAAAATCATTGTAAATTCACGCAATTTTGGCGTTTTTAATTCAATGTTCAATGGCATGCTTGCAGCTTCCGGGGATGCAGTCATTCCTTTTATGCCTGCGGATATGCAAGACCCTCCAGAGCTGATACCTGAGTTTATAAAACATTGGGAGCAAGGTTATGAAATTGTTTATGGCGTAAGAAGTCAACGAGAAGAATCATCGATTATGCACGGAATTCGACGACTTTACTACTATGTCGTCAATCGTTTTGCCAATATCAATATCCCGTTAAACGTAGGAGAGTTTACGCTAATTGATAAGAAAGTTTATGAAGCATTAAGGCAATATGATGATTATTATCCTTACCTGAGAGGCATGATTGCAAACTGTGGCTTCAGATCTACTGCTGTGCCGTACACCTGGAAGGCACGGAAGCGGGGAAAGTCGAAGGCAAATTTGTATGCTCTGGTCGATACCGGCTTGAATGGGTTAATCTCCTTCACAAATATTCCTATGCGGATATGTATGTTTATCGGATTTATTACAGCCGCACTGTCTATTTGCTATGCGGTAATTACGTTCATTGCTACTCTAATATGGTTCAAAGGTGTCGCCCCTCCCGGTGTGCCGACGTTGATCGTGGCCCTTTTTTTCTTCTCTGGGGTCCTCCTTTTTTTTCTTGGCATACTCGGTGAATATATCAGTGCTATCCATTTCCAAGTTCGCAAGCGTCCACTCGTTGTTGAGCGCGAGCGAATAAATTTTCAGAAGCATGAATAATGGGATAAAGAAGAAGAATGCTAAAATAACTTTTGAATCTGCTTGTTGATGCCGGGATTAATTTTCTGAAATAGTCCATGCATGTCTTTGAGTCTAATATGAAAAGGAGAATATAATTGAAGTCAATTATGGTGACTGGGGGCAATGGCCTGCTCGGTTATGCTATACGTAGGGTCACACAAATAGAGCCACGAGAAGGTTATCACTTTGTGTTTGTCGACATTGAGGATGCCGACCTGTGCGACAAGGAGCAAACAAGAGCACTGTTTGAGAGCGTCAAACCCTCAGGGGTGATTCATCTGGCTGCGGACGTGGGCGGCTTATACAAAAATATGGCTCAAGGGGTAGAGATGTGCGAGAACAATCTCCTTATAAATATGCATGTAATGCAGAATTGCAAAGAATTCGGGGTTAAAAAACTCGTGTCATGTCTTTCTACATGCGTTTTCCCGGAGCCAACATTATCGGCCCATGTCAAACTGCCGATTGATGAAACTGTAATCCACATGGGTCCGCCCCACCCATCGAACGAGGGCTACGCCCATGCAAAACGAATGGTAGATGTCCAATCACGGTATTATCGCAAGCAGTATGGATGTAACTTCATCTCCTTAGCCCCTACTAATATATTCGGTCCCAACGATAATTACGCTCCAGAGCATAGTCACGTTATCCCTGCAATGATCCGCAAGTGCCAAGCCGCTATCAGCGACGGTTCAGACTTTGTGATCTGGGGCACTGGCAAGTCATTGCGCCAATTCATATTTTCGATAGATCTGGCCCGGCTTTTCGTTTGGGCATATTTTAATTATGATGAAGTTGATCCATTGATTTTGGCTCCCGATGAAAGCCAAGAGGTGAGTATCGGGGAGATTGCTCAATATGTAGCGGATGCATTTGATTACAATAAACAGATAGTATTTGACAGCAGCTATTCAGATGGCCAGTACAAACGTACTGTGACGAATAAAAAACTTATGCGCCTGAATCCATCATTCCAATTTACCCCTCTCCCGCATGCCATTAAAGATTCGGTGGAATGGTTCAAGGAAAACATGGCTACGGCTCGCCTGTAAAAGGTTATTAAATGAAAAAACACAGACTCCTTAATTGGTTTCCAGGAGGTGGTGAATGACTAAGAAGATTCAATCAATGAATACATTAAATGCTGTCATTATTGGATGCCTTGATTTTTGTAAACGACATACGGATCTTTTGATATCGTTTGCAGCAACGGTTATCTATTATGGGCCTTCATTGGGGTCATTCGGATTGATGGCAGGGTATCTTTATACAGGTGATGTATTAGGCTGGTATCTGCCTCAACTGGTTAAAGTACATTCGCTTATCTCATCATTTCATTTTACTGCTATTGACTACTCATTACACAATGGGAGTTCCGACTATTTTCTTAGTCCGGCATTTTTCTTTTACCATCCACTTGTCATGATTTATGGTTTATTCGCCCCAGCAAAGGCAGCTACCCTTGAAGGAGCTATCTTTTTTTTGGTGTTGTTTTTAGCTATCCATTCATTTATCGCCTGCTATTTTTCAATTAAGCTCTTTCACAGGTTCTTTTTTTTCAAACCTGCAGTTGCCAGGTTAGTAGCAGTTTCATTCGCATTCAGCATATACACGGTTCACGCCTTGGGCCAGCCACCGTTCCTTGTTTGCGCAAGCATTATTCCATGGGCTACGTACAGTGCGTTATCCTATCGAGAGAGTCCTGACATACGGAAACTCCTATTCGCCTGCCTGCCTATCATAATCGGTTTTACAGGTGGGTACATGCCTCTTGGTATAACCGGCATCGCACTTTCCGCCCTGTTAGTTGCAATAAAAATAATAATTGTTGATGATCAGGAAATAGCCATTGCAGAACGAGTTCGAGGACTCGTTATCGCTTCTGTACCCTATGTTTGCGCATCATTCATCACAGGCGGATATTTAATCGCTGTCTATTCATTTCACCTCGAGACACCAAGCAACTCATTTGCCTCTTTAAACTTTGCAGCACATGAACTCGCTGACTTACCGCAAAACTTGCTGTGGGCAATTTTCCCTAGTTTGTCCCGTGTTGATTCCATCAAGGAAAACGCATTTTCATTGGGTATAGTATTCACTACGATTTCCATCTTGTTTCTTTTAACCAAAAATTCGGCGTCCACGCTCACTCACCAAGCGTGGCGGACGTTCAAGACGTTTGCTTTAGTCTCTATTTTTCCCATTTTAGCAATTTATGGAAACTTTAGTGTTGTAAGTGATCTTTTCTTCTATATGATACCAGTGATTGGCAAAATGCATTTATACCAGCGATTTCTCCTGCCAACGCACCTGATGTTTTCCGCAATGATTGCACTAATGTTGCAGGGCGTAATCGAAAACCGACCCCAACTCGCAATCCGGGTCGCAGTGGCCATTCTAGGATTATTCACGGTTTTTACTGCTTACTTTGTTGCATTCAAGCCTGTTCTGGCTACAGAAATGGGGCTGAACAATGCATTCGTATTTGAGATGTTTATAGGCTTTCTTTTTGCCTGTTTGCTTTTAATTCCAGGGAAGGCTTATGTTTATACATTTGCCATAATCCTGTTTCTTCTTCCCCATTTCAATGCCATGTTTGATTATTCAAATAACAATACCGTTTTGTCATTAAGGACAAATAAAATTGCGTTAGACAACGATCAAATTTCAGGGATAAGTTCTTACTTCAAAACACATAGCAATAAAAGAGTAATAAAGTATCTGGACCTGACACCCTTCTGGAATAATGGTAGTGAGACATTTCCAAAATCCTTTCCTTATTTTACCTTAAATCAATTGAAGTTATCTTCCTACGGCGGTTTTGCAACTAGCCATGGCGCCCGTTCTGAGTACATATGCAGAATGCCTGTGGCTATAGAGGCATCTGCTTTTGCAACAAGACTAGATTGGGGGTTAGTGTTAAACACCGGGGCGGACTATATTGTTGTACGCGAGGTTGATGTAAAAGGCGATGTATTAGGGCCTTTATACGAAAAAATTGATAAGTCCATGGTACATCACCTGCCCAATGGCGTTGTTATTTTTCAATTCCAGGTACAAGCTCGGAAAGACCTATCGATGAGCACTTCGCTTTTCGATAACGGTTATTTCAGGATTTTTCCTACGGAAACTACATTTGACAATTATAATAATATAGCATTAAAGAAACAAACGAGGCAAAGCTCCATAGGAGTCGTAAAAGAGTCATTGTTAGCGGTTGATGGCAACACTGATGGCGATTTCAGCCATGGATCAGTGACGCACTCGGGTATGGATCCAAACGCATGGTTGGATATCGATTTAGGAAAGAATGAAAAGATCGACGGAGTAAGGATTTGGAATCGAACAGATGCTGCTGAATCTCGTCTTAATGATTATTGGGTATTCCTTTCTAATAAACCTTTTTTACAGAGTGATACGCCATCTGAACTACAGCTCCGCCCTGAGACTTGGAGTAGTCATCAGCGACTCTCAACTCCTATGCCTAAAAGTACGTTAGTTACTGAAGGAGTAAAGGCCAGATACGTGCGTATTCAACTCTCGGGTACACTACCTCTGAATGACAGTTTCCTGAGTCTTGCTGAAGTAGAGGTCTTTGGATCTGAGAATATCTCTGATCCTGATGCCCTGAAACATGCCAACGAGAAACCCAAGGTGCAAATTAAAGCGTTTAACACCGATGACGCAAGCTATATAAGCATGGAGCTTGAATCATCCATGCCCGTTGTCGCTCAATATCTGTTTTCCGATAATCCACGGCTTACTTATTATCTCAATGGACAGCGTGCGTCTAAATTCGAATTGGATGGACTCAGTGCAATTGAAATCCCCGCAGGTCTCAATAAGATTGAGATTCGATATGTCCACTGGCCTTTACGATTGTTTATGATTATATATCTCCTGTATGCAGTTTCTTGTCTATTCGCCATTCTCCCCAATTCTTTTTTGAATAGGATAAAACCTAAATTCCTTCATCGATTAAAAAAAAAAATATAACAGGAAGATGGGATATATAAAAAAAAATAATAAAAATCATTCGATTAGATTAAAAAATGTTAACTTCTCAATAAGTGTGGGTAAGTATT
>JAHJLN010000277.1 GCA_018821715.1 Pseudomonadota bacterium | reverse complement strand
TTTTGAGCAGGTTGAAACGCTGAAATTAGAACGCAACGGATATGTTTTGGGAGCAGCTTTGAATAATGGGCAAATGAAGACAGCAAAGGCCAACCCCGTTGATGCCACCTCAAAGGATACCTTTAAATTCAAGGACAAGAATTTATATGTGGTGGCCCAGAAAACAAGTAACCGGGTCCTTGTCATGTATGAACAATTTGAAGCGGCATCACAGAAGGAAATTCAGAGCTTGATTGGTGACCTGTATATGAGTTTTGATGATCCAACGGTTCTGGCCCATGATAAAGTGGTTTACTGGGCTTATACAAAAGAAGGGAAAATAACGGCCGGCGAATTTGAAACAGCACGGCAGGACAAAATAAAACTGGATATCCTTGCCACCGTGAAATGTATCAGTGATCTTCATATCATGGAAAAACCAAAAGGCCCTTCCACAGGCCAAGTCTACTATATTATCAGTTCAGATCCCATTCTAAAATTTTTCAAGGATCAAAAAACATGAATGGCATGGCTTGAACAGCTTTGGCCATGGTTTTCCTGAAAATTAAGGTTCAAATTTTTAAAATTTCACAATATTTTTAATGTGTGAAAAATTGATTCATGATAGTGTAACAGCTAAATACCAACCCTGTATCCCAAGGAAGCGCAGATGAAAAAACTAGGTGAACTCCTTATGGGCAAAGATCCCTTTGAAGAAATTCTTATGGGGAATGAAGCGGTTGTTCGGGCAATGATAGAAACCGGAACAAAGGTGGTAACATCTTATCCCGGCTCGCCCACCCCTGAAATCGCAGCGGCCATTCAACGTATTCCAGAAGATAAACGCCCGTTTTATTTTGAATTTTCAGTCAATGAAAAAGTGGCTACGGAAGTGGCATTTGGAGCAGCGCTAGATGGCAATCTTTCCTGTGCATTTTATAAGAGTGTCGGGTTGAATGTTGCCCTTGACAGCTTTGTCCAGCTGGGACTGATGAATATTATCGGCGGGATGGTTGTTGTTATAGGGGATGACCCTGGGGCCAATTCATCCCAGAATGAACAGGACAACCGCAATGTCTATAAAATGTCCAGGGTAACGGTTTTTGAGCCTGCCTCACCCCGGGAGGCCTATGCATATTATAAGCATGCCGCAGCCCTTGCCGTAAAAGAGAAAACCGTTGTTGTCCTGAGGCTGACCACCCATGTCTGTCATGCCCGGCAGAAGGTAAAATTTGATGCCTGCAAGAAGAGCATTCCGTTTAAAACAGATTTTAACCGGGAAAACGGTCCGTATATTGCGCTGACAACCATGGCCCTGGATATGAAACGCCTTTCCATTAAAAAACTGCATCGATCAGAACACTATATTAAACAGATGGGTTTGAATACGGTAATGGTTTCTAAAAACAATCACGGCAAAGGCATCATTACCTCTGGACTGACCTGCCTTTCCGTGCTGGATGTGCTGGAACGATCACACTACAAACCGGACATTTTAAAACTGGGGGCCATAAATCCCCTTGAAAAAGACTGCATCCTTTCTTTTTTAAAGACCCATGACCCGGTCCTGGTCCTGGAGGAGCTGGACGATATCCTTGAACTTCAGATAAAAGCCCTGGCCTATGATCATGAATTAAAAACAAAGGTGATGGGAAAACAAAGTGACGAGGATTTTGTGGGGGAGTACACCCCGGATAAGGTGATGGACAAACTTTCAACCCTGTGGCCGGATATGATAACAAAAGGGGAAAAAGCGGCTGTCCTGCCCGTCAAAGTGCCGGAAAGACCTGCCCAGATGTGTCCCGGCTGCGGTCACAGGAGCGCTTTTTTTGCCATTAAAAAAGCGCTGGAAGACACCGATGTTACCGTGGCGGATATCGGCTGCCATACACTGGGATACATGCCGCCCTATAATATCGGAGAAATATTATTGTGTATGGGCGCTTCATCCGGCATGGCGTCAGGGTTATCCTTGTTCAATAATAAGAAAAGAGTCGTGGCCTTTTTAGGGGACTCCACTTTTTTCCATGCCGGCCTGCCGGGATTGATCAATGCAATATTCAACCACCACAATATCACCTTGATCATCATGGAAAACGGCACCACGGCCATGACCGGGCACCAGGATCATGCCGGCCGGGAAATTCCCATTGAAGGTCTCTTAAAAGGGCTTGGGATTGAAAGTATCCTCTCCTGTGACACTTACAGCCAGTCCAAATTGACGGATCTTGTAAAAACATCCCTGAAAATCAAAGGCCTCAGTGTTGTCATTGCAAAACATCCCTGCATGCTCAAGTTTACAAGGCTTCAGCGGAAAAAGCCGGGATTTGTACAAACCCATATCACCATTGATCAAAAAACCTGCGATCAAATCCATGACTGCGTGGAACGGTTTGGCTGCCCGACATTTATCCGGAATCCGGATGAAACTGTTGATATCAACCTTGATCTTTGTATCGGTGACGGCTCCTGCAGGCCGTCATGCCCTGTAAAGGCTGTTGGATTTGATAAAGGAGCAAAATGAAAGCCTATAATATTCATATCACAGGTGTTGGGGGACAGGGCATTGGGTTGTTAAGCCAGGCCCTGCTCAGAGGGATAGATCATGCCGGGATCACCGCCATTGCCGTGGATACCCACGGACTTGCCCAGAGAGGGGGTGTTGTTGTTTCAAGAATTCGATGCGGCCAAAAGATTCATTCTCCTTTGATCCTGCAGCACAGCGCGGATCTTGTCCTGGGCATGGAAGTCCATGAAGCCCTGCGGGGACTTGGACTTGCATTAAAACCCGGGGGCACCCTGGTCTATCTGGATGTTTCCTGGCAGCCGCTTTTGGTACGTCTTGGCCTGAACAGTGAAATTGGGGCAAAAGATATTGAAATTGCATGCAAGACCGCAGGTGCCAAGGCGATTAAGGTGGATACCCAATCCATGGAAGATTCAAGGATGCAGAATATGGCGCTTCTGGGAACCATTGCAAAAAAAAAGCTGATCCCGGGAGTGTCAAAAGAAAACTTTGATGCTGCGTTGGAAGATCTTTTAACAGGTGATATGCTAAAAAAAAACAGGGCCATTTATGATGCCTATGCATCATAAGACATGGTGTAAAAAGGGGTAGGATGCAGCAGGCAGACATGATCAGAAAGGTCTCGGGGCCCTATAATTTAGACACCTATTTTTTAATCTGCAAAACGACCAAAAAGGCAGTCATTATTGATCCTGGCGGCCCTGCAAATGACATGATATCGTTCATAAGAAAGCTGAAGATACTCCCGGTGAAAATACTGAACACCCATGGCCATGCAGATCAATTTTTTTCCTTTGAAACTTTTAAAAAAACATATCCTGTTCCTTCCTGTCTTCATGGCAGGGATGACCTATTTTTCAGGGACCCTGAGGTCCGGGAAAAAACCAGACAGGCCGTGGGGCTGCCGCCGCCGTATCCGGCAGATATTGAACTGGTGGATCAGGAGGTGATTTTTTTTGGTAACAGCCGGCTGACGGTTATTCATACCCCCGGTCACACCCCTGGATCTGTCTGTTTTTTATGTGAAGGCAATCTGTTTTCGGGCGATGCCATTTTTGTAGGGGAAGCCGGCCGGACCGATCTGCCGGGCGGAGATCTGGATTTATTGATTGACTCCATCAAAACCAGGATACTCCCCCTTGATAAAAAAACCATTATTCATCCCGGCCACCATCATGGGGATGAATTTGAATCTACTTTAGAAAAAGAGATACAGCAAAATATTTATATCACGGATTTTATCCTGGACGGATAATTTAATTTTATAGGGTTGTTTCTCATCACAGGAGCTTTTAAATGGCAATCAAACGAATATGGCGAGGCTGGACAAATCCTGAAAATGCGGATGCATATCAAAACCTTCTTCATAATGAAGTGTTTCCTGGAATTGAAGCCAAAAACATACCGGGCTACCAGAGCATTGAACTGTTCCGGAGAGATGTTGGTGATGAAGTTGAATTTGTTACCATTATGACATTTGATTCGCTGCAGAATGTCATCGACTTTCAGGGAGAAAACTATGAACACTGCTATGTCCCGGATGCTGCAAAAATGGTATTAAAGCACTGGGATGAGTTATCCGCACACTATGACACCATAGAATTCAGAAAATACAGGTGATGTATATCTGATAGCTAATTCAAAACCATGGGAATCTTAGCATTGATCATGGGAGCAAACTTTATTAAACTTTACAAAACAAATAATACTGATAATATTATCCCAAAAAAATGCCGGGTTTTATTAATATAAATTATAGAGGAAGACCATGTTTAAAATCGGAAGATATAATGATCTGGTTGTGGACAGCAGAGTTGAATTTGGCTTATATTTAAATTCTGAACAAGGAAGGATTCTGCTGCCTAAAAAATATGTTTCTGAATCTGTAAAGATTGGGGACACACTTAAGGTGTTTGTTTATACCGATTCTGAAGACCGGCTGGTTGCCACAACTTTAGATCCCAATGGGATTGTCGGAGATTTTGTTTTCCTAGAAGCAAAAGATGTTACATCTTTTGGAACATTTATGGACTGGGGGCTTGAAAAAGACTTGCTGGTGCCCAAAAGTGAGCAACTGGATAGAATGGTTCCCGGGAAAAAATATCTCATTAAGATCTGTTTTGATGATGTGACAGGCAGGGTTTACGGCACTGCAAAAATATCTGTAAATTGTGATAAAGATATTACAGATCTTAAGGAGGGTCAAAAAGTAGACCTTCTGATCCACACCCTTACCAGTATAGGTATCATGGCTGTAGTAAATAACAGATACTATGGGATGCTGTACACAAACGAAACCTATAAAGATCTGTCGTCAGGAGATGCCTGCACAGGCTATATCATGCGACTTCGTGAAGACAAAAAAATTGACCTCACGTTAAAAGAACCGGGTTACAGTTCTGTGCAAGGATCTGGAGACACGATTTTAAATATTTTAAATCAGGCGGGCGGTTTTATCCCCTGCCATGACAAGAGTTCTCCCGAAGAGATTAAAAAGATCTTTTCCATGAGTAAAAAAGAATTCAAAAGGGCTGTCGGTAGCCTGTACAAAAAAGGTTTCCTGGAGCTGAAAGAAAACGGAATTCTGCTTAAACAGGAAATATGGCCAAAAAAAAGGTGATAACTAAAAGCGAGGTAATAGATGAGTGAAAAAACACATCTCTATGTATTATGGACCAATGATAATCCGATTACAGCAGAAAAAATGGTATTTATGTACACCATCAATTCGCTTCTTCAGGGGTGGTGGGAAAAAGTCACCCTTATTATCTGGGGTGCTCCTGCCAAATTGGCAGGTGAAGACAAAGCGATTCAAAAGATGATTAAAAAAGCAATTGATACAGGTGTTCATGTCACTGCGTGCAAGGCTTGTGCAGATCAATTAGGCGTGACACAAACATTAGAAAAGCTTAACATTGAAGTCAAGTATTGGGGAATCCCGCTGACAGATATTTTAAAAAATGGAGAGCATTTGTTAACAATATAAGAGGAGACTGAATTGAAAAATACATTAAAACCTGGCATCAGGTTTGAGCATAAAATTATTGTTCCGAAATCCAAAACAGTTCCTTTCCTTTATCCGGAGGCACAGGAATTGGAAGTCATGCCCAAAGTTTTTGCCACAGGGTTTTTAGTCGGCTTTCTGGAATGGACCTGCATAAAGGCGATCAACCCTCACCTTGATTGGCCGATGGAACAAACAGTTGGAACACATATTAATATCAGTCACGATGCTGCAACACCGACTGGTTTTGAGGTCACGGCCACAGTCGAACTGATCAAAGTTGAAGGAAGAAAGCTGATTTTTTCTGTGGCTGCACATGACGGAAAAGATTCAATCTGCAAAGGACAGCATGAGCGGTTCGTCATTAATAAAGAAAAATTTGATGCCAGAATGGCCGAGAAAGAAAAGAGTAAGGTGTAACAAGACAAATCAACCTTATGACAAGTATTGGCTTTTCATAGGGTGTGCAAATCCCCAACTTCAAATGATTGAGGTGTGTCCATGGCGCTTTCTATCTGGTTATTATTTTCAGGCATCGCTCTTGTGAGCATCATCAGCCCAGGTCCTGCAGTTTTTTTATCCGTCACAAAAAAGCTTAAAAACTTGTTTTTCAGAACTGCATATGATTGGCACGCCCGGTAGCGTGGAAAAAGAAAACCAAAGATGCAAAGCCAAATCAACGGTTTGGTTTGCAAAGACTTTTATATAAAAGGAGGAGAAAAATGGCATACTTTCAAACACCAAAAGATGATCGTCTGGACCGGTATGACCATCTCATCGTCCACTGCACAGCCACCCGGGCAGACATGAACGAGGTGGATGCCGCATGGGTGGATCATCTTCATAAAAATATAGGATGGAGCGGGTGCGGATATCATGCCGTAATGACCCGTTCCGGCCAGGTGCAACTCCATGATGACGGATATCCTGCCCGGCCTGTCACAAAGCAGGGGGCGCATGTGGGAGATTGCGGCGCCGGCTGGAATCGGCGAAGCTTTGGAATATCCCTGGCAGGTGGTGTAGATGCTGATAATTCCCCGGAAAACAATTTTACTGAACATCAGTTCACGGCACTAAGAGGATTTATACAAGAGTTCCTGGATGCCCATCCTCGTCCTGAAACAATAAAGATCATGGGCCACAGGGATCTGATCCGCCAGACCCATGCCCCTGGGAAAGCATGTCCCTGTTTTGATGTATCTGCTTTTTTATTGGAAAATGAAATTTTTGCCGTTGAAGAAGACATCGCGATCCCGAATACCCATTCACATATGCGGTTGCCAAAAAGCTACACAGTAAAACAAGGGGATACCCTGTGGGGAATTTCCCAGCTTTTTGGCGTTTCAGTGGAATTTTTAACCCGGAAAAATGCCCTTTCAGAACCCCTTATTCATCCCGGGCAAATCCTTGAAATCTGATTGAGACAAGGAAATCGTTACAATGCAGACAACTCAACCATTAAAAGATGATATAACAACCCTGCCTTGTGTTGCTTGCAAAGAGCAAATACAAAAAGATGCCAAACTGTGCCCGTTTTGCAAAAGTTCACAAAAAAGAGCCCCTTTGTCTGTCACCCTTCACATCATGAAATGGGTTGGCGGTATTACTGCGGTGATCTCTCTGGTCATGGCCCTTGTTCAGATAAACACTTTTTTAGGGGACTGGCGGGAAAAAAAGGCAATGGTCAACGAACTGATCACTGCTGCAGATATTCAGCAGACCTCCGGCGATTATTCACAGGCATTGGAGCTTCTGGGAGAAGCCTTGAAATTGGAGCCGTTTTCCAGAAAAGCCAGAAATGCGAATGCACGGATTGCCATGAAAGTGATTCGGTCCAGGACAAACCGGCAACAAAATGCAGTGGATACGATAAAACCGCTCCTGCCGATTCTGGCCCGCAGCGCTGCAAATTCCGACGAGAGAATGGCTGCAGACGTCAATGCGCATATGGGATGGGCATATGTAATGATGACAAAAGCCACTGATAAAACCTTTTCCATTGATCCGTATTTTGAAAGGGCATTGCAACAGGATGCCACCAATGTTTATGCCCATGCTTTCTGGGGATACTGGACATTGTCGCAGTATAATGACCATACCTATGACGGTCGTGGGCATCAAAAAGCTGTTGATCATTTCAATGCTGCCGTCACCAGTAAAAAGGAGCGTCAATTTGTAAGATATCTTCAGGTATATGCACTATTGAATTCAAGCACTGTGGAAGATCTTTGCGAGGCATTCAGTGTTGCAATACACATGAAAGATGAAAATGAAACACCTGGTGAAAACATCAGATATAGATTAATTGAATTGTTTGATCGGTTCAGAAGCGATTATCCTTTAAATATCAAAACAGCCCAGGCGGTATTCAGCAAATTTGATGCAAAAAAAATACAGGAGACATTTGAATGGCTGTATGCAGAAAACAATGAAAAAAATTTGCCCGGAAATGTCCATTTTGAACGGTATCATTTTATTGTTGCCTGTCTTACAGCGGTTGACGGCGAAAAGAAACAGGCCCTTGATTTATTGAAATCATTAAAATCAAAATTGCGCGACTCAAGCAGTTATCATTTGACTGTTGACAAAGAAATTCAAAAGCTTCAGGCGGCATCCACATGGACAAAATAACCGTCTTGAAAATGAATTGCTCAGGCCTTTGGAAGGGTGATTGCCTTACGGGAGCATTATGGATCTTTGCTTACAAATTCTTATGGCAAATATCCAGTGCAGCAGAAAAACCGGGTTTATTTGTGTCCTGATTATGCTATTGTAATATGAAAAAATAATACATCAAAAGGAATATAAAGTATGACCATAAATCCGGATTTTATTTCTCCATGCGGGCTTTATTGCGGTGTCTGTGCCATTTATATTGCAGATCGTGATAAGAATCTAAAATTTAAGGAACGGTTGGTGGGCCTTTACAAGGGGGGCATTCCCGGAAAGGGTACGCTGCCCAATAGTGAAAATATTTCAGCCCAGGATATCCGATGCAAGGGGTGCTTATCAGATGAGCTGTTTATGCATTGCAAGCAGTGTGAAATCAGGGACTGCACAAGCAGGAAAGGATATTCCGGGTGCCATGAATGTGATGAATTTCCATGCCCGCATATTGAAAACTTTCCCATGACGGTTGGTAAAAAAGTAATTTTAAGGGTTGTTCCCTATAGACGAAAGGTAGGGACTCAAAAATGGATTCAAGATGAAGAAGCCCGATATTTTTGTCCTGAATGCGGTAATAAGGTTTACCGCGGCGTGGTAAGCTGCAATCAATGTAGAGCTCAACTGGATCTGGACTGACTTTTTTTGTCAAAGCAAAAGCCGGCGTTGAGATTCATAGGTCATCTGTTTTAGTGACACTGGATCACGAAACCGAATTTTCCTGGCAAGAAGCTGAAGCGGGGCAGAAAAAATCCCTGTTTTTTCCGGCAACAGCACAGGGTAATACCTGTCGTTAAGGATGGGAAATCCCAAACTGCTCAGATGCAGCCGCAGCTGATGCTTTTTGCCGGTGACAGGGCATAATTGAAAAAAAGCCCTGTTTTTATTTGATCTGACAAGGGTTATTTTTGAAACAGCATTGGGTTTTCCCGGGACAGTTTTCATCCTGAACCACGGGTCTCCCTTTATGATCCTGTTTTCCACAGTCCATGATTTTTTTTCCTGGTCGCATGGATAAACTGTCACTGCATCATAGGTTTTTTTAACCTTACCTTTCATGAATAATTCCTGGTAATGCCCTCTGGTTTCCGGATTCATTGAAAACAGAACAAGTCCCGCAGTTTCCCGGTCGATCCTATGGATGGGCGAAAGATTCCTGTTTCCTGTTCTTTTTTTTAACCGGTGAAGCAGGCATTCATTCACATAGGGTCCTGCCGGCGTTACGGGAAGAAAATGGGGTTTGCAGGCCACCAGCAGGTCTTCATTGCAGAAAATAATTTTTTCGGTAAAGGGAATGATCGATTCCCGGGCCACTTCTCTGAAATAATAAAGCCTTTTTAAAGGGGTATAGGGCGTGGTAAGCAAGAGTGGTTCTCTATTTTCGGTCAAAATTTTTCCGGAACAGATCCTGGCTTCCCAGATATCCCTGCCAATGCCGGGGAAGCGGCCCGTTAAAAAATCCAGGATCGAGGGGTAAGGCTTTTCCATCTTCGGCATGATGACCGTAGAGTGATATTCAGAAATTACCATATGGAGCTAATCTACCTTTTTTTTCGGGCACAAGCTACCCCATTCTCAATATATGATGAAAAATATAATCAACAGTGATACTATGAATAAAAAAAAATAATAGGATAAGCATGGTATTGCACCAAACAGATTTAAATGATTTAAAAAAAGCTAAGATGCTTTTGGAAAATCCCGGTATTGCCGCAAAAATAACAAATTTACTGGGCACCCCTATTGAAAAAGGATTTGAATTACTGCCGGATAACTGGAAGATGAAAATCGGTGAAATCACCCAGACAGCTCTCTCCAAAGCAGTTCACACCGCAGTGTTCACACTGAAGGATTCGCCTGGTGAAAAAGCATCAAACATCTGGCATAAATTTGCCGTGGCTGCAACAGGCGGCATAGGCGGCTTTTTTGGTTTGCCGGCACTGGCAATGGAGCTGCCGATATCAACAACCATCATGTTGCGCTCCATTGCAGATATTGCAAGGAGCGAAAATGAAGTGATCACTATGATTGAGCCCAAAATAGCCTGTATTGAGGTCTTTGCCCTGGGCGGACCCAGCAAACGTGATGATGCTTCTGAATCCGGGTATTTTGCCGTTCGTGCAGCCCTGGCACAATCGGTTACAAAAGCAGCTCAGCACATTACACAAAAAGGGCTGGCTGAAGAAGGTGCGCCTGCCCTGGTTCGATTGATCATTCAAATTGCAGAGCGCTTCAGCATTCAAGTATCTGAAAAAGCAGCAGCGCAGGCAATTCCTGCAATAGGCGCTGCAGGAGGCGCTATTATCAATACCCTGTTTATTGATCATTTTCAGGATATGGCACGGGGTCATTTTATTGTCAGACGTCTTGAAAGAAAATATGGTAAAAAAACAGTTGAATCAACTTACCAGACAATTTGAAACAAGAGGATTGTTTTTATAAATGCGCAAATTGGCTTTTGGATATTCAACCCGGTGCAATATCAGATGCGAGCACTGCGTGGCCATGGACGGTCTTCCTGACAACGGGAAGATGGACCATGACAAGGCAAAACAGATCATTGTCGAGATGGCCCGGGCAGGTGTCGGCGGAATCAGTTTTTCAGCAGGGGAGCCGTTCATGTATTTCAAGGAGATTGCAGAGCTTGTGAAACTGTGCGGGCAGCTGGGAATATATACTAGAATTGTTACCAATAGTTTCTGGGCAAAGACAGCTGAATCTTCCGACAGCCTTGTTTCGGAACTCAAAGAGAACGGGCTTTGCCAATTGAGGTTAAGTTACTCAAAATGGCACCAGAAAAATGTCAGCCGGAACAATGTATTGAATGCGGCACAAAGCTGTCAAAAGTTCGGGCTGAATTATTTTATTTCATTTATTACCGATTTTTCCAGGGAAGATGATCCATATGAGCAGTTCCTTCGGGATCATGACCTCACGTTTTTTCCCGAACCCGTTATCTATGCGGGTCGGGCAGCGGCTTTCAAGCAAAGGAATATCTTGACCGATTATCAGGCAAACTGCTGTGACATGAACCCCTACCTGACTCCGGATCTTGATATGTATGCCTGTTGTGATGCAGGGAGCCATTTTTCAAAAACCCGTTTTTTTTACCTGGGCAACCTGAACGACCATACGATTGAACAGCTTTTTACAAAAAACGAAACCCATCAGCTGTATGGTTTGATTAGAACCATGGGGATAACCAATATTGCATCTTTTGCCGGTTATAAGGCCCGGGAGATCATCACCCATACCAAATGCGAACTGTGCGAAAAACTGTTCAATTCTCCCCAAATGTTAACAACGCTTCAAGCGCAAGTGTCAGAACTTTCAGCCTGGAGCCGATAGTGATATAGTTACAGCTTGATTTTTATTGATACAACCTCAAAATTTAGAAAAGGACATGATGATGACCCATAACGATATCTTGCGCCGTATCCGCTATACCTTTGATTTTAACGATTCCAAAATGATTGCCATCTTCGGACTGGCAGATTATCCGGTAACACGGGAACAGACCAGCAACTGGTTAAAGACAGATGATGATCCTGCATTTCAAAAATTAAAGGACATTGAACTGGCGATTTTTCTAAACGGGCTGATTAATGATAAACGCGGCAAAAAGGAAGGGCCGCAGCCGCAGCCGGAACAGCAGTTAACAAACAATATGATTTTCATGAAACTGAAAATAGCCTTGAACCTGAAAGCTGAAGATGTTTTGGAGATTCTGGACCTGGCGGATTTGCACATCAGCAAGCATGAATTAAGCGCATTTTTCCGTAAGCCCGGCCATAAACACTATCGGGAGTGCAAACATCAGATGCTTAGAAGTTTTCTAAAAGGGATGCAGTTAAAATATCGTGCTGACACTGAATCAAAACCTGGAATCAAAGAAACATAAGGCCCATGGTTAGAAATATCCTCTCAATTGATTTTGAAAGCGTTCCCAATGGGGATATTTATCATATCGGGGCTGTATTCAAGGATAAGACCTTTGAGAGAACCGATATTACAAATTTAAAAATCGCGCTCACGGATCTGTCAGCGTTTTCAAAAGGTGCAGACTATATCCTGGGGCACAATATTGTCAATCATGACCTGCCGGCTGCTGAAAATGCCCTGCCCCAGGCCTGTTTTTTAAATCTTCCCGTTATTGACACCCTTTTCTTATCCCCCCTTGCCTTTCCTGAAAACCCCTATCACAAGCTGGTTAAAAACTACAAGCTGATCAAAAACAGTAAAAATGATCCTGTGGCAGATGCCGTTCTTGCCCGGGCGGTTTTTAAAGATCAAATGGCGGCGTTTTCTGATTTAAATAAAAGAGAACCTTCCCTGGTCGCGTTCTATGCCTTTGCTTTTGATACAATGGGTTTTGGCAATCAAAGATTCGGGTTAAAAGGCGTTTTGGACCTGTTTTGTTTTCTGGCAGGAAATATCCCGGATACTGAAGCGGCAAAGTCCATATTTCATGACCTGGCCAGGGAAAAGGTCTGTGAAACAGGCCTGGAGGAGGTCTGGGAAGACTGCATGGGGCATACAAAAAAAAGACCGATGCTGGCCTATGTGCTCTCCTGGATCATGGTCTCAGGGGGCAACTCCATCCTGCCGCCCTGGGTCAGGCACGAATTCCCTGAAATTCATGGTATGATAAGAAAACTTAAGTTTTCCTGCAGCAATAAAACCTGCCTTCATTGCCGCGAACACAATGATTCTCAACGCCTGTTGAAAAAATATTTCGGATTTGAAACCTACCGCACCCTTGCCGACGGAAGGCCGCTTCAAAAGCAGATCATTGATTCAACCCTGAACGGCAGTCCGTTGCTTGGCATCCTGCCCACGGGCGGGGGAAAATCCATCTGCTACCAGATCCCGGCCCTTCACCGGCACGAGCGGCTGGGGGAGCTGACCATTGTAATTTCGCCCCTCAAGGCATTGATGAAGGACCAGGTGGATAACCTGAACCGGATCACGGGCACTGAAACGGCTGCAGCAGATCCAGCAACTCCCCTGCCCTTGTGGGGGCATTTACGGCAACAGCTAAAAAAGATGTCATCCAGGAGATTTTAAGTCATTTCAAGGAAAAACTGTCCCTTGACCTTGAAAGTTTTATCGGGGGTGTGCAGCGGGAAAACTTGAATTTCCAGGTGTGGCCGGTGACAAAAAATGAAAAATACGACGTGGTGTTCAACTGCCTTCAGGAAACAGTTGCCAGGAAGAAAGGCGGGGCAATTGTCTATTGTTCAACCCGGCGGCGCACCGAGGAACTCAGCCTTTTTTTAAATGAAAAAGGGATGGTTTCCGAATCGTTTCATTCAAAAAGGAGTGAACCGGATAAAAGGAATATCCAGGATGCTTTTATAGAGGGCAAACTCCAGGTGATCTGCGCCACCAATGCGTTTGGCATGGGCATCGATAAAAAGGATATACGGCTTGTCATCCATGCCGATATCCCGGGATCTCTGGAAAATTACCTCCAGGAAGCCGGTCGTGCCGGAAGGGATATGGAACCCTCTGACTGCATCCTTTTATATGAAAAAGAAGATATAGAAAGCCAGTTTTCTTTAAACGCCTATTCCAAGCTTTCCATAAAAGACATTAAAAAGATTCTTGCGATATTGAAAAAAAAGGGAGCCAAAACCCCGGAGATTATTATTACCCCGGGTGAAATCATGCGCCTGATCGGTTACAAGGATTTTGGCGACAATGACGGCCGGGCCAGGATCGGTGTGAGCTGGCTTGAAAGAAAAGGGTTTGTGGAACGCTCTTTCAACCAGACGCTTTTTTTCAAGGGCACCCCTGTTGTAAAGAACATGGAAGAAGCAGGTGTGAAGATAGAAAAGCTCAATCTTTCAAAGACCATGAGAGCTGTTTTTACGACCATTCTGCACTTCCTGTTCAATGCAGAACCCAACACGCTCCTGTCGGCAGATGAAATCTGCACAGCCTTGGGAAAAATAGAGGACCTGCCGGAACAATACCTGGATTCCCGCCATGTCATCACCCTGTTGTCGGATATGGCAGAAAGAATTCTCAAGGCAATTGCCAATGATAAAGGGGATTCTCTGGGAAAAAGTTTGAAAATTACCGGCAGACGGGGCATGGACCAGCTTAAGGTATATGTAAAATTCTCCTGGCAGCAGATCAGAGAGAGGATTGAACTGCGGCATCGCGCCTCCCGGATAGTTCTTGAAACCATTATCTCCTGCCTGCCTGCCGGTTTAAGAGACGGCCGGGCCGAGGTCCTGGCCCAGTTTTTCCTAACAGATATCATGGCTGCCATGGGTACGGATATTTTTCTTTCCACGTTCAGGGGTGACAAAAGAGTATTGATCGAACAAAGCCTTTTGTATCTGCATGATGTGAAAGTGATTACCCTGCAGAACGGCCTTGGCGTGTTCCGGCAGGCCATGACGCTCGCACTGCTGCCGGCGGGCACAAAACGCCAGTACACCAAAGGGGATTATGAACCTTTGTCCCATCATTATGACCAGAAGAATGTCCAGGTTCATGTCATGGAAAAATTTGCACGCCTGGGCCTGGAAAAGATAAAGACAGCCTTGAATTTTGTGAGTGATTATTTTTCATCTTCCTATGATACCTTTATTTCTCAATATTTCCCGGACGAGAAAAAGATTATCAAAACCGCCATGACCGCAGAAGCCTATAAAAAGATCATCCAGTCCCTTGAAAATAATATCCAGGAAGCCATTGTCGGATCTGAGCCTGAAAAAAACAGCCTGGTCCTTGCAGGTCCGGGGTCAGGAAAGACAAAAACCATTGTGCATCGATGCGCCTGGCTCATAAAAGCCAAATCAGTTGATCCGTCTTCGATCCTGGTCCTGTGCTTTAACCACCAGGCCATGCTGGAGCTGAAAAAACGGATCAGGGCGATCGCAGGCCAAAGCGCGGATTCTGTCACAGCCATGACTTACCACGGGTTTGCCATGCGCCTGACCGGCAGGCTTGAACAGGACAGTGACACCAGGATTTCCATCATGGCCGTAGGGGATGACGATCAGAGCATCTACGGGTTTCGCAACGCCAGTGTGGTGTTTATTAAAAAATTCAAGCAGGATTATGATGCCCGAACCTATTTTTTGATGGAGAATTACCGGTCTTCCTATCCCATTATCCAGGCATCAAATGCCTTTATCGCCTTAAATGAAAACCGGATGAAAAACGATCAGCCCTGCTGCATCAACCGGAAAAGAAAATCCCTGGAACAACGGCCTGACACCATTGCCAAAAAGGCACTTGTCCAGATTGTCCAGGCAGCGGATATTGCAACCCAGGCAGTCTTTGTTGCTAAAAAAATCAAACAGATACTAAAGGAGAACCCAGAGGCAAGGCCGGATGATGTTGCGGTTATCTCACGGCAGGGAATCTCATATCCTTTTCTTGTTGCCGCCAGGATGGCCCTGGCCAGTGAAAACATCAAATTTTGCCATTCCCTGAAAAACAGTGCCGGATTCCCCCTGTTCAGGGTGAGAGAAATACAGGCGTTTATCCGGTACCTGGACGACTGCAAAACCCAAAGCCTGCGGCCGGATGAGTTAAAACAGGAAATCCTGGGGAAATTTGACCGGAAAAATACCTGGACCCATCAGATCGAACAGATCCTTGAATCCTGGTGCCGGATCAACCCGGATAGGGCAATATCCATTGCCCGGGCCAAAGATTTTGCCCTTGAAACCCTTCTGGAAGGGCGGCGGGAACACAAAACCGGAAACGGGGTATTCCTGGGAACGGTTCACAGTGTCAAGGGAATGCAGTTTTTGTATGTTTTCATTCTTGACGGGGGATGGAAATCAAGTGACATGGAAGAGGAGCGACGGCTTTTTTACGTGGGCATGACCCGGGCAAAAGAAAAACTCTTTCTGTGTCACCTTGAAAACTTGATTCATCCCCATATCCGGTCTTTAAAAGGCAATTGGTTTACACATGAAAATACTGCAGCACCCGCAAAAATTCAGGGCTTTTCAGATGACCTGACGGTTTCAATCCTTGGCATGGCAGATATGTATCTTGACTATCCCGGGCTTTTTCCTGAGAACCACGAGATCCACAGATATTTGTCAGACCTTGAAACAGGCGATAAAGTCAGTTTCAAGGAAAAAGAAGGCCGGATGTATATTGTAAATGACAAGGACCAGATTATCTCATCCCTGTCGAAAAAAGGGGCAACTGACTGGCACCACAATATTGGGAAGATTTTAAATGCCAGAGTACTAGCCGTTATCCGACGCACTCGGCAGGATAATGAGGACAAAGCGTCCAAAAATGTAACCATGGAATCCTGGGATCTGCCGGTCGTAGAAATCCTTCATAAAAATTTTGAGGCGCTTTAAAAATTATCCAATAATTGCATTCACCCGGCGGCCGGGAGTTCAACAACTCTTTTTACCAGTCTTTTTGGCTTGTTTGCTTACAAGTATTATTGGTGCTCCACTTTTTATCACTTTTTTAAAAAAATCTTGACTCTCCATATATACTTGTATAGACATGTATATAATCAAATAGCGTAAAAAATGTTTTCGTAACAAGATAAATGGGTACTGAAACAACACTAAAGGTAAAGGAGGAAAAAAATGATTAAATTACGAACCTTATTATTTGCTTTGTTATTTGTATTTTTATGTTTTGGAACAGCCTGGGCAGGTGATACGATTAAAATCGGATTTAATGCTCCGCTGACAGGATTTGCAGCTTCAGATGGTCAATCATCCACTTTCGGGGCAAAGCTGGCAGTACAGCAGATCAATGAAAAAGGCGGAATCAACGGTAAAATGATTGAGCTGGTTGTTTATGATGACCAGGCAAATGCATCCCAATCTATTCCCATTGCCAACAAAATGATCGGACAAGATAAGGTTGCCGTCGGCATTTCAGGAAGTTACTCCGGGCCGACAAGATCGGCTGCAGGAATTTTTCAGGAAGCAAAAATTCCTTATATCTCAGCATATGCAATTCATCCGGATATCACAAAAGCCGGTAATTATGTCTTCAGAACCTCATTTCTGGGAGAGGTTCAGGGTCGCGCAGGAGCAAAACTGATTGGGAATATACTTGGTAAAAAAAGAGTGGTTATTATCACATTGAAAAATGATTTTGGAAAATCCCTTGCTGCCGGGTTTAAGGAAAAAGCAAGTGATTTTGGCATCACCATTATCAACGAATATGAATATTCTATGAAGGACAGACAGTTTGGTGCCATTATTGCCAAAGTGAAATCAGATAACCCGGATGCGATTTATGCGTCAGGTTATTATTTTACGGCAGGACCTATGGTAAGCCAGCTTAGAGCTTCCGGCGTTACTGTTCCGGTGATTGGACAGGAAGGATATGATTCCCAGAAGTTTATAGAGATTGCAGGCAAGGCCGCAGAAGGGGTCATTATTACCACATCACTGGATCGTGATTCAAAAGTACCGGAAACAGCAGATTTTATTAAAAATTTTGAAAAACTGGCCGGATATAAAGCAGATATGGTCGCAGCATCCGGGCACACGGCAGTGAAGGTTGCAGCATTGGCTATTGAAAAATCAAACAGCACGGATCCTGAAAAAATTAGAGCTGCAATTGCCGGTATTTCTTTAAAGTCAGCCACCGGTACCATTGAATTTAATCATCTTGGCGAAGTATTAAAAGATGTTCAGATCCAGATCGTTAAAAATGGAGAGTGGCATCATTATTCCGTCATAAATGATCCGGAACTTCTCGCGCCCCCTGAAAAATAAAGGAAGGACCGTATAACGTGCTTTACGTTGAACTTTTCATTCAAGGACTGATACAAGGATCAACCTATGCGATCATTGCGGTTGGGCTGACACTTATCTATGGATTGTTAAGAGTCCTGCATGTGGCCCATGCAGGACTCTTTACCCTGGGGGCATACATTGGTGTTGCAGCGACCAATTATACCGGCAGCCTCTGGGCAGGCATGCTTCTGGCACCCCTTGCATCGGGAATAACCGGCATGGCCATATACAGGCTTGTTTATGAACCCATTCTGAGCAAGCCGCCCTATGTGGCCTTGATTGCATCCATTGGTCTTTATATCGGGATGGAAGAAATTTTCCGACTTGTTTTCGGCCCGTTTGGTCTGAGTTTTTCAACCGTGCCCTGGCAGAATGTGGTTGTGGTTTTTGGTATCCACCTGAGAGCATGCCAAATGATTACGGTGGTAACCAATTTGTTTCTGCTGGGTATTCTTGCCTGGATTTCCCGGAAGACAAGAATTGGTATCGGATGGCGGGCAACAGTTGATGATCCTGAGATTTCGGCATGTTTCGGTATCAATCCCATCAAGGTCAGATACCTGGTATTTTTTACCGGAAGTGCACTGGCTGCGGTTGCAGGAGTCATGGTGGCCCTTTTAAGCAATTTGGTTGAGCCTACCATGGGGGCGGTCCCCTCATACAAATCACTTGCGATTATTGTTTTAGGCGGTCTTGGCAATGTTCTGGGAACCTTGATCGCATCTTTGGTTTTAGGGATTATTGAAGCATTCGGTACCATCTACCTTGGCGATTTTCTGGATCGAGACGCCATTGCTTTTGCATTCCTTATCGTTGTTTTGATGATTAAACCAAAGGGTCTTTTTACTTCGAGGTAATTTATGGGCTTATATGAAATCAGTCTTGCAACTGTTGTTGGAATCAACATCATACTTGCTGTTGGTCTGAATCTGATTACAGGGTATTGCGGCCAGATCAGCCTTGGCCATGCAGCCTTTTACGGGATTGGAGCCTACACGGTTGCCCTGCTTGCCAAAATCGGCTGGCCGATTTATCTGACCCTGGGGGCCGGTTTTCTGCTGGCCGGGCTTGCCGGTGCCATTATCGGCCTGACCAGTCTCAGGGTCAGGGAGGATTTTCTGGCAATTGTGACCATGGGCGTGGCGTTTCTGTTCGTTGGTATTGTCAGGCAACAAGAATTCTTAGGTGGAGAAATGGGAATTTCAAATATCCCCTCCCATGGAATGACCAAGATTGCATACCTTTGTCTTGTGCTGTTATTTGCCGGTTTAGCCATTCTTTTTTCCTGGCATGTAAAGCGGTCATGGATGGGATTTGCCTTTGATGCAGTTGCCGATGATGAAAAAACCGCCATGGTACTTGGACTGGATGTCAAATCATATAAGCTGACCGCCTTTGCCATGGGAACTGCCATGGCCGGACTTGCCGGCGGCCTGTACGCTTATTACACTCGGTTTATTGTTCCGGATACATTTGGATTTATTGAATCCATCACTATCCTTTCCATGGTTGCCGTAGGCGGAATCGGTTCTACCTTTGGGGTTGTTGTTGCAACCATTTTATTGGTCCTGATGCCAGAATTTTTCAGGTTTATTAATGATTACAAGCTCTTATTATATGGTGTGCTGCTCTTTAGTGTCATGAGATTTGCTCCTGAAGGACTTTCAGGATTCTTCAAACGGATGGTTAAAAAAAAGGAAGGATAAATGGCGGCAATTCTTTTGGCAGAATCAGTCACGGTAAGGTTTGGAGGCGTAACAGCACTCAAGGATGTTTGCCTGAGGGTTGAAAAAGGAGAATTTTTAAGTCTGATCGGTCCCAATGGTGCAGGAAAAACAACTCTTTTAAATACCATTACAGGTATAGTGACGCCGGAAAAAGCGTCATTGAAACTTGGAAACAAAGATATTTCAAACCTTTCCACCCATAAACGGATACAGCTTGGTCTTGCTTTGACCCACCAGATTGTTCGCCCGTTCAGATCCATGACTGTTTTGGAAAATGTTGCATTTGCAGCAGGGTTTAAGAAACTAAGAAACATCTTCCCGTCGCTGATCACATTGAACAGGTCGCCGGAAAAGAAAAAAGCATTGGAATTTCTTGAAATGGTAGGCATTACCCAATACAAGGCCCAGCAGGTGTCCAAGCTGCCACTCGGTGTTCTCAAGCGGCTCGAAGTTGCCAGGGCTCTGGCAATTGAACCTCAAATACTGCTTTTAGATGAACCCCTTGCAGGGTTGAACAGTCAGGAGGCCGGAAAACTTGCCGACACCATCAAATCCATTTCAAAACAAGGCATGACAATCGTAATGATAGAACACAATTTAAGTGAAGTCCTTCGGGTCAGTGACAGGCTTCATGTTCTGGATAATGGCAAAGATCTTGCGCAAGGCGACCCGCGAGTCGTTATGAGTAAACCTGAAGTCCGGACCGCCTACCTGGGGGTTCAATAGAATGATACTAAAATTGAAAAATTTCAGTTGCGGTTATGGCAACATGACGGTTGTAAACCAGCTTGACATGGAAGTTGGGAAAAGTTCCATTACTGCCATCCTGGGTGCCAATGGCGCTGGAAAATCATCGCTGATCATGTCTCTGGCAGGTCATGTTGATGTAAAACAAGGTGACATTGAATATGATGGTCAAAATATAACCCCTTGGTCGCCAATGGAAAGAGTGCAAAAAGGGATTGCGATTGTTCCGGAAGGCCGGCGTCTTTTTAAAAGCCTGTCTGTTCATGAAAATCTCATCATTGGCGGTTATACCAGGAGCAAAAAAGCAAGCCAGAACAACATTGAAAAAGTTCTATCCATTTTCCCCCGGCTTGGAGAGCGGAGAAAACAAATGGCTGGGTCTCTTTCGGGCGGGGAACAGCAGATGCTCGCCATTGGCCGTGCACTCATGGCAGAACCAAAATTTTTAATGATTGACGAGTTGTCCTTAGGGCTTATGCCAAAAGCAGTTGATACCTGCTATGAGGCCATTAAAGATCTGAATGCTGTGGGGTTGACCATTCTTCTTGTTGAGCAAAGCACACAAAGGGCACTTCAAGTGGCTGATCATGCTATTGTGCTTGAATCCGGCAATACGGTATGGAAGGGATCTTCCAAAGAGGCAAGGGATTCATCCGATATCATAGATTCGATTCTTGGACTGCATAAAACTCAGTAAATGAATTATTATAACAAGTATCTTCATGGCGAAAATCTTGAAAAATGCTATTCTCTGGCACCCCTGCGTGTAAAGCGCTATCTTTTAGAAGAAATTAATCATGTCTTGTCCCGGTTAAAATCTGAACAATCAGTGCTTGAGCTGGGATGCGGATATGGCAGAATTCTGTTTCAACTGGCCGATCATGTAACCTCAATCACAGGGATAGATGTATCCAAACATAATATTGAATATGCCATGAAACTTAACCGGAAAAAGAATTGTTCATTCCAGGTTATGAATGCAATGGCATTGGCGTTTAAAAATAATATGTTTGACAGGGTACTTTGCCTTTAAAACGGAATCAGCGCCTTTCATATTGATAAGGTAAACCTTGTCAAAGAGGCATTAAGGGTAACAAAAAAGCAGGGCAAAGCAATTTTTTAAACATTGGACAACGCCTGAAGGTTAACTCTGAAATAATGGCTGTTGATAAGTCAAGTTTGTTTTGCGTTTACACCCCATAAAAAACTGGAGGCACTTTAAAAATGATCCGGCAATTTCATTCACCCGACGGCCAGGATCTCAACAACTCTTTTTACCAGCCTTTTGTTACGGCTTACGATACTGCTGCAAAACTAAAACACCAAAGAAAAAACAGTCTGTTCTCCTGGTTCTGATTTTACACGGATGCTGCCGCTATGCAGCCTCATGATCTCATGGCTCAGTACACGGATGAGTTTTTTCCAGCTCTTTTTGTATATTCTGAATGGTAAATAATTTAAATTAAATTTTTATCAGCTTTAATTTAAACGTTAAACTTGTGGAAAAAGGAAAGACTGTCCGCATATGACACAATGGGTGTCCATATTTGAACAACTAAAAAAACAAGAGCAGCGCAGCTTTTCACATCCATACCCTGTTTTAATTCATTCCATCTAAAAAAGTTTATTTTTTTTCAAAATTAAGGGTTTTCCCCGATTGTTTTTTTGAAATTAGCTATATATACTCTCAAAAGATTTTTTATCCTTTGCATTGCCTGCACAAATAATTGTGTAAGCGACACTGCGGAGCTGTCTTAAAAAATCGTTCTTTTAAAAATATTCTTGTTACAATTTCTCTACAACAATTTTTTCTTTAAATTGTTGTTCCTCTGCTGACTGATCAATCAGTCAATCTTCAGAAAATATCCATTTTTCTTCCGGATCAACATTCATGTTCTATCCGCCATAATTGACATTTTCAAAAATATCAAAAGTGTTTTTTTTAAAACAAACCAGGGGACGTATGTTTTTTTTGAAAGGAGGTGATACCAATGGGATAATGAAATAACCATCAGGCAGGCATTGATCTTATCTAAATTGAATTTGATCTGTTGGGATAATTTAAAGGAGAAGCATATTATGATAAGACAAACAAAAGAAAACTTAAAATCTCGTGAACTTGCCGTCAGGCTGTACGACAATTGGGTTCGCAAACGCCAGAACCGGCCGCCGCATATAAGGCCGAAAAACGAAAAAGAACTTCAACAACTGGGGTTAAAGAATCTTGTCAATCAGCTTATAGAACCCAGGCGAAACCATCTCATGGAATTAAAAGAGGTGGCCGGGGCAATGACAATAGCAGATAAAACCGCATTACTGGTTAAACTGGAAATACCTGTTCTGGAAACTTCTGCATTATTGCATAAGCTTAGTATGCAACTGGCCAAAAATCCTGATTCGCCTTATTTCAGTCAGGTGAACCAGGATGACAATTGCGGCTCCGGTTGCGGCTGAGGGTGCGCCGCCATGGCAGGTCTGCCATACGAAGAACGCATCAGTGCGCATCATATTGCCAAACCCTATTCTATTGATCCTTTTAATGAACTGAAAACTCCGGAGAAAGAACGGGATGCCTTGCTTATCAAGGATTTTCTGGCCAGTTATGAGGCCCTCTCCACCTCTGTTGCTGAAAAAGTACATCAACGATATTATCACATGGGCCAAGAGTTTAGTTGATTTTAGCAGTAATTCAATAATTAAGTTTCAATAATTTGGACTAAGGTCAATGCCATTTAATTCAAACAATAAAGTTTATTTTTTTATTGTTTGATCTGTTGAAAAACCCATTTATCGACTCGTGTTCTTGGTAACACAGTAAACCGATGAAAGGAGAGAAGTGTGGGGGATATTGATAAATTGAAGGTGTTTGAGTATTGCAGCAATGATGTTATTTTTAATGGTAATGATTTGACATTATCGATTCGCCCCCAGCGAGTTAATAAAACTGATGCCATTGGCGACATGGATTTAATTAACTCCATGTCCGCGATTGACTCACTGTTAAACCGTCGTAACCCCGGAGTGAACAAACCGGGTCAGGCAGACCACTCTCATATCGCGGGAAGCTATGAAAAACAAAACCGAAAAAGGTTACACAGATTGTCACTGAATATCAGCAACACGTGCAATATGGCTTGCAAATATTGCTATGCCAATAAAGGCTGTTATTATACAGCCGGAATGATGATGAGCAAAAAGACTGCGTTGAATGCAGTAAATTTTGCCATCAGAAAATTTTCTATCATCGACCATGTTAATTTTTTTGGTGGCGAACCCACTTTGAATCTTCCGCTTATTGAGCTGGTATGTGAATATTTTATTCATTTAAGAAAAAAAGAGGTCATACCCTATCTTCCGCAGTTCGGGTTGACGACAAATGGGTATTTGTTACCCACCCAGTTATTAGGACTGTTAAAAAAATATAATTTAAGCCTGTGTATCAGTTTGGATGGCCCAAAAGAAATACACGATGCCATGAGAGTGAATACACACAATTGCGGAACCTATGATATCATCATTAAAAATGTGCGAACCATAATTGATATGGGCATTGTTCCGGAATTTGAATGCACCTATACGGCAGAGCACCTGCGCAAAGGAATCGGTTTAGTAGAACTGATGACTTTTTTTTATGACGAACTGAAGTGTCAGGTATTGCACTGCCCCTGTGTCATGGTTCCTTTTGAAAGCCCATGGCATGTCCCCAGGGACATTGCCGCCCAGCAGTATTCAAAAGCAATAGAACACTCAATTCTTAGTTTGACAACAAAATTTCCAAAAATGATTTCCATTGCTAAAAGATTCCTGAACAGTATGAGTACCCAAACGCCGATTTTGCATTATTGTCCTGCAGGACGAACATCAATGACGATTAATGCCGATGGTAATATTTTTTCATGTTTCATGCTGATGCACGGATCTGGATACTGCCTGGGTAATGTCAATGGACTGCCCCATGAATTCGGCAGTCCTGATCTGATCAATATTCAGATTCAAGACTCAGACAAGTGGACTAATCCCAACTGCAAAACCTGTTGGGCTCAATCTTTATGTTTTGGCTGTCTTGGTGAAGACATGGTTAATATAAAAGAGAGGGTAACTCGATCTTCAATCACAGGGCAATCTGTGATATGTGATTATAAACGAAAGATAATCAAAGCATTCTTCATCTCTATCGTAAAAGCGCGTCTTGATACTAATTGAACAGTACACCCGGCTTTTTTATCCAACTAAAATATCAATGCTTTGATTTATCTCCTCCTGGGTCACGCCTGCTCTGAGTTTTTCCATGTCAGTCATCACCTTGGCAAAACGCACTCCTTCGGCAGCAGAAATCCATGCCAGCTGGAGCCGTTCAGTTCGGATGCCCAGTTTTTCCATTTTTTTGTGAACCTTGGCAATGCGCTTCTCTGTCCAGTGGTTGGCATCAATGTAGTGGCAGTCGCCAATGTGGCAGCCGCTGACCAGCACCACAGGCGCCCCTTTTTTAAAGGCGTGCCAGATGAATTTTTCATCCACCCGGCCCGAGCACATGGTGCGGATCAGCCGGATATTGGGAGGATACTGGATACGGGAAACCCCGGCATAGTCTGCGCCGGCATAGGAGCACCAGTTGCAGGCAAAGGTCAGGATCTTTTCTGCCGGATTGTTGGCTAAAAGCGCATCGGTCTGGCAGTTGATCTGCTCATCGGTAAAATGGTTCATGGTAATGGCGCCGAACTTGCACTCTGCCGCACAGGTGCCGCATCCGGCACAGGCAGCTGTATTGACCCTTGCAGGGGTCTTTTTTTTCACCTCCACGGTAATGGCGTTGTAGGGACAGACTATGGCACATTTCCCGCAGGAATTACAGTGGGCTTCAATAATCTGAGCGGTGATGGGCTCTGTAGTGATGGTTCCCTTGTGCATGAGCCGCACAGCCCTGCCCGCAGCAGCAGTGCCCTGGGTAACGCTTTCCTTGATGTCCTTGGGACCTTCTGCACACCCGGCAAAAAAGATGCCCCGGGTGGCTGCATCCACAGGCATGAGCTTGGGATGGGCCTCCAGATAATAGCCGTCAGGGGTGAGCTGAAGTCCCAGCATCTCCTGGAGTTTCTGGGTTCCGGCAGAGGGCTGCATGCCAATGGCCAGCACCAGCATGTCAAGCTCATGGAATTGTATTTTGCCTGTGGCGGTATTTTCTACGGCAACCTTCATGGTATTGTCGGACAGCTCTTCAACAGAGCCGGGAAGTCCCCTGACATATTTAACGCCAAGCCCGCGGCTTCGGTTGTAAAGGTCTTCAAACCCCTTGCCAAAGGCGCGGATATCGATATAAAAGACCGTAATCTCCATATCCGGATAATGCTCCTTTAATACCAGGGTGCTCTTGATGGTGTTCATGCAGCACACATTGGAGCAGAACTCGCCGCCCTTGCGTTTTGACCTTGAGCCCACGCACTGGATAAACCCCACGGATTTTGGATGTTTCCTGTCTGTGGGCCGGATCAATTCGCCCTTTGTGGGACCGCCGGCATTGACCAGCCGCTCAAATTCCAGGCTGGTGAGAACATTTTCAAACCGGGTATAACCGTATTCATCCATTTCCCTTGGATCATAGGGATCAAGGCCCGTGGCCACCACAATAGAGCCGACCTCCTCTATGATCTCCTGGTCTGACATGTGGAAATGGATGCATTTTTTTTCACAGGCCTCAAGACATTTTGAACATTCCCGGCCCATGCATTCATCCATGTTGATCACATATGAGGACGGCACGGCCTGGGGAAAGGGAATATAGACAGCTTTTCTGGAAGACAGCCCCTCATTGAACGCATCGGGAAAAACAACAGGACAGGCGGTTGCACAGTCACCACAGGAGGTGCACTCTTTTTCATCCACATATTTTGCCTTTTTGATGATCCTGACGTTAAAATTGCCGACATATCCCTTGACCTCGGCAACTTCGCTTAAGGTGTGGAGCGTAATGTTTGGATGCCGACCGGCATCCGTCATTTTAGGACCCAGAATTCAGATGGAGCAGTCCATGGTGGGAAAGGTCTTGTCCAGCCTCGCCATGAGCCCGCCAATAGACGGGCTTTTTTCCACAAGGGTCACCTGGTATCCGGTATCCGCAAGATCAAGGGCTGCCTGGATACCGGCAATACCGCCGCCGATCACCAGGGTTTTCTTTGTCAGGGCAAGCTGCTCTTCAATGAGCGGGGTCAAAAGACGCACCCGGGAGACTGCCATCTGGACCAGGTCCATTGATTTCTGCGTTGCAGCCTCGGGTTCTTTCAAATGGACCCAGGAGCACTGCTCTCTTAAGTTGGCCATCTCCAGGAGAAAGGGATTGAGCCCTGCATCCTTCATCATATGTCTGAAGGTGGGTTCATGAAGCCTTGGGGAGCAGGAGGCAATGACCACCCGGTTCAGGTTGTTCTCCTCGATATCCTTCCTGATTTCCATCTGTCCCGGCTCGGAACAGGCATAGGTGATATCCTTTGAAACCAATACATCACTTATGTCCAAGGCCATCTTTGCCACTTTTTTGCAATCCACGGTCTGTCCGATATTGAGCCCGCACTGACAGACAAAAACCCCGATACGGACCTGGTCTGAAGTATCTGTTACCGCACGTTCCATTAAGCGTGTTTCCATTTTGCTTTCCCTTATTCCCAGCATATATGTTTTGCAATAATATTGGTTAAATCCACTAATTCCATTTTCAGTTCACCACCTGCAAAGGGATCTTCCATGGCGCATCCCAGGTGGATGCGGCATTTGGGGCAGGCGGTGATCATAAAATCGCTCCCGGTTTTTTTTGCCTGTTTTATCCGTTTGACCTGAATGGCCTTGCTGAAGGCGTCACACCCGGTCCAGGCGCTGTTGCCGCAGCAAAGTGCCCCGTCTTTAATGTCCTGCATCTCTTTAAAATTATCTTTGGCAAACCGTGAGATCAGTTTCCGGGGCAGATCCTTGATTTCTTCAAGACCGTTCAACCGGCAGGAGTCCTGATAGGTAAAGGTTCCTTTTGGGCCGTCAAAGGTGACGGCTGCCCTGTCGATTTCTTTTTCCAGGAACTCGTAGAGATGGGTTACCTTGAAGTCAAGGTCTATGCCGTTTTTCGGATAGTCATGAGCGAAGGTCCTGTAGCATTCCGGGCATGTTGTGATCATCTCTTCAATGCCCGAAGCATTCAGGATATCCCGGTTCAGGACAGCAAGTTTTAGAAAGTTATCCCTGTCCCCGGACCATAAAAGATCATGGCCGCAGCAGCGTTCGTTTTCAAGGACAGCCGGAATGACATCGAAAAAATTAAGCAGCTTCAAGCTGTTTTCCAGGATATCGGAATTGTTCACTCCATGATGATTCTTAAAAAAGATATCAAAGTAGGGAGAGCAGCCGCCATGGAACAGCACCTTGCTTTTTTCATCTGTTTTAATGTCAACAGGCAGGGTTTTCCACCGTTTCTGCCGGATCTGAGAATGGGTCATGGTCCGCATCAGGGACTGGAAAAATCCTCCGTGGGTCAGGCGGGTCTGTCCGATTATATCCTTGGGGATGTGGGCACGGACCTTCTGGATCAGTTCAGGGAAATTGACTTCAGACGGACACCGGTTGTAGCAAACGCCGCAGGTGAGGCAGGACCAGATGTTCTCCTTGATGTTTTCAGAAGAGATGTCACCTTCGATAAGGGCGGTGACCATGGCTCTGGGAGAAAAATCCTTGCCGCTCAGGGCCAGGGGACAAGAAGAGGTGCATTTGCCGCAATCCTGGCAGGCATAGGCATCATATTCTGCAATGATCTTTGCGATGGACTGTTTGGGATCACCTGTATTTTTTTCTTCTGTACTCAACCCCTTAATGGGGCTTTTGCCCATGGCTTTTAAATCTGATGTAAAGGTTGTCAAGAAGTCATGCATCTGATCTGTTTCATCGGGCAGAAAGGTTGCAAGGCGCATCCGGTCACAGCCAAGCCCCATGATGTCCAGGATATCCCGGCAGGCCTGGGTGTTTTTCTGGGCATTTTGAGTACCGCTTCCATAGCGGCAGGTGCCGGGCGCACAACCGGCCAGGGCAACCCCGTCGGCCCCCATTTCAAAGGCCTTGAAAAGAAGGGCTTTGCTGATCCGCCCGGTACACGGAATCCGGATCATGTTGATTTCAGCCGGGATGTCCCGGCCGGCATCTTTCAGTTTCTGGAACGTGGCATGGGGACTCCAGTTGCATAAAAAAAGTATGATTTTATAATTTTCCATTTATACGAGTATCTCCTCAAGTCCCCGCTCCAGAAACAGATGATCCCGGAAGGGACTGTCCACGGCATTGGTCGGGCATACGGCAATACAGTTTCCGCATCCTTTGCAGAAGGCTTCATCAACCGATGCTGTCCATCCGCCAAGGGCATTCTTGTTCATGGTAACGGCCTGGTAGGGGCATTCTTCAATGCAGCGGCCGCACCCCCGGCACAGCTGCGGGTTCACAAGGACGGTATAGCCTTTGCTCTGCCGGGGTCCCCTGGGCATGATGGCGGCCACATTGACGGCTGCTGCAGCGCCTTTCTGCCTGCTGGAAACGCTGATGCCGGGCGGGTCTGACAGAAAAAGCCCGGAGATGGAGGTCATTCCCGGAAGGATGTAGGGCCTGCCCATCACATCTTTTTCCTGCATGGCGGTAAACACCTTCCGGTCCGGCAGTCCTTCCTGGTGAATGTGCTTGATCTGTTTCAACAGTTTATCTTCAAAGATGATGGCACCCACATGGAAGGTCTGTTCCTCTCCTGCCATGGAAAAGGTGATCTGAAAATCACCCAGGGTACCGGTCATCCTGCCAACGGATGACCCTAAGAAAGCATGAATATTGGGATGGCCGGGATCTGTTGTTAAAGGATTTCCAACCGTGCCGAACATCATGACCTCAGCCCCTGTTTCAGCCAGGATCATGGCGCTGGTCACAGAGGCTTCAGACTCTCCGATCACCCCGGTTGTAAAATTATAATTTCTTTCCGGGGTGCTGAAGGGTTTCAAGTTTTGAGCCCGTCTGATGGAACGGTTCACAAGACCCTTGAACCGTGCAACAGCCTGTGCGGGGTCCTTTACCAGAAGATTGAGGGCTTCTCCCCTGACATTGCAGGTTTCGACCATGGAGCGGCTGATGCCTGTTGCAACAAAAAGTCCCTGTTTGAGCCGGCTGCGTTGATCCGTACATGAGGTGCAGACAAAATTCAAGGGGCAGCAGACACAGGAAGCAAGGACAATACGGTTAATGGCATTGCTGCGGACTGTTTTTATGATGGAAGAGATACCGTCCCCTGTGCAGGCTGAATCAATGGTTCCTGCATGGACCACCAGCTGTTTTTCTTTGATCTGGTCCAGAAAATCATCAATGGTTCCATCCCACCCCTGGGAATCGTTGCATTTGCAGACAAAAACCCCGGTCCGTATGTCCCGGGTGGCAAAGGCAGGATCAGGAGCGGAAAAATAAACCCCGTGGCCTTTGCGCCTCCTGGAAGTATTTTTTAAGAGTGTCATGGCCTGGGCGGCAGCGGCAAAACCGCGCATGATCATGGCATAGGTATCCGGAATTGTGGTGCTGGGCCCGTAAGCCCGGATAATATCATCCCCTTTGATGGAATGGGGAATCATTTCCGGATCAGCCAGGATCAGGACACCGGTATGTTCGGTCATCTCTTCCTGCAGCTGTGTATGATTCACAGCTTTTGCCCGGCAAACCTCCAGGCAGACCAGACATTCGGAACAACTCCCGCATTGCAGGCACCGGCCGGCTTCAAGCCGAGCCTGGGCCTCGGAAAGCCCGGCCGCAATCTCGGAAAAATTATGGGTAATGGATTCAGGCGTGACCATGGGCATTAAAGTCGGCTGTTGGGCTGGCGTGTCGTTGGGCACCGGGTCAAACGCCTTGTTGCTCGGCCGTACGGTTTTTAAACCGGTGCTGGTCTTTATCCCGCAGACGCGGTCCAAAGCTTGTTTGGCTGCATCTCTTCCCTGGGCCATGGCATGGACAACAGAGGAAGGCCCTGTGGCAGCATCACCGGCAGCAAAAATCGATTCAATGGTGGTTGCATGGCTGTCAGTCTCAATAAAACCATGGCGGTTGACAGAAAGGCCCTGGCTGTTTTTGGAACGGGTCAAAGTGCCTGTCTGGCCGATGGCCACAAAAACCTGTTCAAAGTTGAACTCGGTTCCAGGACCCTGAAAAAGAATTTCAGGCCAGATCATCCCGTTTTTATCCGGTGTTTTCCCCGGTTGCGTGGCCTTGCAGGCAAGGCTTTTCAACTGGTTGTTTTTCCCTTTAAATTCAACCACGCTGGTGTTGTCAATGATGGTGACACCTTCAGTTAACGCCCCTCTTACCTCTTCTTTATCCGCAGGAATACTTTCCTTTGAAAACCATGAAATAATACTGACCTTTGCCCCGGCCCGTCTTAAGACCCTGGCCAGATCAAAGGCTGCGTTTCCGTCACCGATCACGGCCACTGATTTTTTAAGTTTTTTCACATCCCCGTCATAATAGTCTTTTAGAAAGGAGAGACATCCCTCAACGCCTTCCAGTTCCTCTCCCGGGATTCCAAGCTTCCTGTCTTTCCAGGAACCAGTGGTAATAATAATGCCGTCATATTTCTTTTTCAGCGCTTTTAACCCCTTTTTAAAGTCTATGGGGCTTGCGGTTTTAATCTGAACACCAGACAGCTTGATAAACTCAAGTTCCCTGTCCAGGATTTCCCTGGGCAGCCGGTGGGGACCAATGCCGTATCTCAAAAGTCCGCCTGCCATTTTTTGTTTTTCAAATATGGTGACGGTGCAGCCTTTTTTTGCAAGTTCCCAGGCTGCTGCAAGGCCGGCAGGTCCTGATCCGATAACGGCAAATTTCCCTGTATTTAATACCGGACAGCCATCTGGTTTCTTGGGTGGAGCATCGGTTTTAACATCTGCCAGGAACCGCTTGACAGACCGGATGGCCACTGCACCTTCCAGATCATTCCTGCGGCACTGGGCTTCACAGGGATGGGTGCAGATCCTGCCGCAGATACCGGGCAGAATATTTTTTTCCCGGATCAGATCTAACGCCTCACTGTATCTGCCTGCCTTTGTCAGGGCCATATACCCTTGTACATTCACCCCAAGGGGGCAGGTTTCACTGCACAGCGGCTGGTTCCGCTTGTCAATGACAACCCGGCCCGGCAGGCTCTGTCGGCTTGCGGCATACACAGCTTTTTTATCGCCGTTCACCGTGACCGGGCAGGCGGTGATGCAGTTGCCGCACAGGGTGCATCTGTCAGTATCCAGAAAGATCTGCTCACGGTTCAGCTTTACCCTGAATCCCTGCATGTTATGTTTTATGGAGGTCACAGTCGCCGGAAGAATGCAGCGAATGGAAGGGTTTCTCATGATCCGGATCAGGCCGGGCCTGTGGGCATGGTTCAATGGCATGCCGGATTTCAGGCAATAGTCTTTTCTGGCAAGCTTTTGATCCAGATCCGGCTCGCTGTCCACCAGCGTAACCGGTATTCCCAGCTCTCCCAATTTATTTGCAGCAAAAACACCCGAAGGCGTTGCACCAATAATCATGACCCTTAAGAGTCTGTCTTTCATTCGTTTCATTGTCTGGCCCCTGTTTTGCCAAAAACTTTTTGCGCCCTGCCTTTGAGCAGGGATTTTCCGTAATCATATCCCTTGTCAAAGGCCTTGATATTCATCTCTTCCGTCCCCTTGGGGACCGATGTTGTGACGGCATAAACCGCTGCCTCTTTGGAAACAAGCTCGGTCACGGCTGTGGCAAACCCGACCATGATGATGTTGGCCATCATCTTTCTTCCCAGTTCTTCTGCCATGCGGGTGGCGGGTATGGCAAAATAGTCCCGGTCTCCCTCTGGCTGGACAAGGTCTTTATCAGTGAGAAGAACCCCCCCGGGTTTTACGGATTCCCGATATTTCTCATAGGCTGTATGGGACATGCAGATGAGAATATCCGGGGCCAGAATATAAGGATACTGAATAACAGCATCACTGATAACCACCTGGGCACAGCAGGCACCGCCCCTGGATTCCGGCCCGTAGGACTGCACCAGTGTGCTTTCCTTGTCATCCTTCAAGGCAGCCGCCATTCCCAGTATCCGGCCGGCCAGGACAATGCCCTGCCCGCCGAAACCCGTGACAATGATTTCCTGTTTTGATTGCTTTTTATTTTCAGACATTTTCACCTGATCCATATTAACCTGCCTCGGCATGGTAGATTTTTCCGTACTGCTCATCATGGCACGGTCTTTCCTTATTGATAAAATTGCCCAGAACAACCCCCCGCTTGAAATCAATATCCAGTTCAAAAAGGTCTGCATTGTTCTTTATAATGGTATTGTCATGATAATTTTTCAGGGTGGCCAGCGCCTTTTCCTTGTTGCGCCGCCCATAATTGATGGGACAGGGACTTAACACCTCTATAAATGAGAATCCCCGGTTGTTCAAAGCCAGTTGAATTGCATCAGCCACATCCCTGGAATGGAGCATGGTCCATCGAGCAACAAAGCTGGCCCCTGCGGCATAGGCAAGGAGCGGAAGGTTAAAGGGGGTTTCAGGATTACCGGCAGCCGAGGTGGATGACTTTGCGCCATGGGGCGTGGTGGCAGCCATCTGGCCGCCGGTCATGCCGTAAATCAGGTTGTTGACGCAGATCACCGTAATATCCATGTTCCGTCTGGCTGCATGGATAAAATGGTTGCCGCCGATGGCAAACAGATCCCCGTCGCCAGAGAACACAATCACGTTCATGTCCGGCTTGGCCATTTTGATGCCGGTTGCAAAGGGAATGGCCCGGCCGTGGGTGGTGTGAAAGGAATCAATGTTGATATAACCGGCCCCCCTTCCCGAGCATCCGATTCCCGAAACCATGGCAAACTCGTCATAGGGAATACCAGACTCTTTGATGGCCGTAAGGCATGCCATGAAAACAGAACCGGTTCCGCAGCCCGAGCACCAGATATGGGGAATCCTGTCCATCCGGATCAGGTCTTCCATGGGATGTTGAATCGTCATGATGCAAACTTCTCCTTTAATATGGCAAGGACATCTTCAGGCGGCACAATCGCACCACCGGCATGGCCTGCAAGAAATGTAGGCAGATTCCCTGCACAGCGAGCCACTTCCCTGCAGATCTGGCCCAGATTGATTTCCACTGTAATAAACCCGCGCACCCGTTTGGCCAGGTCTCTGATCAGGTCATCGGGAAAGGGCCAGACCGTGATCAGCCGCAGAAGGCCGACTTTAAACCCCAGCTCTCTTGCCATGTCCACAGCAGTGTAGCTTGTCCGGGACGAAATGCCGTAGGATACGATTACAACATCTGCATCCGCCATCTGATACTGCTCCGTCATGATGATATCATCCAGGTTGTTCCTGATTTTTCCCAGAATGCGGTCCATCATTTCCTTCTGGGTCTCAACCGACATGACCGGGTACCCTTTTTCATCATGGGTCAGCCCCGTGACGTGGACCTTGTAGCCATCTCCAATGGCCGGCATGGGTGCAACCCCGTCAGGACCCGGCTGGTAGAGCTTGAACTTATGTTTAGGCCCTTTGGGTTTTTTACGCGAAATGGTTTTTATCTGATCTGCCTTTGGGATCACAACTTTTTCACTCATGTGACCCACGATTTCATCGGACATTATGAAAACCGGGGTTCTATATCGTTCACTCAAGTTAAAGGCCGTAATGGTCAGGTCAAACATCTCCTGGGGAGAACAAGGTGCCAGGGCAATGATTTCATAGTCCCCATGGGAACCCCATTTTACCTGCATCATGTCCCCTTGGGCTCCCTGGGTGGGAAGCCCTGTGGAAGGGCCTGCCCGCTGGACATTCACCACCACGCAGGGGGTCTCCGTCACAACGGCAAGACCGATGGTTTCCATCATCAGGCTGAATCCCGGCCCTGAGGTTGAGGTCATGGTTTTTACCCCTGTCCATGCTGCGCCCAGAATGGACGTCATGGCGGCAATTTCATCTTCCATCTGTATAAAGGTCCCGCCCACATCAGGAAGCCGTTCGGAAATATGCTCGGCCACTTCTGTTGCAGGCGTTATGGGATACCCCCCGAAAAATTTACACCCTGCTGCAATGGCACCTTCCGCACATGCAACATCGCCGTTTATAAAATGCTTGCCCGTAAGAACCGCTGGTTTCATATTATTCCCCATCACTTTGCTTCCACTGAAAATATGGCAAATTCAGGACACAGAAGCTGGCAGTAACAGCAGTTCAGGCACTCATCCGTCTTTACGGCAGGCGGGTGGTAGCCATTTTTGTTAAATGACTTGGATTGTTCAAGCACCTTTCTGGGGCAATAAGCAATGCAATACCCACACCCCTTGCACCTTTCTTCTATGATATGAACAACGCCCCGGGTGACGTGCACCCCATCCGAATCAAGAGGCTCTCTCCAAAATGCCATGGCCATGTCCTTGAATAATTACATTATTGATCATTTGAAACTTAAACCAGCTTCTCCATATCCTATCCAGAGAAACAAATCAAAGCTAAATTTAACACCCTTTCATTTTTTTGGAGAAAGGGTGTTAAAAAACACCACCCTTTCTTTAGTGCCCCCGGATGCTTTTTTTACACAACCCTGGAATTTTTTAAAAATTGTTCAATTTATTTTCAAAACTAAAAGTTTTCCTGATTGCTTTTATTCCCCCGCCTTTATATAGAACAAAAGAATCGTTTCCTTAATGCCATAGCAACTATCGGCAATGTAAGAAAAGGAGCGGAGCTGTGCCGAAAATTATTTATATTTCTGGAGATTTAATACTAATAAGGTTGAGGCGAACTTTTTCTTGTCTTAATACTGAAGAAAAGCTATATAGCCTGCAGTAGAAAGTTGTTTCAAGTATTTTTCCATTTTTTTTAACATCCTTTCAACCCTGATACTGATTTGTGAAACAACAGATTCAGAAATATTAGAATTACGTTCTACAAAGAATGGCGAAGATTTTCAGACTCTACGTGTTTTGTAAAGGTTCATTTATTTCTGGAGATTTATTTATGAAAAACAAAGACGGATTTACGTTGATTGAGCTAATGATTGTAGTCAGTATTATAGGCATACTGGCTGCTATAGCAATTCCAAGTTTCTCAACTTATAGGAGTAGAGCTTTCCTGTGCGAGGGATATGAATTATCAACCCCCATCAAGTCGGATATTTTGGAATATCGTGATTATAGAGGTTTTTTTCCTGAAAATAATCTTGAATTAGGCTATCCGGGAACCATTAAAGGGAAATATGTGGAAAATATTAGGGTAAACAACGGCAGTATTGAAATTATTTTTAATAAACATAGTGGGGATTATAGTGAAGAGGTTATTACTTTAAATCCTGTTCAGAATGAAGGATATCCAACTGGTCCAATTGTGTGGGAAGAAAAACGGTCATTTTAAAATAATTAGAGAAAATGGTTGTGAAGCATAAAAGACAAATCCAAGAATTGATGTATGTTGCTGTAATTATAGGAATTTTGTGTTCAATCGCTATTAAGTCCAGCCTTGTTTGTAGAACAAAAGCGCACGTGATTTCTATAACAGGAATTTTTAATCCTATTAAAAACGACATGCTTCTATATCAAGCTATAACTGGAGATTGGCCTCGGAACCAAACAGAGCTATCTAGAATCGGATTCCTGGGTGGATATTATAAATTCGAAAATAATGATAAAACCAATACTGATACTGATAGTCGACTTTATTACGCAATAAACAGAAAATGGGATGAAGAACATAAATTAATTTCTAAAGGGTTAAATCCATCATTTCTAAAAGCGGACCAAAAAGCAAAACCAGAATCCAGTGCTTTGCTTGGCAACGTAAATTTTGACCTTGTAATTGGAAACGGGGCGATTCATTTTACATTTGATCAAAATGATACAATGATAGCAAACAAAACGATTACCATGCAACCTGTTAACTCATATGGTGAAATCTTTGGGCCGATTCACTGGATTTGCGGCAATAAAAATGGAGAATCCGGGTGGAGGTTTTTTGGAGTTGATCATACAGATATCGAGGATAGGTATATTCCTAATTCTTTAAAGTGACGTTTAAATGGAGAACTAAACAATGTTAAGACGTTTAAATCCTAATGAGATAAGTGATTTCTACAGTCAGATAGCAATCATGCTGACATCAGGTGTGCCTTTATCCGAGGCGATTTCCTCTTTTTGCGATCAACGAGATTCTCGAAAAATTCGAAACCGTGCATGCTTGATTAAAAAAAAGTTGGCCAGTGGCCTCCCCCTTGAAAAATGTCTTGAAGAATACCCTGAACTCTTCAATTCTGTTTTAGTAAAGGTGTTGGCCTCAAATATTTCAGATGAAGATAAAAAGCAAGTATTGATAAAATTTTCAGAAAAAGCTGCACGATTTCAAAAGGCTCGAGGAAAAGTTAAAGAAATTCTATATTACCCCGGGTTTGTTCTATGTGTTCTATTATTCGTATTATTTGTATTATTAGTATTTGTTATTCCTGTATTTTCAGAAATGTTTGCAAATTTCGGATCTTCACTGCCATACCCTACTCTATTGGTTATCTCTGCAAGTGATATGATGGTCGGTAATTTTTTTTATATTGTTTCACTTTTTGCTGCTCTGGCTGTGTTTTTTAGATTTAACAAAAAACTTTTATTTAAAATAATATCACTAATCCCATTTTTTGGTATTATAGTAAAACAAAATACGATATTAACTTTTTCAGAATCATTATCATTAATGCTTTTAACGAGGACTTCATTTGTTGAATCGCTACAATCTGCTGTTCAGTCTGTGACAAATCCGTATTATAGGGATGTTTTGTTGGGTATTGCCGATAAAACATCGGATATAGTAACCTTTAAAAAAGAAATAATTGGATGTGGATTATTCCCACCAATGGTATTAAAATCCTTAGAGACAAGCAAGCAATCCGAAGATGTTTATCTCATAATGGAAGCTGTTTCAGCTTATTATAGTAAAAGTTTTGTTCATCAACTTGAAAACAAATCTGAAAGAATAGAGTCCTTTGTTATTTTATTTACCGGAATTATTGTTGGCAGCCTAATCATATCCATGTATTTGCCCATTTTCATGATGGCCGGTTCAATATAGTTAAAATACTATCAGGAGGATGAGGATGAATAGTAAACAGGGTTTTACCCTTATTGAATTGATGATCGTAATTTCAATTATTGGTATCTTATCGACCATGGCACTACCTTCTTATCAGGATCGTGTCATAAGAGTACAAATCAAGGAAGCTTTTGATGTGGCTACGTTTGCAAAAGAGGAAGTGGCTGAATTTTATAAAAAAAAAGGAAAACTGCCAAAGAACAACTCGGAAGTAGGACTTCCGGAACCTGATAAGATAGTTGGAAATTATTTAGTCAGTTTAAGGGTCAAGGATGGGGGCGCTATCGACCTAACTCTTGGAAACAGAGGAAATAAGAATATTAAAGGCAGAGTGATTACACTTCGCCCTGCAATTGTAGAAGAATATCCCAAGGTTCCGATTGCCTGGGTGGATGGTTACGCCTCTGTACCAGAGGGCATGGTTGTAAAAGGCGTAAACGACACGACTGTTCTTGTTCGTCATTTACCAATGGACTGCCGCTATTAATTTGAAAATATACTTGTGTTTTTGAATTACTTGATTTCAGAGCTGTTTTGAGCCACACTCGGCAACACATTCAATCCTTTCCTGAAAAGACCAAGGCTACGCTCTTGTTCAGCTACATCTTTTAATGAATTTAATAGTTCATTGAGGTTCCATAATTTTACTGTTTTATCAAATGATGCTGAGGCGATATACTCTCCATTGGAAGAAAATATGACACTTGATACGGCTTCTTTGTGCCCTTCAAATTTCAACTTTGGTAATCCGGTTTCCACATCCCAAAGGATAACACTTTTATCATACGAACCTGAAACCAAACTCTTGCTATCAGGAGAAAAAGCCAAACTGTAAACAGCATCGGTATGACCGTCGAGCATGGATAAGAATCCACCGGTTTCAGGGTCCCACAGGCTGATGGTTTTGTCTAATGAAGCAAAAGCAATTATTCTATTGTTTTTTGAAAAAGCCATGCTATATACATCTCGTTTTATGCCTTTAAAATATTTTTCAGGGCTTCCTGTTTTAAGATCCCAAATAATAACAGATTTATCCTCTGAAGCGGAAGCAAGTTTTTTGCTGTCTGAAGAGAATGCCAGGCATTTTACACCTTGGGAATGACCGGTTAACCATTTTTTTGGTCGTCTGGTTTTTAAATCCCACAGAATTATTGTTCCGTCTTCAGAAGCAGAAGCCATTTCTTGGCCGTCTGGAGAAAATAATACGTCATTTACAGCGTCAGAGTGCCCCGTAAGTGTGTCTATCTTTTTTTTTGTTTCCAAGTTCCAAAGAATTATTTTTTTGTCTTTTGAAGCAGAAGCAAGTGTTTTCCCATCCGCAGAGAAGTCTGTGCTGTAAATTGTGTCGCTGTGTCCGTTGAGTGTTGTTTCAAGTGTTTTGGTTTCTAAGTTCCAAAGAATTATTTTTTTGTCTTTTGAAGCTGATACTAAAAAACGATCATTCGGGTCAATGGACAGGCTGTATATTTTATCAGAATGCCGAGGGTGTTTAATACAGCGTGAAAAATCAGGCTTTTTCAGTGGCACATGGACAAAAAACAAATTCAAAGCCATTTTGCTAATGAAAAACAGTAAAAATAGAGGCGTTTGATATCCGTCTCAAGAAAAAAGGCATAAGAAT
>JAHJLN010000276.1 GCA_018821715.1 Pseudomonadota bacterium | reverse complement strand
GGCATTTTCATTGGTTTTCCCTTTTTCCTGGCGGTTGACGCTGATGATGATACCGCAGACCTTTGGATTGTTGCAAAATTTTAATACGTCAAGGGATTCTCTGATGGCTTTTCCCGAGGTAATGACATCATCCACAAGGATCAACCGGACATCCGAGGTCAGGGCCATGCCCACGACAACGCTTTTATCCGCATAGGTTTTAGCTTCTTTACGATTAAACACATAGCCCTTGTCCATGTCCATGTCAGAAAGGGCCTGGGCGGCAGAAATGCATAAGGGAATCCCTTTGTAGGCAGGGCCATAGATGCCGTCGAATTTATCGGAAAAATGTTCCTGTATGGCTTTGGCATAAAATACGCCCAGTTTTTTGATTTTCAGACCTGTATCAAACATGCCGGTATTGATAAAATAAGGGGCTATCCTGCCGCTTTTTAATTCAAATTCGCCAAATTTCAAGGCATTGCATTCAATTAGAAATTCAATAAATTCCTGTTTATATGTCATTTTGTAAAAATCCTTTTTAACTGTATCTATTGACACCGCCATGAAAAATACAGGGAAAGATCAACCGCTTTACCTGATTTTAACAAGGCTTTTGTATTAAAATCCTTCATCTTGCGAAGGGTATCAGAGCCAAATACCGGCCCATCTTTGCACACCACCTGTTTGCCGCAGACACAGGCGCCGCAAACTCCGAATCCGCATCTCATGTAACGTTCCAAAGACACCTGGCAGGGGATATGGTGTTTTTCGCAGATATTGAAAACATGATACATCATGATTTCAGGCCCGCAGGTATAGACCCTGTCAAAATGGTTGCCCAGGGCAATCTGTTTTTCTAAAAGGTCTGTCACAAATCCTTTGTGCCCAAAACTTCCGTCATCTGTACAGAAATCTCTCTCAATATCAAATCGGTCCGGGTATAAAATGTATGGTTTTTTTCTTGCCCCGTGGATAACGGTTGCGGTTTTATCAAGCTGTTCCACCAGGGTTGCCAACGGCGCCATGCCGCAGCCGCCGGCAACTACTGCCACTTTTTCACCCGAATGAATATCAAATCCGTTTCCAAACGGTCCCCTTATGCCCACCAGGTCTCCCTTGTCAAGGGTAACGGCCTTTTTTGAAAAGATCCCTTTGGCCTCAATGGTAATGGCAAACCGGTCTTGTGAATGGTAGGAAATGGTATAGGGTTTTTCATCAATTCCCGGAATCCAGACCATGATAAACTGGCCGGGTACAAAAGAAAGCGCATACTGAAAAAACAGGGTGGCAAACATCTCACTTTCAACTTTTTTTTCTTCAACCCTGAGCATGATATGCTTCTGATCGGTAATGGTATTCATTCTCCGTTTTCCTTATGGGCGGCCCCTTTAATCTGTTCAAGACTCAAATGATGATCCAAAAGCCAGGTTTCCATCTCATCTGCGACCTTTTGAAACACATCCATCCCCCTGTATCGAACCCCACTTCCGATTCCCACAAGACTTGCCCCTGCCATGATCATTTCTATGGCATCTTCTCCTGTGGACACACCGCCAAGCCCGATGATGGGAATAGCGACTGTTCTGTAAATATCAAACACACATCGAACAGCAATGGGTTTTATCATGGGGCCGGAAAGCCCGCCTTTTTTAAAGGCCAGGACCGGCAGACGGGATTCAATATCGATCACCATCCCCGGGCCCACTGTATTGATCGCACAGATGGCATCAGCACCCGCGTCCTCACAGACTTTAGCAATCCGGGCAATATCAGGCGCCTGTGGGGTCAATTTTACAATAAGGGGAACATCAATGACCTTTTTAACGGCAGATACAACATCATGGGAAGATTGCGGATTGATGCCGAATATCATGCCATGCTGTTCAGAGTTGGGGCAGGAAATATTTATTTCGATAAAATCCGGTTTTTTTGACGATACATATTCTGCGACCATCTGATATTCTTTTACAGACCCGCCGTACACACTTGCAACCAATGGAAAATCCCGTTTTTCAAGTTCTTTCCATTCGTTTTCCATGTTCAGGTGCCCAGGGGTAGGCAGTCCCACGGCATTGATCATGCCGTGACCCAGATCAATCACTGTAGGGTTTTTATGACCGTCCCTGGGTTCAGGGCCGATGGATTTCATGGTCACAAGGCCGCAGCCTTGCTCATGAACTCTTTCAAGGATGTCTTTGCTGTTCCCCAGAATTCCAGAAGCAAGGACCATAGGGTTTTTCAATATTTTTCCAAGAAACTGGACTGTCATAATATGGTTCCGTTCTTTTAAAATTATATTTGCTGGCATGTATTAACATATTATGACAATTTGAAACAATGAAGAATTTAAAAAAAAAATTCCCAGGCAGCCGACCATGGGAATCATAATTTTGTAGGGGATTACATTTAACTCTCTCTGAGATTATATCCTTTTTCCGTTCCAATGATAATTTTTTCAAGGCTGTCCCGACACTCTTTAAGAAACTCCTGGAATTCTTCATTGGATGATGCTTCTTCAAAAAATATCAACTGGAAACTCTGGATCATCGTCAGACTTGATCTGCCGCGTTCACAAACTTTTCTGATAAAGCTGGTTCTTTCCGGGCTTTCCTGCAACAGAAAAATAATGCTCATACACTTATTATGCAGGTCATCCATATAGTCTGTGCATAGTTTTGCAATTTGATCTATGGCGTTGGCATCGCAATTTACGCATGCTTGCTCCATTTGATTGATATATCTCAAAATTTCGTTGAAAAATTTCTGGTAATTAATATAAAATTGACAGAAAAAATCTATCTTGTCTGCTGCAACATTTTTAGCCTGTAAATAGTTCTTTACCTTTGGC
>JAHJLN010000275.1 GCA_018821715.1 Pseudomonadota bacterium | reverse complement strand
TTTTATTTTTCAAAAATTCTTTTATTAATTTAATTTATTACCATAAAAAGTTAAGATCAAATACTTTAATAACTATCTAAATTTTAAGCATATTTCAATTTATATGGCAAAAATTATTAATCGAATTTTAAAAAAAATGCGATATGGCATCATCATTGCATGATAACCTTTCACTGATGGATAGTTTAAAAACATAAATTTAAAAAAAATAATTTAGGAGGTGATTACAGAAATAACAAATGGTATTAGACTGTATATTAACTTGGGAGCAAGCTTGAATATTTTATTATCAAGTTGGTCCAATAACAAAAATGGAGAATAATTATGTTATCAAAAAAACTTTACAAATTTTTATTAATTTCAATGGTCGGCTTCTTTTTATCAGCCGCAACCACTTTTGCTGCACCTCTTGAGCTAAAGTTTACAGATGGTATTGCCGGCAACCCACAAGGATACACACTTGGTGGATTTCAACTTGTTAACAGTTACAATGATTATGCTACTGTTTATCAAAACTCGACAGCCCCTGGTCAATTTTTCAATAGTGGGGATACTTTCACGGAAAACATCTTATTAACAGTTGCAAATCCTTTAGATATGAACGGTACTGGATTTGCGCCCAGCTATGTACCTTTTCCCGGTAATGATGGCCAATTTAAAGTTTCAATGAATTTAGCTGGATATGTTAACATTGGCCCTAGTTTTATTCCTACAACATACTTTTCCAGTGGTATGGGTTCAATGATGGATAATGGCGTCAGCATAATGGATTTTAAACTTGTCTCTGCCTCTCCGTCTACTTTCTCAGGTTCCATTTATTCTCCAATCGGCATTCATTCAAATATCAGCCTGGGGTTTGAAATCACGGGTGTTGACAATACTTACTTTTCTACCCTCACAGCTGATCCGACTATTGATGATCTAGTAGGTTCTCGCTTTGTATTGGCTTTTGCTGAAGGAAACTTTACCGTTAACAGCGCTACCTGGAATAAAGACGACTCCCAGGTTATATATGAAACTACTACGGACGGAGTTCGTGTTAGATTTGAGGTTGTTCCGGAACCTACCACAATGTTACTTCTTGGGTTTGGTCTGTTAGGTCTTGCAGGTATCAGCAGAAAGAAAGTTGCTTAAATCACCTAAAAGATGACTTTGTACTGATTTTCGAATCAGTCTGTTTTAAAAGCCGGAGAAAATATTATCAAGTATTTTCTCCGGCTTTTTTTTTAAGATCTTTCAAAAAGATGGTAAAGCATTCTTTTGAGCAGACCAATTCCAGTGACCTTTTGAATCATTCGAATTAGAATATGCAATCTCCAGACAGGCTGGTCTGGTGCAAATATCTTAAGGATTAACGTGCCAAGCCTTAACACAAATAAAGGGGTTGTTTCATCCTCGTCAAACATGAAATAATTCGGGTTCTTTAAGGCAAATTGTTTTGTGATCCTTTTCACCTGTTCCAGAGAAAGTGCTTCCGGTATAAAGGCAACAGGTTTTAAAAACTCATCTTTAGTGCAGGAGGGGTTGTCATTTTTCATTCCAATTGCAATGGGTGACCCCTTATAAACTCTGAGTCCCACGCCTATATTTATAAGATCCCATTTTGATGCAGCTTGATTTATGGTATTAAACGTTTCTATAAGCGTCTCCTTTGTCTCTCCCGGGGCCCCAACAAGCAAATACCATGTTACCGGTATGCCTTTTTCCTGCAACAGCTTGCCGGCATGAATGACCTCTTTTTTTGAATAATTTTTTCCAAGGCTTTTTAACATTTCATCACAACCGGCCTCAGCTCCCAGATCAACGTCTCTGAATCCATTTTGTTTCATGAGATCAACAAGTTCTTCATCCACTGATCCCGGGTTTAAGCCCATTGTCCGCAAATTCAGCTTCAGGTTCTTTTTTTTCAACGCTTTTAGAACTTTTTTACAATGAGCTAAAGGAATATTAAAGGTACTGTCAGTAAATTCAAGATGCGATATGCCCGTGTCTATATATAACTTTTCAATCTGATCGGCAACTTTTTGGGCATCTCGCAACCGGTATTTTAGCCCCTCAATTCTATTATAAGTACAATAGGAACATTCAAGAGCACACCCTCTTTTGGTTTGAATCTGCAGCGGAGAATTATACTTTCGATACTGGGTCAAATCAATGTACTTTCCTGGGTTTACATATGGCAGTGTATTTAGATCTTTTACAAGCAATGGCGGATTATCTTGAATAATTTTTTCATCTTTTCTAATTACAAGACCTTCTAAACCCTCAAGTGGCGTATCCGTATCAATTCTGCGAACAAATTCAACAATTGCATCCTCACCATCTCCTCGAATGGCATAATTCAAATCCAAATATGAAAGCATCTCAGCACCATTTATTCCAACCGACGGCCCACCGATAACAATCGGGCCGGCAAACAAAGATTTCAACGGCTTGATTATTTCATTTTTAGTTGCTTCAAGAAGAAAAAGCGTGTTGTAACCAGCAGAATTATCAATATTTCGTATGGATAAACCAATTATCATTGGCTGAAATAATAAAACCTGTCTTTTTAAATCTTTTGCACAATCTTTTGAAAAACACAGATCCAGAACTTGTAATTCATATCCTTTACTTTCAAGAGCCGCTGCAACACAGGAAAGACCAAACGGAATGACCGGCCATGGATGTTTAAATCTGTTTGCATTGATTAATAAAATTTTCATTCTGTTTTCTCCATTATTGTATCTAAACATTTGAAACAAAAAATTTTAAATCTTTTCGTAATGTTCCACATGAGATATCATCACTTTTTCCAAACCTGAAAAGCATGACAGGTCCTTTTGAATTAAAATCTATATCAGGATACATTTTTTGAAAATCTTTCCATACACCAGCCAGCAACCGTTGCTGACTTCCAGGGAACTCATTCTTCCCCTTGATCAACCATCTTAGCCAGAAAAGTGTGATCGCTGTCATGGGCTGCACACAAAAACCTTGCCGGATCAAGGCAAGCCATGTTCGTTCAAGAGCCCTCCCACCTGTTAAAAATGACGCCTGGTCAAATCCGTCAACAGTTACCAGCGCGACTCCCGAAGAGCTGAGAATTCCTTTATACGAATGGAAAGCAGCGATTTTTGATATCCCTGTTTTGTTTAACGCATTCATTACCTGCCATGATTTAGTTGCTTTTAAGAATAGTTCACCGGCAATCCCTGCCTCAAGGTTTTTCAAAGGAAATCCATCTCGTTTTATCAATGCTTCCTGGTCGGAAAACCGGATCATTTTATTGAGATGCTCATGCAAGGATCGGTTTTGAGTACGGATTTGATCAACTTTATAAACCATGCGTGCCAGATGCTTTAATTTTCCCCTTTCTGTCAAAAACTGAATATTTGTTCCTGACAAAGATGATATTGACTGTTTAATATCATTAAGAATGGCGGAAGAGACAGAGTAATTATCGTAAAATTTTCTGTTCGTCTTTCTCTTCCAGATGGAATCAAACAGAATATGTTTTTTAATCTTTTGATTGTCTTCCATAAAATAAAAATCTAATTTTGCCATTAGGTTTTCACTCTTCTTATCCGACACATAATTAATATTGGTTTTAATACCAAAAGTTGATGCTGCAATTTTAATGTTTTCAATAACAGCGCCACAGGAAATTATTGAAGCGATTTGATTAATATTGAAAAATGATTCATCAGCTTCTTTATCAAGATAAATAAGAATGCTGTTTTCTAATATGGAAAATTTCCACGGCTGAGCATTATCTCCTGACGGTGCCTGTATGCCGGCCTTTAATAGAAACTCAATAATCTTACCAGAAATAATTCCGGAATTTGAAGAAATTTCCGGCAGTTCAGGCATAATACACGTAAACTTTTTTTTATTCTTCTCTAAAAGATACTTTACAATCCTTGTTTTCAGCCTTTGAACAGGATTTTTATTGCCCAGGAAGAGCTTTCCTTTTCTTAGTTTCATTAAATATGGATCAAACTGAAAATAATAGGGAACAGGTTTTATACCACCTCTTTTCAGTATGATGCGTATTGCCTCAGTTCCTGCTATTCCAGAGCAAATCTGACACGACACATTGAGAGAAGGTCCCTTTTTTAATTTAAAATCAACTTTTGAGAAATCCATATATTTGGCATGGGTCGGTCTGGGAGCAAGGCCCATGGCAAAAGCAAGATATTGTTCTTCAGACTTCATCCCCTTTGTAATATTAAAATATTCATCAAAGCCCATCCCCTTATCCGGGGCAAAAACAAGAAGGGCAGAACTGAATCCCAAGGGCGCGGCAGTGATTACATATATGCCTTTTTCTCTTGCCTTTTTAAAAAGAAGCCTTCGGATATCAAAATTAAAAAAATCAAGTCCGTCAAGCACAACATCGACATCTTTAAGGAAAAGATCTACATTTGATTTATTAATACCTTCAGGAAATTCATTTATTTCAAGAAAAGGGTTGATCAAAAGAGCCTGTTCTTTCATTACTTGAAGTTTTAATCTTCCAAAATCACTGACTTTTGCTCCATACTGCCTGTTGATGTTTGCTGCTTCAAATATATCAAAATCAGAAATATTAAATTTTCCAACACCTGATCTTGTCATGGTAATAAGATGTACACCGCCAACCCCGCCCATTCCCGGAATGGCAATCCTCGCGTTTGCAAGACTTTTTTGTTCAAATTCAGTTAGCAGGCCTATGTTTCTTGAAAAGGCCTCCTCATAGTATTCTTTTTCTGAATTTAGATTCCATTTTTTAAGACTGTTAATCAGATTTATAGTATCCATAAATAAACTTCACCTATTTTTTAAAAAGGAAGAATAAAAGCATAATATTGAAGGGAGTACAATTAGATCACCTATTACAGCTGTAATCATAATTATTGCACTTAATGTCCCAAAATGTATGGTTGGAACGAATTTGCTGGTTATCATTGTTCCAAACCCGATGCAAAGTATTAGAGATGAGAGCAAAATAGCCTTTCCTTTTTCAGCAATAACAAGTTCGATTGTTTCAGGGATTTCATAGCCATCCTTGGTTTTATTTATATATTCAATAAGAAAATGTATGGTGTCATCTACAGCTACACCAATCGCCACGGCTGCAATTAGGGCAGTTGCTGTATTTAAAGGGATTGAAAAAGCGCCCATGATCCCAAAATTCAATAAAATCGGAAAAAGATTTGGAACAAGGCTTAACATACCAAGTTTAAATGATTTTAGAACAATAAAGAGAATAAGCGCAATAACAGAAGCTGCCATACATAGGCTTTGAATTTGACCGCTTACAAGAGCTTCAATCGTATTAACATGTAATACAGCCCGGCCAGTGACTCTAATATCAAGATTTTTATTATTAAGCTCTTTAACAAAACCTTTTATCTGTTTAATAATCCTGGCTTGTTCAGATGTCAGATGTGCAGAGGTTCTTATTGAAATCTTTGCATGATCAAATGTTTCATTTACAAACTCATCTATGTCTTCAAAATTATAAAGTAGAAGGTATTGGGCAACCATGTTTTCAGAATCTGGAATTGAATAGTATTTTTTATTATCATTGTTAAAGGATTCATTCATATCCTTAATAAATTCCAAAAATGAAAGAACTGAATCCACGCCATCAATTGTTTTAACATAAGTTTCAATCTTTTCAATAACCCTTAGGTTGTCTGGATTTTTAAAAGCATTGGCTTTGGTTGAAAAAAGGGAAACATCTAATGTCCTGACTCCTGCCAGATTATCTTCAATAAAGGTTGTAGCAATTTTTACAGGGCTGTTTTTTTTAAAATAGTCAAGAAGATTGGTTTCAACTTTGATTTTAGAGGCAAAGGTAAGCGATACAGCTATTACCAGTAATGTCATGAGAACAATTATTTTATTTTGTTCTATTGAGAGTCTGCTAAGAAAGCCAAGAAATTTTTTGTTTGTTTTGTCAATAGAACTCTCTTTTGTAAATATTTTTTTTGAATCAATGGACAATAACAATGATGGAAGAAATAAAAACGAAAATATAAACTCAAATACCATACCGGCAGATGCTATAATGGCAAATTCCCTAATGGGTGTAATATCGCTCAATGAAAGGGACAAAAAGCCGACAGCAGTTGTCAGCGTAGTTAAAAAACAAGGCATGAATACTTTTTTGAGAATATGAGACACTGCTTTTTCTTTTGTCCCAAACTTCACCAGAAGATCTTTGTTTAAATGAGAAAAAATATGAACCGTATCACAAAGGGCTAAAGCCATGACAACAGGCGGGACTATTGTTGTGATATTATTTAAGGTAATATCAAAAAGAGGAAACAGTCCCATGGTGGACCCCATGCATATCGATATATTAAGCACAGCAATAATAGTAAGCCATCCATTACGGAAAAAAAGAAAGATTGCTAAAGTAATAAAGATATATGTAACTGGAATAAAAGTTGATATATCCTTTTTCATGTACTGGCTTAAATAGAAATTTGTTATCGTCCAGCCGGCCATAAAAACTTTGCCTGTACGATCCTTATATTTATCAAGAATCTTTTCACATTTCCCGATAAGTCTTTTCCGGTAACCCGGATCATCCGGTTTATCAAAAACCGACACAGCGATTGCGGTTGTTGTCCCATCAGACGAAATAAAATTATTAACATATAGAGGATTTGATAATGCACTTGTTTTTAGCTTTGCAAGGTCATTTTCTTGAGCAGGTATTGTTTCAAGAAATTTTTGAACAATAAAAAAATCGTTCTCTCCGATTGTATCGTTCACATTGCCAAGGCTTTTGACCTCTCTGATTTCTTCTACCTGATCAAGTTCATCTGTGATTTCTTTTAAAAGCATCAGATTGTCATGTGTAAAGATACTGTCTTTTTTAAATGCGATAATAAAGAATTCATCATTACCGAAAATTTCCTTGACTTGGTCATAAAATTTTATATCAGGGTCATTTTCCAGGGTAAAATAATCAACATTGTCTACGGTTTTAATATTGGGCAGTTGAACAGCAAAGGGGAGTGAAATCAAAAGTGAAATTATTAAAAAAAACAACTTATGTTGTGTAATTCTATCCATATTAGAAATAGGGTTCAATCCCTTAAAACATCTTGACAAATGGGTTACAAAAATAAATTATAGACCATAACCTTTTAACGAATATATCAAATGCAGTCAATTCTAAACAGGACTAATTTTAATGATTAGTAAAAGTATCACTTATGGAAAATTCAGATTTGGCTTGGTAGAAAACAAAGATGTGCTTAAAGATACTTTTCGAATGCGGCATGAAGTCTATGTGGAAGAATTTGGATTTGAAAAAAAAGAAGACCATTCAAATGGATTGGAAACAGATCAATATGAAAATGATTCAATTCATTTTGCCTGTTTAAATGAAAATGATTCGGTTGTTGGAACCATTAGGCTGGTATTGGGTTCAGACAAAGGTTTTCCCATTGAGCATGCTGTTGAAACAACCTTTGTCGGTGAGAAACCCGATAAATCAAAAATTGGTGAAATTTCAAGGCTGACGGTTAGCAAAGATCTTCGAAGAAGAAAAGAAGACGGGATGTATGGCATTGAATCCTATCTTAAAAAAAAAGAAGGGGGCATATTGCCGGATGACGGGTCCATTCCGGAAGAAATGAAAGGAAGAAAAAATCCCATTATTGTATTAGGACTTTACCAGGTTATGTATCATGAAAGCAAAAGAAGAGGGATAACTCACTGGTACATGATTACTGATAAAAAATTATTTTACGCACTTAAAAAATATGGATTTATATTCCATCAGATTGGAAGTCCTGTTGAATATCATGGTGAGAGAACCCCCTATCTTGGCATTATTGATGAACTTGAAAAAGATTTGGTTAAAAACAATCCAGACATGCTAAAAATAATGTTGACAGGTCTTGAGAATGATTATCATCCTCCCTTTTTTAAGTCCTGAAGCCATATAAATATTTAAGGTTTTCCAATAGCCTTTTTTCAATACTAAAAGACTGATCTTCCAAAATAATAGAATTTGATTTTGCAGTAAAAAAGAAATGATATAAATTATTCTTTTTTAAAACATTTCTATAAGTATTTGCATAATTTTCTTTCATTGTTCTAAGATCCAGCCGCATGGCCAGAGCAGGATTATTATTGGCATATGCATATTCTTTTATTTCACCAATTTTTTTAAACAACAGCAAATCTTCATAAAACCATCTGTGTTTGGGATGTATGGCAATAACAATATCATCTGCATTAAGATGTTTAGATGCATATTGATGGAGTATCTTGTTGCCAAGCATGGGAACGTTCATATCATTCTTTTTGTATGATGCGTCAGCCGCCAGGTGTCCTGCTTCGACAATAAATCTCCCCTCTGAACGCAATAGATCCAACTCATTTTTAAATACCATATCCATTGGCAAACCGGTATCCGAATCAGGAAAAATACTGATCGAATATACCAGTTTCTCAGTGTTCCCATCCTTATGAATTCCAATAAAAATTCTGGAACCGTTATTGCAATGCTGTGGCGCAAGCCTGAAAGGTGTTGTGCTGGGTCTGGTATAGCCCGTTTTTACAAAGACCTTGTAAACCAGATTAAAAGCGGAAAGGTAATCTTCAGGTGTTACAGCGGTTCTGAAAGCTATATTTTTTAAATCTAATTTGATTTCGGGAAGCAAGTGGCTTAACAATCTCAACCGGATATTTGTTGGCAGTATTTTATAAATTTTCCGTTTGAGATAATTCCTATTAATTTTTTTCATCCGCCTTGATTACCATAGTTTATATTTTTTTTCCATCCTCCTTTTTTATAAAATAAAGAAAAAAACAAGCTGGTTATAAGGTTAATTATTTTTTTTCCAGATAAATACCCCAGCCAAAAAAAACAATCCACCAGCAACAATTCCTGCTATTTGTTTTGAACCGACCACAAAATGATCTGGATCAACATCCCCTAAACCAATCTGATCTGCGAATAAGGAGATAAAAGATAACCCTATCCCTGCTAAACTCAGCAGAATACCAACGTTTTTTTTAAACATACAAATTTCCTTTATCGATTTTTCATACCAGCCTCTTTTTTTCTTTCGGCAAGATAACTTGCAAAATGTCTGGTTTTATTCCATTTTCCGAAAACTTTTTTTATGTTTTCCATTCTAAATGGGGAATAGGTATGTTTAACATTCAGCTTAAGGTTATACAGGTCAAGATCAATTATGTTTGGAAAACAGCAGGGTCTGCCTGTGTTTGTCAGCAGCTTTATGCTCTCACTGACAATCATGGCACCGGCAATGTTTGTAACAAAATTCAATGTGGCACCGGCACCATGCATAAATTTGTCATTAAATGACTGTAATTCAACCTTGTTCATCTCGGTAAGATCTTTTTGCCCTTTAAACTTTTTTTGATCCCGTATGGTTTCGACGGAAAACCATTTATTAGAATTTCTATAATCATAGGTTTGAACCCTACAGCCTATAATAGTGCTATAGCCATTTACAGCGGGAATTTTATATTTTTTTGCCGCTCTGTAAAAAAGCTGGCATGAAGGACTATCAGCAGTTTGAATAACGATTCCAGCTCCTTTCACAAAATCATCAACATTTTCATTGTCTACAGGCTCTTTAATCACCATTTCAATTTCTGCATATGGATTGATCTCCATTATCCGTTCCGCAGCGATATCAGCCTTGAATTTACCAAGCGTTGCTGAGGTTGCAAATATTTGTCGGTTCAAATTAGAAGGCTCGTAAACATCCATATCCAAAAGACGAAATTTTTTAATCCCCCACCTTGCAAAAAGCTCAACAGTGATTGCACCGACCCCTCCAAAACCGGAAATCGAAAAAACCGTATTTCTGATTTTCTCAATAGTTTCCTTGTCATAGAATAAGCCGGTTCTTTCAAGTAATCCTGAGATGTAGTCTTCTTTTTCCATACTTACCTCTCTGAAATTATGGTAAAATCGATATTCATAAGAATAATCCGTACCACATTGTGACATGAGAAGTATAGCTTTTTATTTCTGTAACTGTTTATTTAGAATTC
>JAHJLN010000274.1 GCA_018821715.1 Pseudomonadota bacterium | reverse complement strand
TTTAAAAAAATCTGTAAAGATTTTGTCCTTCACAGGCATTGTCTTTTTTATGGCAGCCTGCTTATTTTATTATCTTTATTCGAGTTTGTCCCAAAAGACCAGTGTCACCATGAACAGGCTTGTTCTGGTTGAAAAAAAAGTTGGTGATCTCACAAAAGAAAAAGAATTATTGATGGCAAGACTTGTGATTCTGGGGAAAGAACCGGTAATGGAAAATCAGACTGAAAACAAGAATGGACAATCTGTTGCAGCCATTGAAGAAAAAAAACCTTTGGTTTCAAAAAACCAGGAAATAAAACCCATCCCTCTTGAGCCGGAAGAAGATGAGATAGCGGATTTTTCAAAAAACAAAGAACAACAAGATTTTATTGAAACCGAAATCAAAACCCCTGATGAAATAGCAGAAGCTGTAACAAAATCTGACGCATCCGATAGCATTAAAAAAACGATTTCCATAGAAAAATTTACCGTGACAAAGGATGGGAGAAATGGTGATCTTTTGGTTAGATTTGATATCAGAAATATCTCAACTGCGCCTGGAGATGTTTCAGGAAGAATATTTACCGTATTAAAACCTGATAATAATATGGAAGATCAGTGGCTTGTAGTGCCGACAGCGGCATTAAAGAACGGAATTCCTTCCGAACATCGAAAAGGGCAGTATTTTTCCATTGCCCATTTTAAGCCCGTTAAATTCAGAATAAAAAATGAGGCTGATCCTGATTTTTTTAAAAAAGCCTCCATCTTTATCTTTAATACCAAGGGTGATCTGATATTCGAGAGCCTGATTGATATCACTGAGGCTGAATAAGTTAAATGAAAAACAATTCAAACAAAGGAAAGATGACCGCCATATTCTGCGGTTTTTTATTATTGATTTGCAGCCAGGTATTGGCCGGACAAAAAATTCATACGGTTTATTTTGAGGGTGAAGAAAATGAACTTCATGTCTATCGAATCAATGGTACAAAACCTGGAAAAACATTACTGATTGTCGGCGGCATTCAGGGAGATGAGCCGGGAGGATTTCTTGCAGCAGATTTCTATGCTGATTTTCTGCTTGAAAAGGGGAACCTGATTGTTGTGCCAAGGGCAAATTTCCCTTCGATTTTAAAAATGGAAAGAAAAATTAATCAGGACATGAATCGAAAATTTTTAGACGATGATATTCCCAATTATGAAACCAAAGTTGTTACTGTACTGAAGAAATTAATTTGTGAAAGTGATTGTTTTTTAAATCTTCATGAAGGATCAGGGATTTATTCAACTGAATTTGAAGATGAAATGAAAAACCAGGAACGGTTCGGGCAGTCAATTATTGCCGATAATACAGTCCTGGAAAAAACAGGGTCCGAGGAAAACATAAATCTTGAACAAATGGCGCAAATAGTGATTGCTAAAATAAATCGGCATATAAAGAATAAAGAACATTATTTCCATTTTAACAACCACAGGACCAATGATCCGGATTCAATTCATAAAGAGCAATTAAAATCAGCAACATATTATGCCTATCAGAGTTGCAAGATTCCGGCATTTGGCATTGAATCCGCCAAATCCCTTCCTTTGGAGCAGAAAGTTCGACAGCACATTTATGCCATTAACGGGTTTATGGAAGTCTTTGATATTATACCGCAAACGCCGAGAGTTGATCTGAAAGAACCGGAAATGCAATACATGATTATATCTGTTAATGATTCCATCCCTGTCGTAGTCGGGAAAATGCAGCATCTGAAAATTAATAAAGGGGATACGGTTAAGGTCCTTGATATTTTGGCCAACTATGAACGGGGACTCAGCGTTGATGTCATTGGTTTGGGAAATCAGTTTAACGACATGAAAAAAAAACTGGTTATCAATGAATCAACAAGGATTGAGGCAAAGAAAGATTTCTATAAGTGCGGCAGTGTTTTTCTGGATATTGATTCTAAAGCTTCAAAAGCTGTGAGTTTATTGGCCGTAAGCGAATCAAACGATACACAAGAGATAAGATATAAATTGATCATAAACGGCAAAACTAAGATTATAGATAACTATAGTCATTTAAGTATCCGTAGAGGAGATAAACTGATTATTGAGGACATCCTTACCGGCAAAGTGGATCCGTCAAAATATATCGTTAATTTTAAAGGATTCATCGGGAATCTTCATAACAATAATGGTGAAGACAGAGGCTACGTGATAGATACATCTGAAGGGTCTTTGCTGACACGCTACTCGTTGAAAAAAAAGGGTCGGCAGTATTATGTGTTAACAACCTTGAATGGAAAAGAAGTCGGAAAAATATTTGTAGATATTCAATCACAGGCAAACGAGGAGATATAAAGTGGGAAAGAAAACCAATGAAAACCTTTCAATTATTGATAAAGAGCTGAAGATTGAAGGTTCAATAAAAAGCAGCGGAAAGCTGATTATTAAAGGTCATGTCACCGGTACCATTGAAGGGGATGTTGTGATTATTGCAGAAGACGGACAGGTGAATTCCAGTTCAACAAAAGTATCCAGCATTACCATCGGCGGTAATTTTCAAGGAGAAGTCACAGCCTCTAAAGAGTTGATTATTCTTGCAACAGGGACCTGTGCCGGAAAAGTAGAGTGTATGGATCTTATTGTTGAAAATGGCGGGATTTTAAATGCAGAGGTATCCTGCAAAACCTCCAGCAAATTGTCAGCAGGGAAAGATATGAATGGGTTTGGCAGTCAGAAATCAAAGCAAGGAAAACAAATAGAACTTTAAATTCTGCTTGACATAGGCATGAAAATTATGTAAATGTTGCTGATTGTGTTTACGAAGAGGAGCGTTGAGAAAATTGAAAAAATATACATATAGTGCAAAAAGGTCAGACAACAAAGAAAACTGGTGTGTTGTTGACGCAAAAGATAAAATTCTTGGCAGACTTGCATCCCAGGTGGCTTATAGAATCCGTGGAAAACATAATCCCCTTTTCACGCCCCATGTTGATACAGGGGATTGGATTATTGTAATTAATGCTGATAAAATCCGTATGACGGGGAATAAGCTGGAGCAAAAAAGATACTATCGTCATTCAGGGTATGTGGGTGGTATTAAATCCGAAACAGCAAAAGATCTGCTTGAAAAAAAACCTCAAGAGCTTATTAAAAAAGCGGTTAAAGGTATGCTTCCTAAAAATCGGCTTGGAAGAAAACTGGGTAAAAAATTGTTTGTATACACAGGTGACGAGCATCCTCATGCTGCTCAAAAACCTGAAGTTGTTGAAATTTAAGAAATAAAGGACGCAATAATCATCAATGGAAAGTGGAAACGTATTTTACGCGACTGGTAAAAGAAAAGATTCTGTAGCCAAAGTATGGTTAACACCCGGAAATGGTAAGATTATAGTCAATAATAAAGATCTGAATGAATACTTTGAATTGAATGTAACAAGAGATTTGCTTGCATCTCCTTTGGTTCTTACAGAAAACAGTGATACTTTTGACATTAAAGTTACTGTTATGGGGGGTGGAAAATCCGGTCAGGCAGGTGCTATTCGTCTTGGGGTATCCAAGGCGCTGGTGAGTTTAGACCCTGATCTTCGAGGTGTTTTAAAAAGTGCGGGATTCCTTACAAGGGATTCAAGGACAAAAGAACGTAAAAAATACGGTAAAAAAGGCGCAAGAGCGAGCTTCCAGTTTTCAAAAAGATAGTCTTTTTTATACAAAATCGTACCATTTGACACAAAATTACCAGGGGCAAAAAAGATTTCTTTTTTGCCCCTTTTTTGCGTGATGGGGAATGAAAAATAAATATGAAGACCTATCTGTTTTATGATATTGAAACCAGTGGATTAAATCCTGCCTTTGATCAAATTTTAACATTTGCCTGCATCAGAACTGATCTTGAACTTAATGAAATTGACAGACAAACTATCACCATCCGTTTGCGTAAAGATATTGTGCCGTCCCCAAGAGCTTTTTTAATCCATGGCTTAACCCTGAATGAATTGGATCTTGGGATAAATGAATATCAAGCAGCCCTTAAGATTCATGCTCTATTAAATACACCTGATACCATAAGCCTTGGGTATAATTCGCTAGGATTTGATGATGATTTTTTAAGGTTCATGTTTTACCGCAATCTTTTGGACCCCTATCAGCATCAATACCATAACGGGTGCTTAAGAATGGATGTTTTGCCCATCACTGTTATTTTCAGAGTATTCCACCCAGATTGTATGAAATGGCCTCAAAAGGATGGGAAACCAAGCTTAAGGCTTGATTTGATTGCCCGTGAAAATGATTTTGCAACATCTGGCAGAGCCCATGAGGCAATGAATGATGTTGAAGCGGTTATCGCACTGAGCAAAACGCTTTTTCAACAAAAGGATATCTGGAAATACTGCCTTGATTTTTTTAATAAAACTCGAGATGAAGTAAGAATAAATTGCATTGAAGAGGGATTTGACGTTCAAAACAGGCGATTTACGATCGGCCTTATGGTAGCAGCATCTTTCGGACCTAAGCTGAATTATCTGGCCCCTGTTGTCCACCTGGGTCAATCCATGACTTATAAAAACCAAAGTCTGTGGTTGCGACTTGATCTGGACGATATTTTAGGCATCAATTCCAATGTGGATTTGATAGATACATTTGTGATAAGAAAACGTTACGGGGATGCATTGATTGTATTGCCGACCCTGGAAAGATTCTGGAATAAACTGCCAAAGTCTTCCCAACAATCTGCCCAAGACAATATAATAAGGCTTTGTCGTCATTGGGGAAAATTTTTTGAGTTTATTGACTACCACTGTGCCTATAAATATCCCTTTATTCCGGAAATAGACCCGGATGCAGCACTTTATCAGGATGGTTTTTTTTTGGCTCAGGAGAAAAAACAAAGCAATTTATTTCATAAGACTTTGGCACATCAAAAAAAAGATAGTTTAAATAAAATTTTAAGCCCAAGAATAAAAATTTTGGCCAATCGTATTCTGGCTAGAAATTTTGTGAATACCATTGAGCAATCAAAAGAAGCTGAGGATATCCTTTGCGTTAACAGACTCAGATCTTTTATGGAAGACGATAAAATTGTCGGATATAAAAACGATATGAAATTTAACTGCAAACAAGGGTTGCAGGAGCTGAAAGAATTAAAAGAGGAGCTTGTGAATCCGAGTCTGGATCAAACAAAGATGCTTAGCTGGCTAAAAGGGTATATTGAACAATTATAAATTTCTTCCACTCAGCCTTTTGAGCTCATCAATCTGGGCGTCATGAATAAATCCGTTTAAAATGGTTTCCTTTTCTTTTCCAAGATTTAGAATTTTTAACCCTACCAGCGAGTGTGTATCCGAGTAGTTGGAATTGATTCTGATGATTTGTGTCTTGACGGGAAGCGTGCCGACAGGTTTGTTTTGGCTCACATTGACCAGAATGATTCCAACCATTATTTCTTCATTGATTTTAAGTTCGAGCAGGGAGTTTAAGTTTTTATTTCTTTTCTTTGGAATAACAAGACCAAGTCCTGTAAGAGAGATATCTCTAATGGAAAAGTCCCTTGGAGTAAAATATTCAAGGTTGCCGTATAAAAGCTTACCTTTAATGATGTATTTTGTATTCACCGGTAATCGAAAAGCAGATCTGATATTGGTTTCTTTTACAGGTAATTCGTATGTCAACAGGACAGCAGATACAATTGTTTTATTGGCAAGCGCATAGCGGTCAATCATTTTATAGCGACAACACTTTATCCCAACTCTTATTCTTCTATTTTTGTCTTGAATAATGGTGGTCAAGTCTAATTCTTTGAAGGAGGTATCTTTTGAAAAAGGTATGAGCGGCTGGGCTATGATAATTTCATTTTTTTTAAAATCAACATCGTAAATAATGGATGATCTGGAATATGGTGCCAGAGAATTCATATTAAAAACCATATCCACCCCTACTGAGGGTAGAAATATTGTGTCTACATTAAAGCCCATGGCACTAAAATTATTCAGGCAGTATCTGATTATTAACAAATACTGCCTGAATGAATTCAGTAGGTTTTATTTTACAGAGTCTTTTAATGCTTTTCCGGGGACAAATTTTGGTACATTTCTAGCTGGAATGTTGATTTCTTTGCCTGTTTGAGGATTTCTTCCTTTTCTGGCTTTTCTTTCAGCTGTTTTGAATGTTCCAAAACCTACCAGTGTAACAGAGTCATTGCTAGAAAGGGCTTCTGTAATTGCTTTGATTGTGCAGTCGACTGCAGCCTGAGCTTCTTTTTTACTGTTAAGTACTTCTGAAACCTTGTTGATTAAATCGCCTTTGTTCATCTTGATCACTCCTTTTTTTAGGTTTTAGAAATTTTGAAATACTAAAATTTGTCGTTAAACCAGTTTCCTACCGTTAATAAAATTGAATCAGCTTTTTAGCGTACGTTACGTCGTTGAGAAGTGCGTGTCAAGTCTTTATTCACATTTTTTTTGAAATTTCTTGCAAGGATTAAAAAAAAAACATAAAATTGATAAAAACAGGAGGGAAATATGGATGCAATACTGGTTAATCCGTTTATTGAGGGTACGTTACATATTTTAGATACAACCGCTTTTGTAAAAGTCAAACCTGAAACCCCTTTTTTGAAAAAAGATCGAAAATCACAGGGCGATATTTCCGGGCTCATTGAAATTTCCGGCGATCTTTCCGGAACAGCTGCCATAAGCTTTTCTAAAAAAAGTATTCTTGGAATCGTTTCAGCGATGTTTGGTGAGGATATGACCCAGATCAATGAAGAAATCCATGATGCGGTGGGTGAGATCAGTAATATGGTAGCAGGACATGTGACGACAAAACTTGCTGAAATGGGCAAAAAAGTAAAAGTAAAGTTTAAGGAAATCATACTCGGACAGGATGCTTTAATTGAGCATATCCAAGGTGTGCCGCATGTCCTTGCGCTTCCCTTCAGGACGACAAAGGGCAAGGTGGTGATAGAAGTATGCTATAGTTAAAAGCTGCATCAGTTGCTAATCAGCAGCAAATACCATTGAATTAATTGTTTTCCATAGAAAATATATACAATTGCGCCTAACGATAAAAAAGGACCAAAAGGAATTCTTAATTTCGTATCTGCTATTTTTGTGTAAAGCATGATCAAAAAGCCTGCAATAGTGCCGAATAATGAACCTGCAAAAATCGTAAAAAAAACACCTTTAATTCCTGTTGCCGCACCGATCATGGCCAATAGTTTGATATCACCGCCACCCATGCCCTCTTGTTTTCTCAGCAAATAATATAAAAGGGCTACGGCATATAAACTGCCGCCACCGGCAAGAATGCCCAATAATGTATTTTTAATTGTCATTTCAGGTAAAAAATAAAAAGATGAGGAAAATATTAGAATACCCGGAACAGACAAAATGTCAGGGATAATTTGATGATCAATATCAATAAAGGAGATGGTGATTAAAACACTGATGAAAACAAACCAAAAACCGCCGACAGGCGTTATTCCGAATTTTTGGAAAATAAACAGGGCAAAGAAACCGGTCAGCGCTTCTATTAAAGGGTATCTTACGGATATCAGATGCCTGCAGAATTTACAGCGGCCCATTAAAAACAGATAACTCAATATGGGAATATTGCAGTAAAATGGAATGCTGGTATTACAATTGGGGCAAAAAGAGCCGGGGGTAACAATGGATTTGTCTTCAGGGATCCGGTAAACACAAACATTTAAAAAGCTTCCAATACAAGCGCCAAATGTAAAAATAAACACTTCAGGTAGAAAAAAATAATTTGTCATAATTCATGTTCACTTTATTCTTTAAGTTATGTTGCTCATCTTTATCTGACGTTAAAAAAAAATTTGCAAGGATATTGTAAAAAGTGAAATATGTTTTATTGTAAAGTCACAAATGTGAAGGTATCAAAAGATGACTGTCAATCACTGAATGCAAAGTTATAGCAAAATAGTTGTATACAGTGTTTTTATATGAATAAAAGGAGCAAAAATGGCTGAAGCAGATATTGATGATCTAATTGAAATTATAGAAAAAGAAAGCAACATAGAGGATATTCCAACCATCCTTCCCATGATGCCGGTGAGAGATATTGTCGTGTTTACAGATATGCTGCTGCCATTATTTGTTGGAAGGGAAAAGTCCATTCGGGCGGTTGAAGAAAGTGTTGAATATGATCGTTATATATTTCTCACGGCCCAGAAAGATTCAGAACTGGAAAAACCAACCGTTGAGGATCTGTATACTATTGGTACGGTCGGCAGAATTCAAAAGATGATCAAACTGCCCGATGGCAGAATTAAAGCGCTTGTGCAGGGAATAGCCAAGGCAAAGGCATTGGAATATGTCAAAAAAAGATCTTTTTTTAAAGTCCACATTGAATTTTTGACAGATACAGATCCCTTGGAACTCAATATTGAAGATGAAGCCTTGATGCGGAATGTTAAAGAGGCCAGTGAAAAGTTACTGGCCCTTAAAGGGGAGCTTTCAGGAGATGTAGGGGAGTTGCTGTCTCATATTGAATCTCCGGGGAAACTGGCGGATCTTGTTGCTTCTAATTTGAATTTGAAAGTTGAAGATGCTCAAAGTTTACTTGAAATTATTGATTCAACCGAACGGTTAAAAAAGGTGAATGATCTTCTGGCAAGAGAATTGGATCTTTCAACGGTTCAAGCCAGAATTCAAACCGATGTCAAAGATGAGATTTCTAAAAATCAAAGGGATTATTATCTTAGAGAACAGGTAAAGGCAATTCACAAGGAGCTTGGGGAAAGCGATGATAAGCTTGCTGAAATAGCAGAGTTTAAGGCAAAGATCAAAAAATGCAGAATGCCGCCAGACTGTGAAAAAGAGGCAAAAAAACAACTGAAACGTCTTGAACAGATGCATTCGGACTCGTCTGAAGCTTCGGTTGTCAGAACCTATCTTGACTGTATTGTAGAACTGCCTTGGAGCAAGGCGACAAAAGATTTTCTTGATATCAAAAAATCAAAGGAAGTCCTGGATACAAATCATTTTGGTCTGGACAAGGTAAAAGAAAGAATTCTTGAGTATTTGAGTGTCAGAAAATTGAACCCCAAAAAAAGGGGGCAGATCATCTGTTTTGTCGGGCCTCCGGGTGTCGGGAAAACCTCGCTGGGAAAAGCCATTGCCAAAGCCATGCGCCGCAAGTTTCACCGGGTCTCTTTGGGCGGAATTCGGGATGAGGCGGAAATCAGGGGGCACAGAAGAACCTATATCGGTTCCATGCCGGGAAGGATTTTACAAGGATTAAGGCAATGCGATACAAACAACCCGGTATTTATGCTGGATGAAATCGACAAGCTGGGAAATGATTTCAGGGGAGATCCGTCTTCCGCTCTTTTAGAGGCCCTTGATCCTGAACAGAATTTTGATTTTTCAGATCATTATCTGAATATGCCTTTTGATCTTTCCAATGTGCTTTTTATTCTTACCGCCAATATGTCTGATACGATTCCATCTGCCTTACTGGACAGAATGGAAGTGATAAGAATTTCCGGGTATACCCGGCAGGAGAAAAAAGTGATTGCAGAACAACATCTTTTGCCAAGAAAATTGAAAGATAACGGTTTGATCCGCAGATCTATCCATTTCAGCTCCGGGGCAATGGAGGCAATTATTGCAGACTATACCCTGGAAGCCGGTTTAAGGGGTTTGGAAAGAAAACTGGATGCCATTTGCAGAAAAATTGCAAGAAAAATTGCAGAAGGCAAAAAAGGTAAATTTTCTATAACCAAGCAAACGCTGACAAAATATCTGGGCCCGCCACAATATGTAACCGAGCTTGACCAGGAAGAAAGTCAGGTCGGTCTGGCAACAGGGCTTGCATGGACTGAAGTCGGTGGAGAGCAGCTTTATATTGAAGTGTCTCTCTACCAGGGAAAAGGAGAATTGCTGGTCACAGGTCAGATCGGTGATGTGATGCAGGAATCAGCAAGGGCTGCGCTTACCTATACAAAAGCCAATGCAGACAAATTTGATATTGATAAAGAAGATATTGACAATAACGATATTCATATTCACGTACCTGCAGGCGCCATTCCCAAAGACGGCCCTTCTGCCGGTATTGCCATGGCAACGGCATTGATTTCAGCGTTTACCGGCCGAAAAGTGAATAATAAAGTGGGAATGACAGGTGAAATTTCTTTGAGAGGAAGAGTTCTTCCCATTGGCGGGCTGAAAGAAAAAGCGCTTGGTGCCTTAAGGGCAGGGATTGACCACATTATCATTCCTGAGAAAAACAGGTATGACTTATATGATATGCCAAAGGTTATCAAAAATAAAATAAAATTTACCTGCGTTAAGGATATTATGCAGGTCCTTGAGATTGCCCTTGAGGAAAAATCGGACAAGAAAAAGGTTAAATAAGTTGAAATTACTTTCCCTGAGTACGGCAGAGCAGGGATGCAGCCTGGCAATTACTGATGACAAGGCACTTGTCTGTGAAGAGTTCTGGAATGCCAAGCTGACCCATTCCAAGCGGCTGGTGAAAATGATTGAACATCTGCTTGAAAAACGAGCCGGGATAAAACTTGATGATATGGATGGGTTTGTTGCAGCAAAAGGGCCAGGCAGTTTTACCGGACTTCGAATCGGCATCAGTGTGATCAAGGGATTGGCCTATGCTATGGAAAAACCTGCAGCAGGTGTTTCAAGCCTTGACGGCATAGCGTTCAGGTTTGTTCATTCCTCTGTTCCCGTTTGTGTCATGATGGATGCCAGAAGAAATGAAGTCTATTGTGCCGTTTATCAGTTTGATCAGGGCAGGTTGGTGTCTAAAAGCCAGGAAAGGGTTGTCAGTCCGCAGGAAGCCATTGGAATGACAAAAGGGTCTGTCCTGTTCGCAGGATCTGGATCAAAAGCATATAAGCCAATCATTGAACAAACAGCCTGCCGTCCTCTTATTGCCCACGATTTTTTGGATTCTGTGAGTGCAACTGCATTGATTTTATCGTTATGTTCAAAAGAAAATTTTTTAAATCAGCCGGACAATATTCTTACGCCAAGTTATATTAGAAAGTCAGATGCCCAATTGCAATTTGCTGAAAAACAAGGATATTGACATTGTAATGGATTTTTTGATACTATGGCCGGGATTTAGTGACAGAAAGTTAACTTATGGATAATTCAAAATGGCCGGCACGAGCAATTTTACCTGTTGCCCAACCCGGCCTGAAATTTATTTTTATAACCATCCTCATTACAGGGATGCTTTTTTATTTTGGGTGGAGTATCTTTGCCTGGATTTCTCTGGCAGTTACGCTGTTTGTCTGCTGGTTTTTTCGAGATCCGGATCGAGAAGTGCCGCAGGAAGAGAAAAGCCTTATTTCTCCTGCGGACGGAAAGGTCATTATTGTTGAAAAACAGGAAAAATGCGAATACTTTTCCGATCCCTGCATCAAGGTCAGTATTTTCATGAATGTGTTTAATGTTCATGTGAATCGGGTTCCTTTTGACGGGAAGGTTCAAAAGGTTTTATATCATCCGGGAAAGTTTATGAATGCTTCTTTTGACAAGGCATCCATTCACAATGAAAGAAATGCAATCATTATTAAGACAGCCGGTGATGCAAGCTTTGCAGTGGTTCAGATTGCCGGGCTTATTGCCAGAAGAATTGTCAATTGTGCCAAAGAGGGTGAAATGCTGAAAAAGGGAGATCGGTACGGGATGATCCAGTTCGGATCCCGTCTTGATTTGTATCTGCCTTTTGATTTTGATGTTGCCGTAAGCCTTGGTGAAAAAACAAAGGCAGGATCTACTATCATCGGATACCTGAAATAAGGGAGGATAAAAAGAAATAATGCATCAGCAGAATATCAGAAAAAGTATTTATATTCTCCCCAATTTATTTACCTCCATGAATTTATTTTGTGGATACTATTCAATTACCGCATCTGTTCAACTAAGATTTGTTGATGCAGCCATTGCCATATTAGTTGGCGCTGTGTTTGATCTGCTAGACGGAAAAATTGCCAGGGCGACCCATACAACCAGTAAATTCGGTGTTGAATATGATTCACTTGCCGATCTGATTACGTTTGGATTGGCTCCGGCGCTTTTAATGCTTTTATGGGCGTTTGAGACCACTGGAAGATATGGCTGGTCAGCAGCACTCTTGTTTACCATGTGTGGTGCATTAAGGCTTGCCAGATTCAACACCAGTTGTTCATCCGGCAATGATTTTGAGGGTCTGCCCATTCCGGCAGCCGCTGCAATGATTGTTTCAACTACTCTTTTTTTCTTTCGGCTGGGAATCGACCCGGAGTCCTATAAACTGATCCTGATAGTGATGATGTTCGCCCTTTCTTTTTGCATGGTCAGTTCATTTCGATATAAAAGCCTGAAAAAGGTCTCTTTTTTTAAGAGCATGAAATTTAATAAGCTGGTCGGGCTTATTCTCATTATTGCGTTTATTGCTGCTGAACCTTATATCCTGTTGTTTGTTGTGTTTTTGTCATATGTGATTTCCGGTCCTTTTTTATCTTTGATTTACCCTTCACCATTAAAAGAGAATACTAAGACTCAAATTGACGAAGAATTTTATAAATAGTAGCTTAATCATACGGAGTAGATTTTAGTTTGGAGCAATTACCCATTACAAAACAAGGCTATGCAGCCTTGAAAAAAGAACTTGAAAGATTAAAAACAATTGAGCGGCCTGAAAATATTAAAGCAATTGAAGTGGCCAGGGCCCATGGTGATCTGTCGGAAAATGCCGAATACCATGCCGCAAAGGAGAGACAATCTTTCCTTGAAGGCAGGATCGGGGAAATCAGTTATAAAATTGGGAATGCAAGAATAATTGATCCTGAGACAGTCCCAAAAGATTCTGTACGGTTTGCCAGCAGAGTTCTTCTTGAAAACCTGGATTCAGAAGAAAAAATAGAGTACATGATTGTTGGTCCTGATGAGGCAGATATAAAACAGGGTAAAATATCCGTATCTTCCCCTGTGGGCGTTGCTATTTTAGGTAAGAAACCCGGAGAGGAAGCAATTGTACAAGCTCCTGGCGGCAAAAGACTATATGAGATAATAGATATCCTTTAAAATTTTGGAGGTGCTAAGTTGGCACGAGTTACAATAGAAGATTGTTTGAAAAATGTCGATAATAGATTCACGCTTGTTCATCTGGCTGCAAAAAGAGTCAGACAGGTCAGAGAAGGCGCGGAACTGTTGGTAAAATCATCCAAGAATGAAGATGTTGTTACTGTTTTAAGAGAGATTGCTGCAGGCAGGGTCATTGCAAAAAAACAAGAAAAGCAAGAAGACGAATAGTTGTTGAAAAGGTTTGAAAACCGGCCTGAAAAAAAGAATAGATCATGCAGTTGGAAAGGCAATTCATGACTGGGACATGATCTTGGAAAATGAAAGGATCCTTGTCGGCATATCCGGCGGCAAGGATAGTCAGGCAATGTTAAACCTTCTATTTTCTTTGAAAAAAAAGGCACCTGTTCATTTTGATATCTTACCCGTATATATTGATGCCGGATTTGAAGGATCATTTGCCGATACACTCAAAGACTATATCGAGACGGCATATGGTGAATTAAAAATTGACTATACAGATTACGGTGTGATCGCACACTCAGATAAAAACAGGGAAAATCCTTGTTTCCTATGCTCCTACCTCAGAAGAAAAAGACTCTTTGAAATTGCAAAAGAAACCGGTTGCCAAAAGATTGCCCTTGGGCATAATAAAGATGATATTATTGAAACTTTATTCATTAATATTTTTTACGCCGGCAAAATCGGTACGATGAAGCCGAAACAATCTTTTTTCAATGGGGCCCTTGATATAATCAGACCATTGTCATATGTAGAGAAAAAAGATATTGCGTTGTTTGGCCAAAGGCTTAATCTGCCGGAGTTTGTAAATAATTGTCCCAGTGCAAATATGACAAAACGCAGCGAGATAAGAAGTATGCTTGAAACGCTGTATAAACATAATAAACATATAAAAGGCAATATATTCAGGGCAATGAGCAACGTTGCAACTGAATATCTTTTAGATACTAAAAATGATAGATATACAAAATCAACCGGATTACCGGAATATCCCAATAGATAAAGTCGGGATAAAGGGCTTGAAATATCCCATTAAAGTCCTGGACAAAACAATGGGACTGCAATCCACTGTTGCTCAGATCAGTATGTATGTGGATTTGCCGCATCACTGCAAAGGCACCCATATGAGCAGATTTGTTGAAATACTGCATCTGTTCAGGACCAAGGTATCCTTGGAATCTTTAACCAATATCCTTGAAGACATGAAAGAAATTCTCGGGGCACAATCTTCCCATATTGAAATTACATTTCCCTATTTTATTGAAAAAAATTCCCCTGAAACAGGTTCTAAGGGTCTTATGGATTATACCTGTTCAATATTAGGGGCTTCAAATGGAAAAAAGAATACAGATATAGTTTTAAAAGTTGCCGTTCCGGTCACATCCGTATGCCCGTGTTCAAAAGAGATCAGTGAATATGGAGCCCATAATCAGCGAGGAGAAGTGCTGGTCAGCACTAGATTTAAGAAATTTATATGGATAGAAGAGATTGTCAAGCTTGTTGAATCCTCTGCATCCTGTGATATTTTTTCCGTATTGAAAAGAGAAGATGAAAAGTTTGTTACTGAAAAAGCCTACAACAATCCTAAATTTGTGGAAGATATAGCAAGGGATGTTGCAAAACAGTTAATGGAGGATGACAATATTACCTGGTTTTCCGTGAGCGCGGAAAATTTTGAATCCATCCATAACCACAGTGCTTACGCCTATATTGAAAAACGATCGATTTATTGAGCCGACACTTTTTAACCCTTTTAGAACTATCATAACACATGCAGAAGTTAAAGCAGCAACTGTCAAACATTAAACCGGACGATTTAATGTTTGGTTTGATCGTTTTAACCTTCTTACTTTTGCCCACAGGAACGGCTCCCCCGTTGATTTCCCTGGGACTTGCCGCCCTTGTATGGATTATTTCAGGAAAGATACGCTGTATCCCATCGATTGTCAGGCAATCCTGGTTTTACCCTGTGATCCCTTTTTTAGTCTTGCCCTGGGCAGGGCTTTTGTATTCTGAAAACTTTGATCTTGGAATGGATTATGCCCTTAAAACAAAGTACTGGGTTGCAGTATTTTTAACGGCAGGGATTGCTTTTGATGAAAAGCGGCTGACCTTTCTTTTGAAATGGTTCTGGGCCGGACTTTTAATGGGGGCTTTTCTTGCCCTGATACAATTTGTTGGTATTATGCCTCCAATTAAAGAAGGGTTTCTCGGTTTTGGTGTGGTACATACGCTGATCTGCATGTACCTGATCATTGGAATTATGATGGCCTCATTCTATTTTAAAAAGGCTGAATCATGGCAAAGCAAACTTGTTTTGTTTTTTCTGATCCTTGCATTTGTATTTCACCTGGCAGTTCTCAAGGGCAGAGCCGGATATCTTATCTTTGCAATTCTTTCTCCATTGGTTGCCAATAATTTGATGAATAAATTTTCTGTGAAACTTAAAATTTTGATGAGTATACTTCTTGTTGGTTTGCTTTTACTCTCTCCTGTTGTCAGAGCCGTGATAAAAGACACGGTCACCACACTAAATGAACAAAAGGAAAAAATTTTAAAGGGTGAAAATGTTGATAAAGCGCCCAGGTTTTTTATGGTTCATGAAACAGTTGAAATTATATTGGCACATCCTTTTATCGGCGTTGGAACGGGCGGCCTTGCAGAAATTACCAAAGCAAAAGGACACATGGTTGAACATCCCCACAATAATTTTTTGTACATGGGCGCAAGTTATGGAATTTTCGGGATTGCAGCCTGTTTCTGGCTGTTCTGGAGTATGGTTAAGATTTCATGGAAATCAAGAAAGACAGCGCTGGGATATTTTGCTTTCTCAACTTGTATTGTTCTCTTTTTAGGCGGGATGTTTGACACCCAGATTCTAAATACCGGAACCTTACTTTTTTTATCATTGACCTACGGGCTGTTGAATCATTTGGGAAACCCTGTTGATTAGATCCTTTCGAATGGTGTCATACCCTGTGTTCTTTTGATTTATCATGATAACATAGGGGTAAAGCCGGTTGTCCTTTCCTAAAATATAACCCGCCCTTGTTCTGACCCCTGAAAGCGTTCCGGTTTTATAAAATTCATTTTCCTGTCGGTTCAACAATAAATGATATGGCAAAAAATTAATCAGAATCTTTATCATCTGGTCAGGGGTAATCTTGTTTGACCTTGAAAGGCCTGAACCTTCTAAAAGGGTAAGATGCTTGAATCCCAGAAATTGTTTTGCAAAATGGTTAAGCGCTTTGACTCCCTTTTCAATGGTGGCCGGTGCCTGATATGTTTTTGCGCCAAGGGTCAATAGAAGCTGATTTGCAATATAATTATTAGAGTATTGTAAAAGTTTTTGCACCACCTCTTTGAGTTCAAAAGGGGACTCAAAAGAGAAATGCTTTTCTTCGCCTTCTTTTTCTCCCGGCTGGGTTCCCGCGGCCGCGGTTGCGGCGACAGCGGCAGATGCCGTTTGTGTTTCCGAAAATCCGCCGGCGCCGG